>JABSSB010000135.1 GCA_013214715.1 Paracoccaceae bacterium | reverse complement strand
GGTGGCCGCGAGGACGCTTGTGTCGTCAGTCATCTCTTTGATCCGGAGTCAGGGGCCGTCAAACCGGCGGGCATTGGCCAATGACGGCACCCTCTGCCGCGCGGCGTCTACCTGTGTATCATCCAGATCGAAAAAGTGAATGCCAGGCGCCTCCCCGCCATCCACAACCAGCTCGCCCCATGGCGAAACTACGAGGGAATGGCCATATGTGCGGCGCTGGCGGCCGCGAGTTATGGCATGAGTGCCGCATTGCGCCGGCGCGAGGACCCAGCAGCCGGTTTCGATCGCACGGGCCCGCAAAAGTGGTGTCCAATGCGCTTTGCCTGTCACAGTCGAAAACGCGGCGGGAACGGTCAGAATACGTGCGCCTGCGTCGGCCAAAGCGTTGAACAGCTTGGGAAAGCGCAGGTCATAACAGATCGTCATCCCAACCGGACCAAAGGGCGTGGACGCGACAACAGCACGGGAGCCAGGTCGGTAGCCATCTGATTCCTTGTAGGTTTCCGCCTCGGTTACCGCGACGTCGAACATGTGGATCTTGTCATAGCGAGCCACAATGCCACCGCTTGGATCGATCAGGAAAGACCTGTTGGCAAATCGTCCATCATCGTCATGAGTCTTGAGCGCGAGCGACCCAATCAAAAGCCATATGTCCAACTCGGACGCCTGTGCCCGCAAGGCGGCAAGGGTCTGATCTTCATCCTCATGCTGCAAAACAGAGCGCTGATGCGTACGTGAACTGGAGACACAATTTGTCACTTCAGGCGTCAGCACAAACCTTGCACCTCCGGCGGCAGCCTCAGCCACGCGATTTTGCGTTTCTGTCAGATTTGTCGCCGGGTCATCCCCAGAACAGATTTGCAGCAGAGCAGTTTTCATTCCGCGAGAAGCGGATCCAGTTTGCCTGCACGCTCCAACGCATACAGATCATCACAACCGCCAACATGGACGTCGCCCACAAAAATCTGCGGTACGGTGCGACCGCCTTCGGCGCGCTGGATCATTTCCGGTTTGCGATCAGGCGCGGCCCAGATGTCAATCTCGGTAAACTCAACGCCCTTTTGGGACAGCAAACGCTTCGCTGCATGGCAAAAACCGCAAAGGGGCGAGGTATATATTTCTACAGGTTTCATTCTCTCTGCTTCCGCTTGGCTTTCAGCGGATTTAATCTTCTCGCACCGCGCGCGCCAGTGCGAGCACAAAAACGTCACCCGACCCGCCGTCACGACAGACCTGCGCACATTCGGCGAAGGTTGCCCCAGATGTCATCACATCATCCACCAAAAGAACTGGCCGATCTTTAAACGTGCCGGTCTGTTTTGGGTTAAACCGAATCGCCCCGGAAATGCTTTCAAAGCGGGCCTGCGGGCTTTTGCCATCCTGTGGTGTCGTGCGTCGCGGGCGTATCAATGCATCGGGGCAATGCTGTAATCCCGCCTGATTTGCCAATGCCTGACCCAGAAGGGCCGCCTGATTGTAACGACGTTGCCATAGGCGTGACCAATGCAGCGGCACAGGAATGACCACCATGTCTTCCCGAAGCAACGGTGCTGCCACCCGCGCCATCCACGGGGCCACGGCGTGGGCAATTTCGGGCCGGTCGCCATGCTTTAGGGCGAGCACCAGACTGCGCGCCTGACCGGCATAAAGCATCACAGACCGCCCATCGACCCAAGGACGCGGAGTGGCCATGCAATCATCACATTCAATCCGGTATCCATCGGCGTCCCCCGGCAAAGGTACGCCGCAGCATTCACACACCGTCCCGGCAATAAAGGGCGTGTCGCGCCAGCAGGCCGAACACAGGCCAAAGTCGCTTTCGACCTGAGCGCCACACCCGATGCAGCGTGGCGGATAGACCACCTGCAAGACCGATCGCAGCAGCATTTGAACCCGGGCGCGCAACCCGGTATCAGCCGCATATGTCCCGTTCTGGCCCAGTCTTTGATCCACACGCTCTGTCCCGCAACCGATCGCGGGCTCAGCCGGATGCCCTGTTCCTGCATCATGCCGCCCGTGATGAAATACAAGATCGCCTAAGCATGGTTAACAGATCGTTTACGGATGCGGTGATTGTGACGCCTTTTGCAGATATCTGGCGCGAGGTTTTTCCAGATGCGATCTGCATTCCAGATCAGGACACTCTGGATCTCGGACCGGACAGCTTTGATCTTGTGATCCATGCAATGGCTTTGCATTGGGCCGAAGACCCGGTGGGCCAGATCATTCAGTGCCGACGCGCTTTGCGTGCCGATGGTCTGTTCCTATGCGTCTCTCTGGGCGGGCAGACCCTGTACGAACTCCGCGCAGTGCTGGCGCAGGCCGAAGCCGAAATCACTGGTGGGCTGTCCCCACGTATCGCCCCGATGGCCGAACTTCGTGATTTGGGTGGACTTTTGCAACGCGGTGGCTTTGCCTTGCCGGTTGCAGATTCCGTTCCGCTAAACGTCGAATACACCGATAGCTTTGCGCTGATGCACGACCTGCGCGCAATGGGAGAGGGCAACGCGCTGTCCGGGCGACTGCGGCACCCAAGCCGCCGCGCAGTGATGCAGCGCGCGAATGAAATTTATCAAACACATTTCCCCGGTCAGGACGGGCGCATTCGTGCAACATTTGACTTAATCTGCCTGACTGGCTGGGCGCCGGATGACAGCCAGCCCCAACCCCTTCGCCCTGGCTCGGCCCAGACGCGGCTGGCGGATGCGCTCAAAACAACCGAGACAAAACTGCCGGATTGACGGAGCGGCTGCGCTCTCTATCTGGTGGGCTATCGTTACGCAGGACATGACCATGCTCGATACTACAAAATCTGCCACCTGCCCGGTCCACGCGCCGACGGACCACCCAAAGATACCGGCTGAACGTGTAGGCGTTCTAGTCGCGAATCTGGGTACGCCGGACGGGTATGACTATTGGTCTATGCGACGCTATCTGAACGAATTCCTGTCGGACAAGCGGGTCATCGACTATTCAGACTGGCTGTGGCAACCTCTGTTACAGCTAATCATTCTGACGAAACGCCCATTCACTTCGGGCGCAGCTTACAAGTCGATCTGGAATGAAGACGCAAACGAATCACCATTGATGACCATAACCAAACAGCAGGTCGAAAAACTGACGGCCGAGATGGCTGTTCGTTATGGCGATCAGGTCATGGTCGATTTCTGCATGCGCTATGGCAACCCATCGACCAAGTCCAAAGTCGCGGCGATGGTGGCTGCGGGCTGCACCAAGATCCTGTTCTTCCCGCTATATCCACATTATGCCGGTGCAACCTCGGCCACCGCCAATGACCAGTTCTTCCGCGCCCTGATGCAAGAGAAGTGGCAACCAAGCGCCCGCACGGTCGAGGCTTATTTTGACCACCCGCTCTACATCGAAGCTCTCGCCCAGTCGATCGAGACCGCCTATGCCGAATTGGAAAACCGCCCGGATATTCTGGTGTGTTCCTATCACGGGATGCCACAACGCTATCTGATGGAGGGCGATCCCTACCACTGCCAATGCCAGAAAACGACGCGCTTGCTCAAAGAGCGTCTGGGCTGGGACGACACGGAAATCACCACCACGTTCCAGTCTGTCTTCGGCTCGGAAGTGTGGCTAAAGCCCTACACTGTCGACGAAGTTGCGCGTCTGGCTGAAGAAGATGGCAAGAAAAACATTGCTGTCTGTGCGCCGGCCTTTTCGGCTGATTGCATCGAAACGCTGGAAGAGATCAACGAAGAGATCAAGGAAAGCTTTGAAGAGGCTGGCGGCGAAACCTTTACCTATATTCCGTGCCTCAACGATGATGACGCGCATATCAAAGCCTTGGCAGCCATTGTTGAGGCGAATCTCAAAGGCTGGATCGACTGAAGCCCATACAAACAAAAAAGGCGGTGGAAACCCACCGCCTTTCTCGAAATCTGAATCCGGTGCGGATTAGCTTGCGGCCAAAGTGGCAGCAACCAGAACCAGCAACAGAGCGGGGAGCAGGATGCCACCCGAAGAACCGGTTTCGGTTTCTTCGATGATCACAGGCTCCACAACCGGCTCGGCCAGGTTTCCTGCCGATGCGGTCGAAGCGAAGCCAGCCAGAGCTGCGGCGATCACGAGCTTTTTCATAACGTTACCTCCAGATATCCACGCGCCAAACATCAGGCTACGTGCGTCAAGACTTTCCCGTAGGTTTTTGTAATCACCTAAATTGCGAAAAAGCAAACACTTGTTTCTGCAACTTGCTGTTGCCCTTAGGATTTGTCGTCAAATAAGCAACACCTGCGTTCCGACATTCGTCAGCTCGTAAAGCTCTGCGATGTGTTCGTTATATAGCCCGATGCACCCGTTCGAAGACTGCCGTCCGATCTTTCGATTGTCGTGGGTCCCGTGAATTCGATAATATTTCCAACCGAGATATAGCGCATGGGTGCCCAGCGGATTATCAGGCCCCGGCGGGATAAAGCGCGGCCATTCGGGGTTGCGCTTGATCATATTGGGCGTTGGCGCCCAGCTTGGGCCTTCGACCTTACGCGTGACACGTGTGCGGCCTTTGCGCGTCAGGTCTTTAGTCAGAGGCACCGAGGACGGAAACAGGCGGTAGGTGAACCCATCTTCCCCCCAGAAATGCAAGGCGCGACTTTCGACATCGACAAGAATCGCCCCGTTATCGAGATCCGAAAAATGATCTTGCCAACGGCGCGCCCGGAACATCGCCGTGTTACGCTGAACCGGTGGTTCCCATTCCGGGGGCGGGCGCAGCGGATCATATTCGACGATTTCACCGGTTGCCGGGTCCGTGATTGTTGACAATTCCTGTGCAATCGCAGGGGCCGCCAGAAAGGCTGACCCGCTGGCCAAAAGCGTGCGTCGGGTGAATTTCTTGTCTGGCATAGTCGTGCAATCCTGATCGCTCTGCGTGTCTTACGCAGTTATAAGTATAAGCACGATTCGCGGCGCAGCAAATCAAACACGCTTGAACAGGGCGATGCGCGCAGCAAATTGCGCAGAAGCATCAAGCAGGATAAATCAGGTCTGAAGAAACGGGGAGTTGATGTCCGCATGATACGTTTGGCAGTTGGACTCATGGCTTTGGTGGGCATTCTTGCGGGCTGTGGCGCAGGATCAGGTGGATACACAATCCGCGACCGGCAGGTTCAGGAAAACATGCTGGAAGGGGTGAATGCGCTACGGGCGACCTCGGGGCTGGCACCACTGGTCACAGATGAGGCTTTGATCTCGGCGGCAATGCGCCACGCGAAAGACATGTCGGTTCAGGCACGGCCATGGAACTGGGGATCGGACGGATCATCTCCGATCCAGCGCGTTGTGCAGGCGGGATATAATGGTGTTTTCCTGTCCGAATTGATCGCGGAAACCTTTGAAAGCGAAACCGATACGCTGGCCGCCTGGTTTTCGAACCCGGTCTACCGTGACGCCATTCTCGACAGCCGTGCCACGCGCATGGGGCTCGGCTATCATCAGGATTCCAACGGCAAAATCTGGTGGGCCATGGAACTCGGCGCAGAGCCCGCCGACGTCCTGACTGCCGGCACCTCAGGGACGTAGCGCGATCACCGTTCCCGTCTGAACCATCGCATAAATCTCTTCCATCTCGCGATTGGTCACAGCGATGCATCCTTCGGTCCAATCGCGCCCATTGGAAGATCTGCGATTGGGCTGACCGTGGATAAATATATCTCCACCCGGACGCTTGCCTTGCGACTCGGCAAATGCTCGATCAGCGGTATTGGGGTAAGAGATTCCAACACTCAGATGAAAAGAGCTCTTGGGGTTGCGGCGGTCGATTCGATACAAACCCTCAGGCGTCTTTCCATCGCCATGGAATTGTTTCGGCCCATCGGGCACGCGCCCAAGATCAACATCATAGGATTTCAGCACCGTATCGCCATGCAGTAAATGCATGCGGCGCGCACCTTTATTGACGACAATACTGGTGACTTCCGGGCCATTGTAACTCTTGAACTTGCTGGACGCACACCCGCCCATCATGGCTGCCGACAGGGCAGCAATGGTAAATTCCCGCCGTTTCATTACCTGCTCGTTTGCTTTGTACTTCTTATGCTGCTGTGCCTAGCCTAAAGCATAAGAGTTTCAAAATCACTTTTCCGCCGGTTTCTGGCTTTCTGCGCCGTCACGCCGCGCCAACATGGCTTCAAGCCGGTCCAGACGATTCAACAAATCCTCGTGTCGGGCTTCGCGTTTGGCATTGTCTTCTTCGGCATGGGCGTCCTGCATCGAATTCACGATCAGACCAACCAAAAGGTTCACAACGGCAAAGGTCGTGACCAAGATGAACGGCACAAAAAACACCCAGGCATAGGGATAGCTTTCCATCACCGGCCGCACGATTCCCATCGACCAGCTTTCCAGCGTCATGATCTGGAACAGGGAATAGGCGCTTTGGCCCAGCGTACCGAACCATTGCGGGAAGCTTGCTGCAAACAGCTTGGTGGCGATCACTGCGCCGATATAGAAAATAATCGCCATCAGCAGAAACACCGATCCCATGCCGGGCAGCGCGTTTACAAAGCCTTCGACCACGCGGCGCAGGTTGGGCGCGACTGACACAACGCGCAACACGCGCAAAATTCGCAGCGCCCGCAACACCGAAAGACCACCCGCAGCCGGGATCAGCGCAATACCGACCACCAGAAAATCAAAGACGTTCCAGCCGTTTTTAAAAAACCGCAGCCTTTGCGCAAAGAGCTTGGTCAGCAATTCCCCGACAAAAATTGCCAGGCAAAGCTGATCGAGAAAAATGAGGATGGACCCAAACCGCTCCATGAGCGGTTTAGAGGTTTCCAGACCCAGAACCACCGCGTTGACAATGATCACCCAGGTGATCACCCGGGTCACCAACGGGCTTTCGATCCAGGTTTCAAGCTGTTCGCGCATCCGATATCTCCTGCTCTGGTCCTGCAGTTAGGCGCGTGTCAGGCAGGACGCAAGTTCGGTATGGGTGGACCAGCGAAACTGATCGACAACCTGCACCCAATCCAGGCGAAACCCGGCCGCAATGAGCACAGCCACATCACGCGCATAGGTCACCGGATTGCAAGAAACATAGGCAACGCGGCCGACATCCGAACCGGCGAGCGCCTTAACTTGCGCTTCCGCCCCGGCGCGGGGTGGGTCCAGCACCACGGCGTCAAAGCGGTTGAGCTCATCTGCGTCCAACGGGTTTCGGAAAAGGTCACGGGCCTGCGTGGTGACCGCCCTCAAGCCTGATGTGTGTCGCCATCCGTGATCCAAAGCAGCCACCATGTCATCTGCGCCTTCCACGGCATGGACCGCCGCTGTCTGCGCCAGAGGCAACGCGAAGGTTCCGCATCCAGCGAAGAGGTCTGCCACATTGCTCGCATCGCCAACGGCTTCGATCACGGCATCGCGCAGCACGGCTTCGCCATGGTCAGTCGCCTGCAAGAAGGCTCCAGGCGGTGGCACAACCTTGGCCGCACCGAAAACCTGCGCTGGCGGGACGCGGGTGATGACCTCGTCCGCCCAGGCAATGCGCGCCAAACCTTTGGCTTCGCAAAGCTGACCAAGCGCCATGCGCAGAGGCCCGTCCAATTCCTTGCCGCCCGTCACCGCCACATCCAGACCGGCCAAAGACCGCGTCAGCGTCACAGACAATTCGCCTTTGCGCGACCCGCCCAGCAACGCCAATTCTTTCGCGACGGGCAATCCCGCCATCAGATCAGGGTGCAGCAACTGGCAATCAGGAATCTCGGTGATCACGTCAGACGCGCGGCCGTGAAATCCGACCAACGCGCCTTTCTTGGTGCGCTTCACGGCCAATGAGGCGCGACGGCGAGACGCCGGAGGAGAGGTCAGAATGGGCCGCATCTCGGCCTCGATACCCTGCGCGGCCAGGGATTGCTGGACGAAGTCCTGTTTCCAAGTGGTCACAAACGCCTCGGTCGCATGCTGTAACTGGCACCCGCCGCAAGCGTTGTAATGGCGACAGGCGGGTTTGATCCGGTCTGATGACGGCGTTTCGATCCGCAAATCGGTTAGGCGTCGCCCGTCCACCTCTCCGCTGACCACCTCTCCAGGCAGACAACGCGCGGCATAAAACGGGCCGGGCGCGATGCCGTCGCCCTGATGGCCCAGCCTATCGATGGTAACAGTTTCTCTCATGCGGCTAGCGCCTATACCAAGACGCGGGCGGACGCTACTCCGCCGCTTCTGTGCGGATAAATCCGCCCGATTGGCGATCCCAAAAATTGGCGTAAAGCCCACCCTGCGCCAGCAGCGCCTCATGAGTTCCAACCTCGACGATCTGGCCGTCATCCAGAACCACGATCCGATCCATTTCCGACAAGGTGGACAGGCGATGCGCGATGGCCAGTACGGTCTTGCCCTCCATCACACGATGCAGAGCGGTCTGGATCGCAGCTTCAACTTCTGAATCCAGGGCCGAGGTCGCTTCATCCAGCACAAGAATCGGCGCGTCTTTCAGAATGGCCCGGGCCAGCGCAATACGCTGCCGCTGCCCGCCCGATAGTTTGACACCGCGTTCACCCAGATGCGCGTCATAGCCTGTGCGCCTTTTATGGTCTTCCAACCCAAGGATAAACTCATGTGCCTCGGCCTTTTTGGCGGCCGCGATCATATCCTCTTCGCTGGCTTCGGGACGACCATAGAGGATGTTTTCACGGGCCGAGCGATTGAACATCGCTGTTTCCTGCGTGACCATTCCGATCTGACGACGCAAGCTTTCCTGTGTGACCTGCCCGATATCCTGACCATCGATCAAGACACGACCGGACTCCGTTTCATAAAGCCGCAGAAGGATCGACACGAGCGTCGATTTCCCTGCGCCGGACGCGCCGACAATGCCCAGCTTTTCGCCCGGAGTGATGGTCAGATCGATGCCTTTCACCCCGCCGGTCTGGCGGCCATAGGCAAAGCTGACATCTTTGAACTCCAACTGGCCAGACGGCACCGACAGGGCCTGCGCATCCTTGGCATCGGCCAGACGGATACGCGGCGTGAGCGTGCGCATCCCATCCTCAACCTCACCAATATTGGAATAGATCGCCATTAGGGTGAAGCTGACCCATCCAGTCATCTGGGCGATGCGGATCGCCACGGCTCCTGCAGCAACGATGTCGCCCTCGGTCGCCATGCCGAGTTGCCATAGATACAGCGTCGCTCCCAAAAGCAGCACCGGCAAAATTCCCGCCAGCGTCATCAGGCACAGGCGGAAACCGGCCGAGAGATAGCCGAAATGCAGGGCAGTCTGGCGGAAATTCTCCATCTCGCCCAGCGCGGCGCGGTCTTCATGCGCGGCATGGGCGAACAGCTTCACCGTCTTGATATTTGTGATCGTGTCAACAACCTGCCCCGACACCATCGCCCGCGCCCCGGCACGTGCGGCAGACCGTTTGCGGATACGCGGCAGGAACCATCCAATCATCAGGAAATAGGCCACAAGCCAAATCGCAAACAGCGCCGTGATTCGCCCGTCAATTGACGCCAGCAGCAAGAGCGAGCCCACCAGCGACGCCAGCGCAAAAGCCACCACGTTGATGAATTCGGATACAACATCCGTCACCGCCCGCGCAGCCTGCATCTGTTTTTGCGCGATACGGCCCGCAAAATCATCGTCGAAAAACCGCACCGACTGGCCCAGCGTCCAGCGATGCAGGCGCGACAAAACCAGCGGGTTCACATTCGGCTGCACGATAATTGCGTTGGAGGCCGCCGACAGGCCAAACAAAATCGGGCGTGCGATCACGAAAAACACCAAGGCGCCCGTGATCAACGCCACATTGGTTGCCGAGAAAAACGCATCTGGTCCATTGGCCACCGCGGAATCGATCACGCGGCCAAGGATCAAAGCAGTGCCCACCTCCATCGCGCCGGCCGCCGAGGAAAACGCCGCCGCGAGGATCAGCGCAGGCCAAGCGCCCGATAGGCACCAGCGGAAAAAGGGCCACAGCTTTTGCGGCGGTGGCCCTTCGGACGGGCGGAAAGCGTCGATCAGGGTCATTCAGCGGCCTCAGGGTTCAGGAACCCGCCAGATTGGCGCGCCCAGAACTGAGCATATAGGCCACCTTGCGCCAAAAGCGCAGAATGGGTGCCTTCTTCGACGATGCGGCCCTGATCCATGACCAGAATGCGATCCATCTGTGCAATCGTGGACAGACGGTGAGCAATCGCGATCACGGTTTTGCCTTCCATCATGCCATAAAGCGTCTTTTGAATCGCAGCCTCAACTTCGGAATCGAGGGCGGAGGTCGCCTCATCCAACACCAGAATCGGCGCGTCCTTCAGGATCACCCGCGCCAACGTGACCCGCTGGCGTTGCCCGCCGGAAAGTTTCACGCCGCGTTCACCGACATGCGCGTCATAGCCGCTGCGCCCCTTGGGATCGGTCAGATCCTCGATGAACTCATGCGCCTGCGCCTGCTGCGCGGCGGCGAGCATTTCGGCCTCGGTCGCATCGGGGCGCCCATAAAGGATGTTGTCGCGCACCGACCGATGCAACAGCGCACTGTCCTGCTGCACCATCCCGATCTTCAGGCGCAGACTGTCTTGCGTGACCTTGGCAATGTCCTGCCCATCGACCAGAATCTGCCCAGATTCGGTGTCGTAGAACCGCAATAGCAGCTTCACCAAGGTCGATTTGCCCGCGCCAGATCGGCCAATGAGACCAATCTTTTCGCCCGGCCGGATGGTCAGGTTGATCTTGTCCAACCCGCCTGCACCGCGACCATAATGATGCGACAGCTCGCGCAGTTTGATCTCTCCGCCTTTGAAATCCAACGGTTTGGCATCCGGGTCATCAACAAGGTCAATCGGCTGGGCGATGGTTTCCATACCCTCGGCCACCACGCCAAGCTGGCGGAAAAACGTGGTCAACGCCCACATGATCCAGCCGGTCATCGCATTCAGTCGCAGGGTCAGCGCCGTGGCAGCCGCCACTGCGCCGACGGAGGTCACACCCGTCATCCACAGGTAGATGGCCCAGCCCACGACGCCCACAATCAGCAGGCCGTTCAGGATCACCAGTGCCGCATCCATGATCGTGTAAAGCCGCATCTCATAGGCAAAGGTGCGGCGCGTTTCTTCGATCGCTTCCTTGGCATAGGTGAGTTCGTTGTCATGATGCGCGAACATCTTGACCGAATGGATGTTTGTATAGCTGTCCACCACGCGGCCCGTCACGGTCGAGCGTGCGTCCGACGCCGCCTGAGAGGCCGGGCCAACGCGCTTGACCGTCCAACGGACCAAAAGCGCATACAGTGCAAACCAGATCGCCAATGGGATCAGCAATAACGGATCTGCCGCCATCAGCAAAATCGCCGCCCCGACCAGATAAGCCAGCGAGAAGGTAATTGCGTCAAAGACCTGGAACACCACCTCTCCCGCTGCTGGTGGGGTCTGCATGATGCGGTTTGCGATGCGCCCGGCAAAATCGTTCTCGAACCAGCCAACCGATTGACGCAAAACATGTTTATGTGCACGCCAGCGGATCAGCGTGCCAAAGTTTGGCATCACCGCGTTATTCAGCAGCAACACATCTAGGATCTGCACCAATGGCCGGAATGTCAGGATGAATATGGCGGCCAGAACGAGTTCAAACCCATGTTCTGACCAGACCTGACCGGGATCGCCCGACAGAATATCAACCACGCGTCCCATGTAAGAGATCAAGCCAACCTCAACCGCGGCAACGATCACCGACAGGAAGGCAGTCGCGGCAAACAGTTTCTTGAACGGCTGCGAGTAGGCGACAAAGACATCCCAAAGTTTGGGCGAGGGGCGATCCTCTTCGACATAGTCGGTATAGGGATCAACGAGATCTTCGAAATAGCGGAACATGCCAGAGCTCCAAACATAATGGAAAGAGCAGATTTTGCGCATCGTGCAGACACAGGCGACAACGCGCCCTGTCGGGCAAGGCTGTCAGCCGAAGCTTGTAAAAATGGCCTTGAACATGCACGGTCCTCCCGGCTGGTTACGGTGATCGGCTACCTTAAACCGGCCTGCTTGTCACGAGACTTAGTGCGCGTCATCGGCTAGGTCCAGAAGCTCAGCGCGTGACAGGCTGAAATCCGAAGCAAGCCATGCGGTTTCCAACTGCTTCAACCGCGCGCCCAGCGCTGCGCCTTGATACTCAGGCATCAAATCGCGGGCAGACACGGGCAGAGACTGACTCGCGGCGTTCTTGGCAATCTCGATCGCAGTTTCGGTCAATACCGACCCGTCCAAAGCGGACCGCAAGACAAGCGTGTCGAGCGCAAGATCGCGTTGCCAATATCCAATCTCTGCAGCGCGCTGATACTGCCCTGCGCCTTGTCTAAGCTTTTCCAGCCGACCCGTTTGCGCCCGCGACAGGCGCAAAGTGTCGACTGGGACGTCCAGACCAAGGCTTGCCAACCGTCGAATCGGGTCATTTGGCAGCATCAACTGCTGCTCGAAATACACAACAACCGGCAACGCCTTTGCGTCAGCGCCCGGTAGCAGCGATTGCAGCACGCCAAGCTGCGCCATAACCGCGAGTTCCGGCGATGGATCCGGAGCGCTGAGCAGCTTGATCATCTCGGACCCGACCCGTTCCTTCGACAGGGAAGCCAGCCCATCCAACGTCGCCGCGATTGCAGACAGGGCCTCGGGGTCGAAACCGTGCGATTGGTCCGCATACCACGCATGAAAACGGAAAAACCGCAGAATGCGCAGATAATCTTCGCGGATGCGCGTTTCGGCATCTCCAATGAACCTTAATCGGCGGGCGTTCAGATCCGGCAAACCGTCCAGAGGGTCGATCAGCGTCCCGTCCGGCCGTGCATAAAGCGCGTTCATAGTGAAATCGCGGCGTGCGGCGTCTTCAGCGATATCTGCGGAAAACGCCACCACCGCGCGGCGGCCATCGGTTGCCACGTCGCGGCGAAAGGTTGTGACTTCGAACCCCTGCCCCTCGGCCACGACGGTAATTGTGCCATGATCGATCCCGGTTGGTACCGCTTTCAAACCGGCGGCCTCAGCCAGTTTCATCACGTCGTCAGGCCGCGCATCTGTCGCGATATCAATGTCGCTGCCAGATTCTTTCAACAGGGCATTGCGCACACAGCCACCCACGAACAGGGCCTGAGCCCCCTTGGCCCCCACCGCTGCACAGACCGCTTGAACGGCTGAGTCGTCCAGCCAGTCAGCAACGATCCGTGTCACGCCCGCACCTGATCGGTCAACGCCCGCAACATGCGCGCCGTCGCACCCCAGATGTAATAAGGTCCCCAAGGCACTGTATAATATTGCCGCCTCACGCCCCGCCAGCGACGCCCCTGCACCGTATACTTGGTTGGATCTGTGACATGGGTGAAAGGAGGGCAGAAAACCTCGGCCACTTCGCCGGGTTCCGGGGTGATCTCGAACGGCTCGGAGATAATGGCCACAACAGGCGTGACGTGAAATCCCGTCACCGTTTCATGCGGCGGTAGCGTGCCCAGCACCTCGGCCGCGCCGATGGGCAGGCCAATCTCTTCATTTGCTTCCCGCAGCGCTGCGCAAACCGGACCGTTATCACCCTCATCGACTTTGCCACCCGGAAAGGCGACCTGCCCAGGATGGTGTTTCAAGGCCGATGAGCGTTTGGTCAGGATCACGCGCGGAGTTTCACCCTCCAGCGACACCGCGACAAGCACGCCAGCAGGACGGAGTTTTCGCCCAGGGGCGAGGCTGACACTCGGGTTGAGGTCATAGTCCGATGAGGGCCGGCCCGGACGGGCCAGCGCCTCTGTCAGACGAGAGCGGAGATCAGCTGTCATCCTGTGCTTCTGCCTCGAACCCAACGGTTTTCGGGTCCAGGTCGTAATGCGCGCCGCAGAACTGGCAATCCGCCGTCACGCGCCCGTCATCGGTGGTCATCTTTTCGATATCCCGCGCCGAATAGATCGACAGCGACTGGCGCACGCGATCTTCGGAACAGGTGCAGCCAAATCGCACCTGCTGCGCATCGAACACGCGCGGCTCTTCTTCGTGAAAAAGCCGGACGAGCAACTCAGACGGCGTCACGGACGGCCCAATCAGCTCGATTTCTTCGACCGTATCCAAAAGCGTATTGGCGCGTGTCCAGTTTTCCGCATCCTCGCCACCCACCAGATCGCGCGCCTGCAGGATGCGGGCCTCTGTTTCAGTCTCCGCGTCCCGGTGCGCCATCAAGGGCGACGTCTTGGGCAAATGCTGCAACATCACACCGCCGGCGCGCCAATGGGGATCGCCGCCTGTTTCCTGGCTGAGGCCAAAGGACAGGTTGAACCGCGTCGGCAACTGTTCGGATTGCGCGAAATACGCCTCGGCCGAGGCCGAGAGCGATCCGCCCGCAACAGGTGTGATCCCTTGATAAGGGGCCATGCCTTCGCCCTGGTCGATCAGGATCGCGAAATAGCCTTCGCCAAGCTGATCGAACGGCGCGCCATCGGTGATACGGTCGCGGTCAAAGCTGGCATAGGCCCGAATCCGCGCAGTTTCGCCTTCCGCCTGCGGCGCGTAGTAATCGGTTGCGATCATGCGCACTGCACCTTTGGTCTGCACCTGAAGGGACAATTTCCAACGCAGATCGACCGTCTGCCCGATCAATGCGGTCAGCAAAGCCATCTCGGCCACCAGCGCCTCAACGGCGGGTGGGTAATCATGTTGTTTCAGAATACCGTCCAGGACTCCGTCCAGACGGGCAACGCGACCGCGCATGTCGGACGCATCGAGTTGAAACGGCAGGACAGTGTCGTCCCACGCGATTTTGGTCGCAGTAGTCATGGGGTTTCCTTACACGCCTTGGATTGGCATACCGGCGCTATATAGGGCGGGCAAGCAAGGATGTAAGGGGGGCGGTATGTTCAGGGTCGGAGAAAGCCCAAAACCCGGACAGCGCTATACAGCGCGGCCGGGCGTTTATGCCGTGCTCAGGCTTGGGGACAAGATCCTTGTCACCGCGCAGACAGATGCCGAGGACGGGCTTGACCTTCAATTGCCCGGCGGTGGTATCGACATGGGGGAAAGCCCTGTCAGCGCGTTGCATCGAGAGGTCTTTGAGGAAACCGGCTGGCACATTGCGTCCCCGCGGCGGCTGGGCGCTTTCCGGAGGTTCACCTATATGCCGGAATATGACCTTTGGGCTGAAAAAATCTGCATGATCTACACGGCACGCCCGGTCTTCTCACTTGGGCCGCCAATTGAACCGGGTCATCGCGCGGTTTGGCTTGAAGCCGCGCAGGCGCCAGAAATGTTGGGCAATCTCGGAGATCGGGCCTTTGTAGCGCAAGAGCTTACCGGTGTCTTGGCCGCACGCTATGCCCACAAATGCTCCCCGACAAATCGGCGGCATATCCTCAACGCCATTGCCGTGACCTGATCAGCGCCCAAAGCTCAGCAACGCGGCCGACATGTCATCGTCCGATTCATGGCCTTCAGGCATGATCTGACGCAGTTTGCCATGCAGCGCATCCAACAGTTCCTGCCCGTCCGTCAGATGACGGCATTCCGTCACAATTTCGAGGAATCCCTCATTTTCCAACATGCTTCCATCCGGGCGCACGGCCTCGGTAAACCCGTCGGAATAGAGTAGGAGTCGGTCGCCGGGCGACAGACAGACTTCGTACTGGTCAAAATCGACCTGAGGCAACAACCCGATGGGCAAACCACCGTCGCCGACAAAATGCGCCTCTCCGGTCCGTGGCAGAACCAGCGGTGGCGGATGGCCGGCCTGAACAAATCGCACATGCCCTCGTTTCAGGTCCACAACCGCATAAGCCATTGTGAAATATTCCGAAATTCCGACATAGGCCGATAATCTTGCATTCAGGATCCCAGCCACCTCAACCGGGTCCAGCAAGCGGCTGAATTGCGAGAATCGCGTTTCAATCGCAACGTTCTGCTCAAGATAGCTGGGGTTGAGGTAGCCCGCGAGGCGCGCGGTCATCATCGCCGATGTAATCCCATGGCCGGATACGTCGATATTGTAGAACGCCATCTGGTAATCATTGGCGGAAAACATACCCACCAGATCGCCACCCACATGGCCACAGGGGCGCAGGAGCAAATCAACCTTGAAGTCGCCAAATTGCCGATGTGCTTCGGGCACGAGAGCATTTTGAATGGTGCGCGCCTGTGCCAGATCGCTATCGATCTTGTCATAGGCTTCCTGCAAGCGTTCCAACGTTTCGGAAATCACTTCTGTCTTGCGCGTCAGCTCGCGCTGCATGTCCAACAAACGGGTCCCAGCGGAGATTCGCGCCTTCAACTCCGGCGGGTTGACCGGTTTCATTAGAAAATCATCGGCACCAGCCCCAAGACCCTCTGCAACAGCGTCTTTTTCCTGCTTCGACGTCAGCAAGATAATATAGCAATAGCTTCCATCATCCTGATCTTTCAAATCCTCGCGCAAAGACGCGCAAAGCTCCGGCCCCGTCAGCCCCGGCATCAGCCAATCACTGATCACCAGTTCAGGCTTTTCCTGTTTGTAAATCTCAAGCGCTTGATTGCCGTCTTCGGCCTCCAGCACCTTGTAGCCCCAGTTGCGCAAATAGCTGCTGAGAATTCGACGTTGCAGATTGCTGTCTTCTGCAACAAGCGCGACCCTTTGATGCTCTGGCACTGGAGCAGAAACTTTAGACGTTATCTCTGCCAGCGCGTTTGCGTGATCCTGTCCGTTGGACGCAGGGAAAGGCGAGTGTGTCACTATGTGCTCAATTCATCTTAGGCTAATGCGCATCGCGGCAGATGCAATCCGATGTCCTTGTTGCCCGCCCCACCTTAAAACACGGTTAAAAACCCGAGCAAAAACATCTGTTTACTGTGGGTTAAGAGATTTCGTCTTAATCTGATGGCGGTGGATAAATTGGGGAACGATACCGTGATCAATTGGACGCATTTGTCAGAACTAAGGGCCGATATGGGAGACGAGACGTTTGCTGAGGTGATCAACCTCTTTTTGCAAGAGGTGCAAAGCGGAATCGAACGGCTATCACGGGAACGTTCTGCCTCGGACCTTGTGTCCGAGTTTCACATGCTCAAAGGCAGCGCGTTGAGTCTGGGCCTGACCGATCTGGCCAATATCTGCGCCAATGCGGAAAGCATGGCCAATGCGGGACAGGTCGATTGTTTTCAACCCGATGAGCTTAGCACCGTGTTTCACACCTCGCGCAGCGAATTGCTGAGCCAGATTCCAGCTCTTGCGGTCTAGATGACAAATTGGGCCAACATCTCATCATTTGTGATGTCGACATAAGAAAACCCGGCGGCATCCAGTCTGGCGTAAAGCGCATCAAAACTACCCTGTTCAGTGGTTTCGAGGCCGATGAGAACCGTGCCAAAATTGCGTGCTGATTTCTTGAGATACTCAAACCGCGCGATATCGTCATGCGGCCCGAGACAGCCAAGAAACTCGCGCAAGGCACCTGGTCGCTGCGGCAAACGCAACAGAAAATATTTCTTCAACCCGGCATAGCGCTGGGCGCGTTCCTTGACCTCGGGAAGGCGTTCGAAATCGAAATTCCCACCCGATGACAGGCAGACAACGCTGCGCCCTTTGATCCTGTCGCGCAGGTCATCAAGTGCTTCGATCGCCAGCGCGCCCGCAGGCTCAAGAACAATGCCTTCAACATTCAGCATTTCAATCATCGTCCTGCAGATACGATCTTCGGGCAGAACCACCATATCCATCAGCGGCGTGCGGCGCAGAACCTGCCACGGCAAAGCACCGATCCGACCGACAGCCGCGCCGTCCACGAAATTGTCGACCTTTTCAAGCGACACCGGACCCCCGGCCCGCAGCGCAGCATTCAGACAGGCGCCACCGGCAGGTTCGACATAGATCATCTCGGACCGATCTCCGAAAAAGCGCGTCACCCCTGAAGACATGCCGCCACCACCAACGGGCAACACGACCATATCCGGGGCGTGGCCCATTTGATCTTCGATCTCGACCGCAATCGACGCCTGACCTTCGACCACATCCGGGTCATCAAAGGGTGACAAGAAATGGCCGCCATTCTCGGCACACCACCCTTGCGCGGCAGCCAGAGTATTGTCGAAATAGTCGCCGATCAGGTGCACTTCGACCTGGCCCGCGCCAAACATGGTGGTTTTCTGGATTTTCTGCTGGGGCGTGGTCACAGGCATGAAAATCACGCCGCGCACGCCAAGCTGCGCGCACATATAGGCTACGCCCTGCGCGTGATTGCCTGCGCTGGCGCAGACGAACAGTTTTTGATCCGGCAGCTTGCGCATCGCGTTGAACGCGCCCCGGAGTTTGTAGGACCGGACCGGCGACAGGTCTTCGCGTTTCAGCCAGATATCTGCCTCAAACCGATCTGACAGCAGCGCATTGCGCTGCAGCGGTGTGGGCGGAAACACATCACGCATGGCCTGCGTGGCAGCACGGGCGGAACTGGCAAAATCGGTCATGTTTCCGCTGTGCCGCAGCCCAACGGATTACGCAAGGGCCGCGACGCTTACATCAGGTCGCGATCTTCGATGAAATACCCATAGAATGTCGTCAACATGCTCGCGAAAAGGAGCATGTTAAACGGAAGAAACGCCACCGATGTGAGAACGCCAAGGAACCCGCTCAAAGCCGTGATCGCGTCTTCAAGAAGTCCAAGAAGAACACTAAACACCAAGACGCACAAAACAGCCACGAGGATCGTCCAGAAGGCGCCCTTTGTTTTCAAGACCGCCTCCGAAAACGTCATCGGCTCGCCAATGGCCCGTGACGGCAGGCACAGCATCATGCGCACGGCCAGCACATAAGCAGGCAAACCAAGACCAAAAAAGATCAAGAAAAACATGACCGGTTGACCGGCTACTGCAGAAATGCCCCCTGAAATCGCTCCGATCAGGCCGCCGCCGAGTGTGCACAGGACGCCTATGCCAATCGTCAGCAATACATAGCTCAGCAGGTGATTGCTCCGAAACGGCGATGTCCACCAGCCCGGATACTCTTCGACAAGAACGAACCGATGCCAGTTCACCACCATGCCGGCAAAACTGACGAACACGAAAATCCACAAAGCAAGGAAACTGATCCAGAAAAGACCCGATGAAAACAACTGGTCATCAAATCCATCGAAATCACCGGAAGAGAGACCCTCC
>JABSSB010000134.1 GCA_013214715.1 Paracoccaceae bacterium | reverse complement strand
GGCCGCTGTGGCCCTGTGCGAGCGCGTTCGGCACGGTATCGTTTGGATGGGTTTTGTCCTGTAAAGCATCAAATCACATCAGAACTCACGGTCCGTCACTCTGATTGCATCCTCTCCCATCCCTTTGGGCGCCAATACAAAACGTCTTCAAACCTGACGCGACCACGCGCAAGGCCGAAACGCATTGCAGGCGTTTCTCCATTGTCGTCCGTATCAATATAGTTCGTGAACGTTCGGAAGATCGTCAAAAGCTGCAACACCCTTTTGGGGTCATATGCTGCGTACCCATAGTAAAGCCGTCCGGCATTGGTGTGGGATGGGATCGGTCTCTCAAGATAATATATCAGACGACGAATACGCATGAAGCAATTGTCGACAGGCGCGAGAGATGCACCCGAGAGCATCCAGCCAATTTCCTCTAGGCTCTTTCGTCCAGTGTCAGTAACGAACTGGACCCTTCGTCTCGGCTCATTGAGCGTGTCTTTGGGGTGAGGCACCCACTTTCAACGCCACGCATCTTCCTGCTCTTATTGTTGAGCCGATAGTTGTCACGTTTCCCAGCATCTCCGGCCGTTGGTCTGCCCTGCTTGACCCAAGTCAAAGCTTCAACACCGAAGCCTTCACAAGTTGCGTTGCGTCAAGCGTTGACCTGCAAATCTCCACAAGCTTCCGGAAAACAGAGGCTTTTTTGGAGGGGTACTATATGTTGATTTTGCTCGCTTGGTGTTCATTGTTTTTTGCCGAAAATATCTCCGGCACATGACCAATCCGGGCAGGATGCTAACATATTGCCCAGATTTAATAAAAAGTCAAGTGTTCACCTAAAGTTCGCAAATTGGCACACTTTAAGTGAACGGCTGGGGGTAAACCCCGCCCTACGCAAAATCAGGCGGCTGGCATCCGCCGCTCAACGATCTCGGCCCACCATGAACAGCCCGCCGGGATGGTTTCATCGTTGAAATTATACTCAGGGTGATGCACCGCCGCCGTGTCGCCATTACCAACAAGAATATAGGCGCCCGGGCGTTCTTCGAGCATGAAGGCGAAATCCTCTCCGCCCATGACCAAAGGCGCATCTTCACAGCTTCCCGACACCTCACGCGCGACCTCGGCCGCAAACTCGGTCTGCTCGTCAGAATTCACCATAACTGGATAATTGCGCGTGTAATCGACCTCGACCGTGCCGCCAAAGGTCGCGGCGATGCCCTGACAGATCTCGGCGATCCGCTTTTCCGCCAGATCGCGCATCGCGGGGGACATGGTGCGCACCGTGCCCTTTAACTCGACCGTTTGCGGGATCACATTGAAGGCTTTCGAAGAGGTTTCAAAGGACGTCACCGATACGACAACCTGATCAATCGGGTCAGCATTTCGCGACGCGATCGTCTGCAGCGCCAGGACGGCCTGCGCGGTCATCACCGTGGTATCAATCGTTTCCTGAGGTTTGGCTGCATGGCCACCGCGCCCATCAAACGTGATCGAAAAGATATCTGTTGCGGCAAAGAAAGCTCCCGGGCGGATCGCGAAACTGCCCACCGGGCGGCCGGGCCAGTTATGCATGCCATAGACTTCCTGGATCCCCCAGCGCTCCATCATGCCATCGTCACACATTTCCTTGCCGCCGCCGCCGCCTTCTTCAGCAGGCTGGAAGATGACCACCACAGTGCCATCGAAGTTGCGCGTCTCAGACAGGTATTTCGCCGCGCCCAGCAGCATGGCCGTGTGACCATCATGGCCGCAAGCGTGCATCGCCCCCGGCGTTTTAGAGGCATAGTCCAACCCCGTCGCCTCAAGAATGGGCAATGCGTCCATGTCGGCGCGCAGCCCGATCACCTTGCCAGCGCTATCGCTTTTGCCTTTGATCACGCCCACCACTCCGGTGCGGCCAATGCCTTCGACGACCTCGTCACAGCCGAAGGCGCGCAGCTTTTCGGCCACCACAGCCGAGGTGCGATGCGTGTCAAACAGGATTTCGGGATGTTCGTGCAGGTCACGTCGCCATTCGGTGATTTCAGCCTGCAATTCGGCAAAACGGTTCTTGATCGGCATCTCTGTCTCTCCTCAGGCCGCGGGCATACGGCTTTCCACCAGTTCGGCGAAAAAGCTGCATCCGGCGGGGATGATCTCATCATTGAAATTATAGTGCGGGTTGTGCAGTTCGGCAGAGGGGCCATTGCCGATAATCACGAAAGAGCCAGGCCGTTCCTGCAACATATAGGCAAAATCCTCTCCGCCCATGACCATCGGAGCAGCCCCGACCGACCCGGCCACCTTGGCCGCGGCTTCGGCGGCGAAATCGGTTTCCTGATCATGGTTGACCAGAACCGGATAGCCTTCGGGATAATCCAGCACCGCCCGACCACCAAAGGCTTCGGCCGTTTTCTCGGCAATCTCAAAAATACGGCGGCGCACGGTCTGGCGGACCTCTTCGGACATGGTGCGCACCGTCCCGCGCAATGTCATGCCTTGCGGGATCACATTGAAGGCCTTTGACGAGGTTTCGGCCGAGGTGATCGACACCACAACTTCTTTCGTGGGGTCGATATTGCGCGCAGCAATGCTTTGCAACGCCGTGATGATGTGACAGCCCATCACGGTGGTATCGATCGTTTCCTGAGGTTTGGCCGCATGGCCGCCCAGCCCGGTCAATTCGATGCTGAATTGATCCGCTGCCGCCAGCATCGGGCCTTTGCGGACCCCGAATTGTCCGGCTGGCAGACCGGGGACATTATGCATGCCGTAAACCTCGCGGATATTCCAGCGATCCATCATCCCATCGTCGCACATAGCCTTGCCGCCCGCACCGCCTTCTTCGGCGGGTTGGAAGATCACCACGACCGAGCCGTCGAAATTGCGGGTCTCAGCGAGGTATTTGGCCGCCCCCAGCAACATCGCGGTATGCCCGTCATGGCCGCAGGCATGCATCTTGCCCGACACGGTTGAGGCATAGTCGACACCGGTGGCCTCTTCGATGGGCAGAGCATCCATATCGGCCCGCAGACCAACCGCATGGCCGCGCGTATCGCTGCGCCCGCGAATCACGCCCACCACACCTGTGCGTCCAATGCCTTCGACCACCTCGTCACAGCCGAACTCACGCAGCTTCTCGGCGACAAGGGCCGATGTGCGCTCGGTATCATACATCAGTTCTGGATGGGCGTGGATATCCTGACGCCAGGCCGCCACCTCGGCATGCAACTCGGCAAATCTGTTTTTGACTGGCATTTTCGTTCCTCCAGATATGGTCCTTTTTCAGATGAACCCGGAGCGAAAGACTATGCGTCAGTTCCGCGCTTTGCCAGAGACAAAGCAAGCTGGTGAAGCTCGGCCTCCAAATGCTCAAAACCTGTGCTGCCCAAACTGTCCCGAAAGCCCTTTTCAAGCTTGGCAAAACCACGCGACAACGCTGCAGCTTTGGTTGCTCCAACCTCGGTTAGATGCAGCAGGACAACGCGGCGATCTTCACGACCGCGGCGCCGTTCAAGCAGATCGGCGGCTTCCAGCCGGTCAATATACCGCGTCAATGTCGCATCGTTGATGACAAGCGCCGAAGAATAGGACACCTGCGTTTTTCCCGGATTGGCTGCGACGGCCACCAGAACCGAAGCTGGCCCTACCAAAAGCCCATGATCTCCGGCAATCCGGTCCATGGCTTCTGACACAAGGCGCGACGCGGCCCCGATGCTCAGACAAAACTGCAACTCTCCGATCACAACGGCACTCCAACCCGCGCGCGGACCGACGGTACGCTTCAACACTACCAATCTGAGTTACTTTTGCCCGGTGGGTCAAATTATCTGCGCGAAAAAAGGTCGTTTTCAACTTTAAGATTAATCAACGCATTCCAAACGCTTGGATGCTGTGCAGGGCTTTACTTTGGGGACTGTCTTGGCTGTTTGCTTTCCCGTCTCGCGCGAGCGGTCCGGATCAGTACGGCCAGATCATGCGCGCAGTCGCGACAGCAGGTTGCGCATGAAGTCTTGCCCTTGGTGCAACTGCTCAATCGCGATGAATTCATCCGGTTGATGCGCCTGAGCAATATCGCCCGGACCGCAAACCACGGCAGAATACCCTGCCTCCTGAAACTGACCGGCTTCGGTGGCATAGCTGACCACATGATTGCCGTTGTCGCCCGTGATTTGTCGAGCAAGCGTTTCCGCGCGGCCGTCGGTTTCGGGTGTCAGGGGCGGCACGCCGAATCCGCGCGCCAGCACGACATCCGCATCCGGGTGGATTGCCTGGACCTCTCGACGAACCTGCGTGGCAAAACTGCGATAATCCCGTGCCAGAGCATCCGCGTCATCACCCGGCACGACCCGGACCGAGATTTCAAAATGACAATCCTTGGCCGTGATATTATGCGCTGTGCCGCCCTGAACCACGCCCACGTGCCAGCTTGACCATGGCGGGTCGAACATGGCCGCGACCTCTCTAGGTGTCGCGGCGGCGGCCTCGGCATTGCGCTGGTTGCCCCAATCGATCAACCGCGCGGCCTGCATCACAGCGCTGACGCCCTTGTGCAGGAGAGAGCTATGCACTTCAAAGCCGCGAACATGGGTCCTAAAGCTGACCCCACCCTTATGCCCGGTCACGACCTGCATCATCGACGGCTCGCCGACGATGACATCGCTGCCCTTGGGCAGAACCTCCTGCATCGCGGCAATCATTGGGGGGGCACCGGTGCAGCCGATCTCTTCATCGAAGCTCAGCGCCAGTTGCAATGGACGCGTCAGATCCATCTGCTGCGCTTCGACCAGCGCCCAGATCGCAAGCGCGTCATAGCCTTTCATGTCGCAGGTGCCACGCCCGTAAAGTCGACCATCCTTTTCTGTCAGGGTGAACGGATCTGTCGACCAATCCTGCCCGTCAACCGGCACCACATCCGTATGGCCAGACAGCACAACCGCCCCCGGCTCCCACGGTCCGACATGGGCAAACAGCGCGGCCTTTTCACCACTGGGATGCCAATAGCGATGGCTTGAGATACCGTGACTGGACAAATACGCCTCGACCCAGTCGACCAATGGCAGGTTGGTGTCGCGGCTGACCGTAGGGAACGACACAAGCTTGGCCAAGATGTCGCGCGGGCTCATACGCGTCATTGGGTCAATATCCGCTATCGGTGGTCAGGATGAAATGGCCTGGCTCGACCTCGCGATATTCGGACGGGGCGGGATCATATCCTATCGGATGGATTGGCGAGGGGATCGGTTTGAAATTCAGATCTTTTTCCGCTTTGCGCTGGGTCGGATCAGCGATGGGAACCGCCTTCATCAAGGCCTGCGTGTATGGGTGTTGCGGGTTCTCGAACACGCGCGCACGCGGCCCCTTTTCCACGATCCGGCCCAGATACATAACGCCGACAAAATGGCTGACACGTTCGACCACGGCCATGTCATGGCTGATGAACAGATAGCTCAGCCCAAGTTCGGATTGCAGCTCCATCATCAGGTTCAGCACCTGCGCCTGCACCGACACGTCCAAAGCTGACACCGCCTCATCCGCAACGATCAGCTTGGGTCGCAGGGCCAGTGCGCGGGCAATCGCGATCCGCTGACGCTGCCCGCCCGACATTTCATGCGGGTAGCGCCGCATGAAGCTGCGCGGCAATTGCACGCGATCAAACAGGCTCGCAACGCGGTCCTCCAGTTCTGAGCCCGAGGCGATGCCGTAATTGATCATGGGCTCGGCCACCTGATCCTTTAGCTGCATCTTGGGGTTCAGCGAGGCAAACGGGTCCTGAAAGATCATCTGCATGTCCTGGCGCGCCTTTTGCAGGTCGCGCGGGTTCAGCGACATGATGTCGCGACCGTCCAGCACGACCTCCCCGCTCATCGGTTCGACCAGCCGCAGGATGGACCGCCCTGCAGAGGATTTGCCGCAGCCTGATTCCCCCACTAAGGACAGCGTCTGGCCCTTGTTGATCGTGAAGGAGACATCTTCAACCGCGTGCACACTGGCCACGGTGCGGCGCAACAGTCCACCCTGCACCGGGAAGCGAGTGGTCAGGTTGCTCACCTCAAGCAACTTTTCCTCGGTTCCCGGAATCGGGTCGAGGTTCTGGCCTTCGACCCCCATCAGCTTCATCGGCTCAGGGGCCGCCTTGCCGGACATCTCGCCCAGCTTGGGCACCGCAGCTAGCAATGCCTTGGTGTAATCATGCTGGGGATTGGCGAAAATCTCTTCGACGGGGCCCTCTTCCACCTTGTTACCGCGGAACATGACGACCACGCGATCCGCCATCTGCGCGACCACAGCCATGTCATGGGTGATGAACATCACCGCCGTGCCGGTTTCCCGCTTGAGCCGATCCATCAGCGCCAGAATTTCCGCCTGAATCGTCACATCCAGCGCGGTGGTCGGTTCATCCGCGATCAAAAGTCGCGGTTCACAGGCCATGGCCATCGCGATCACCACCCGTTGGCGCATCCCGCCGGAAAGTTCATGTGGGAATTGCTTCAGGCGACGCTCAGGCTCTGGGATCCGAACCTGGCGCAGGAGTTCGAGCGCGCGCTTTTCGGCCTGAGCCTTGGACATGCCCTTGTGCAGACGCAGCCCTTCGGTCAATTGCCGCCCGACGGTAAACACCGGGTTCAAAGCCGTCATCGGTTCCTGAAAGATCATCCCGATCTCATTGCCGCGAATATGGCGCATCAGCGATTGATCAGCCTTAGCCAGATCGGTTTCCCCTTCGGCCTGACGATCAAAAAGCAGGCGCCCGCCTTCGATCTCTCCGCCGCCGAACTCAACCAGGCGCATCAGTGCCAAGGACGATACCGATTTGCCCGACCCAGATTCGCCCACGATGCAGACCGTTTCGCCGGGATTGACGAAAAAGGACACGTTTTCAACGCCCACGACGGGGCCATCCTTGGTCTGAAATTCTACCCGAAGCTCTTTTATATTGGCGATTGGGGTATCAAGCACGTGGGGCGCTCCCTGACTGGGTTTATCGTTTTTGCTGCGGCTCACGCTATGGCTCATAATTTGGGCTGTCAAACGCAAGTCCCAAACTTCCCTCCAACAAGCCTTGCAATTTTGCCCAAGTTTGGGTCCGATACCGGGCATGGCGCCAAGGAATTGTGCAAACCGCATGTTCCAGATGCGCTCAGCATGCCCAATCCGCGGGGCGAACGCGGAAAAACGAGGCGGGCCACCGAGGGTGGCGGCCGCCCACAAGGGAGTAAGACATGAAAACCAAGACCCTACTTCTGGGGGCCATCGCGACTGCGGCCATGGCGCCGGCAGCCTTTGCCGAGCGTGGCAGCGACGGCAATGTCAGCATTATCTACTGGCAGGCGCCGTCGATTTTGAACCCGTTCCTGTCGGGCGGCACCAAAGACGTGGAATCGGCGTCGATGATCATCGAGCCGCTGGCCCGTTATAATGAGAACGGCGAACTGGTTCCCTGGCTGGTCGAAGAGATTCCAACCACCGACAATGGCGGTGTGTCGGCCGATCTGACCTCGATCACCTGGAAAATCACACCCGGTATTCTGTGGTCGGACGGAACCGAGTTCACTTCGGCTGACGTGAAATTCACCGCTGATTACTGCATGGATCCCGAGGGCGGTTGCGCGCAGCTGACCAAGTTCGATGGCGTGACTTCGATCGACACTCCGGATGACTACACTGTCACGGTGAATTTCGAAGGTCCGACGCCCTTCCCTTACGGCCCGTTTGTGGGTGGCGAAAGCCCGATCCTGCAAGCCGCTCAGTTTGCCGACTGCATGGGCGCCAAGGCTCCTGAATGCACCGAGCAGAACTTCTATCCAATCGGCACCGGCCCGTTCACCGTCACGGATTTCCGTCCCAATGACGTGATCCAGATGGCCGCCAATGAAAACTACCGTGACCCGGCCAAGCCTGCCTTTGCCACGGTGACCTTCAAAGGTGGCGGCGACGCAACGGCTGCCGGCCGTGCCGTGATGGAAACCGGCGAGTTCGACTACGCCTGGAACCTACAGCTGGCCCCCGACGTAATCGCGCAGATGGAAGCGGGTGGCAAAGGCACCCCGGTTGCAGGCTTTGGCCCGCTGGTTGAGCGCATCATGCTCAACAACACCAACCCCGACCCGGCGCTTGGCCCGGATGATCGCGCAGTCGTGCGTCCGCACCCGTTCCTGGGCGACCCGGCCGTCTATAAGGCCATGTCCATGGCGATCGACCGTCCGCTGCTGGTGGAAATCGGCTATGGCAAGGCGGGTAAAGTGTCCTGTAACTGGATTCCGGCACCGGCGGCCTACAATTCGACCTCGCTGAGCTGCGACACGCAGGACATTGTAGGCGCGAATGCCATGCTGGATGCAGCGGGCATCGTCGATACCGATGGTGACGGCATCCGCGAAAAAGACGGCGTGCCGCTCAAGATCCTTTACCAGACCTCGACCAACGCTGTGCGTCAGGACTTCCAGGCTCTGATCAAGCAGTGGTGGAGCGAGATCGGCATCGAAACCGAACTGCGCAACATCAACGCATCCGTCTTCTTCGGTGGCGACCCGGCCTCCCCGGACACGTTCCAGAAGTTCTATGCGGACGTGGAAATGTATGCCAACACCTTCAACGGCACTGATCCGCAGTCCTATCTGGGCAACATGCTGTGCGACAAGGCTCCGTCGCCAGCCTCCCAGTGGCAGGGTGAGAACATCTCGCGCTTCTGCATGGAAGAGTATGACGCGCTCTACGCTCAGCTGACGCAGACTGCCGGCATCGAAGCCCGGTCCGAAATCGGCAAGAAGCTGAACGACATGGCCGTGATGAACGGCGCCATGATCCCGCTGGTGCACCGTGGTCGTCTGTCGGCCCATGCCAACAGCCTCGGCGGCGTTGTCCTGAACGTTTGGGACAGTGAGCTGTGGAACGTGGCTGACTGGTATCGCATGGAGTGATCCATCACGACCCGCGCGGATCAGTCCGCGCGGGTCTCCCCGCCGGGGGTGCCCGGCCACTCATAACAAAGACCCATAGCATTCAGGGGCCCCCCGCTTCATGCTGACTTTCACTATACGACGGCTGATATTGGCCGTTCCGACGCTGCTTTTTATCAGCCTCGTGATATTTCTTCTGCTGGAACTCGCGCCCGGAGACCCGATGGCGCAGGTTCCGCTGACCGTGCCGGCCGAAGTCAAGGAACAAATGCGCCTAGCGCTTGGTCTGGGCGAGCCGATGTATATCCGCTTCTGGAAATGGATCGTGCAGTTCTTCTGGATCGAACCTCAGGTGCTGATCGACCACTACTTCGGCACCACATTCGCCGAAGGCAAGCTGCGCGTGATCTCGTGGCAGACCCGGTCCCCGGTCATGGATATCGTGATCCAGCGCCTGCCGCAGACCCTGTGGGTTGTGGGCACGGCCTATGTGGTCGGTATCCTGATCGCCCTGCCCATCGGCATCTATTCCGCCTATCGCCAATATAGCTGGTTCGATCAGGCCGGGACGTTTGTGTCGATGATCGGCTTTTCGGTTCCGCCCTTCTTCTCGGGCGTGTTGGTCATCGTGATCTTTTCGGTTTGGCTGGGCTGGTTCCCGTCGATCTATGACACCACGCTGGTTGTGGATAGCTGGGAAAGTTTCAAACGCCAGTTGCAACAGATGATCATGCCGGTGATGGTGCTGGCGTTGCAGATCACGGCGCAGATCAGCCGGTTCATGCGGGCCTCGATGCTCGATAACCTCAATCAGGATTACGTCCGCACCGCCCGCGCCAAAGGTCTGGGCGAACGCGTGGTGGTCATGGTCCATGTGCTGCGCAACTCGATGATCCCGGTTGTGACGGTCATTGCCCTTGGCGTGCCGTCGATCTTTGGCGGCGCCATCATCACCGAGCAGGTCTTTAAAGTGAATGGGATCGGCCAGCTGCTGATCACCGCCATTCAGGCCAATGACCTGCCCATGGTGCAGACGCTGACCTTCATCTTTGCGGTGCTGATCGTTCTCTTCAATCTTGTGGCAGACGTGCTTTACGGCCTGCTGGACCCGAGGATCCGCTATGACTGAGTTGAGCAATCCGCAACCCGTCGCCCCGCCGCGCAATCAATGGCTGGATGTCTGGGATCAATTCAAGACGCATCGCGGCGCGCTTTGGGGTGGGATCATCTTTGTGATCATCATCGCGGGCGTTTATCTTGGTCCGCTGATCTGGCGCGTTGATCCGCAATTCCTGCCGCAGGGGCGCGATTTTATCAATCTGCGCGACATGCGGCCGATCTGGGTGGGGCTGTTTGACAGCTCGGCCAAGGTGAGCTGGGCGCATCCGCTGGGCACCGACAATCTGGGCCGTGACACGCTGGCGCGCCTGATGATGGGCGGGCGCGTGTCCATCGCCGTGGGTCTGACCGCCATGCTGCTGGCACTGTTTTTGGGAACGCTGGTTGGCGTTGTCGCAGGCTATGTGCGCAAGATGGACGGGCCGCTGATGCGCCTGACCGACCTGTTTCTGGCCTTGCCGCTGCTGCCACTGATCCTTGTGGCTTCACTGCTGTTTCGGGAGCCTTTGTCAGCCAGCTTTGGTCCCGAAGGCGGTGTGTTCATCCTGATCGTGGTACTGATCGGCATCACGTCATGGATGCCCACGGCGCGGATTGTGCGCGGCGATGTACTGGCGCTGAAGGAGCGTGAATTCGTTCTAGCGGCCCAATCCATCGGCACGTCCGGCAGCAAGCTGATCATGCGCCACGTGCTGCCCAATGTGCTGTCGCCAATCATGGTATCGGCAACTCTGGGCATCGCGTCGGCCATCATCACCGAATCCGCGCTGTCTTTTCTGGGCTTTGGCTTCCCGCCGGATTTCCCGACATGGGGCCGGTTGCTGAATGACGGTGTGGACCGTGTCGTCAGCTTCCCTGAACGCTCCATCCTACCGGGCATCATGATCTCGCTCACAGTGCTGAGCGTGAACTATCTTGGCGATGGTCTGCGCGACGCGCTGGACCCGCGCATTCGGGGACGTTGAGGTCCCAAGCGAACCAAAAAAAACCGCCGCGGTCCCGCGGCGGTTTTTTTACCAATGAATAACCTTGACCGCCCAGTCTCGGTCACAGCTTTGGCATGAGCTGAAGGTTCAAAGCGGCGGTGACAGATATGTGTACCTGCACCAATCAATAACCCTAATCGTAAATATATCAAAAAAGGATTTTTCACATGGCGACCCGGGGCGACCGGGGCGGGCATTGATACCCTCAAGGGCGAGCGCGATGCAGATTCGCTTCATGGCCAAAAGGGCAATGACCGGATTTACGGTCAGGCCGGCAATGACCCGATCGATGGCAAAGGCACGATCATCGGCGGGTCTGGCGACGACTATCTGCGCGGCACCGACAGATCCGTTTTCGTGTTTGCGAACGGACAGGCCAAAGGGTTCGGAGATGACACCGTTCAGGCCGGCGAAGGCGCCACCTTCCAGTTCTATTCAGGATCACGCTTTGCCTGGACCTATAACGACGACGAACCCGACCTTCTGCAATCGGCCACGGTGACCGTGTCCCGCAAAGGGGTGGAACTTGGCAGCGTCAATTTTCAGGTGCCTTTTGTCTTTGATGACTCGATCGAAAACGAAGCCGACGCCGCTGCGTTCCACATCGACTATTTCGTCTTCGTCTGAAACAGATCGCTAGTGGTCAAGCCGCGTTCGGATACGACGCACCAGCAGCCAGACAAGCGCGACCACAGGCAGGGTGGCCAAAGCCGCCAGGGCGCCTTCGCTTAACCCGGTGACCTCGGTCAGCGGATAAAGCAGGTAGCCCACCAAAGAGACCGCGTAATAGCTGATCGCGACGACGGATAGCCCTTCGACCGTACGCTGAAGGCGCAGCTGCAAATCGGCCCGCTTATCCATGCTGGCGAGCAATTCCTGATTTTGTGCGCTACGTTCCACATCGACCCGCGTACGCAGCAGTTCTCCCGCGCGCATCGCACGATAAGCCAGACGCTCAAGCCGTGCCTCGGTGGCTTTGACGGTCCGCATGGCAGGCTGATACCGGCGCAGCATGAATTCGTTGAACGTCTGCAACCCGTTGAACCGTTCTTCGCGCAGAACCTCGATCCGCTGGGTCACGATGGCCTCATAAGCCGCCGTGGCCCCGAACCGGAACGCCGCCTTGGCAGATAGCGCCTCAAGCTCGGACGCGGTTTCCAGAAGCGGGCCAAGCGTTTGATCCGCCGGCTTGGTATGGCCGGTCATTTCGACAGTCAGTTCGGTCAATCGGCTGTCCATCACCCCGATCCGGTCCAGCATGCCACGCGCACGGGCAAAGCCCAGCATGGACATGGATTTGTAGGTCTCGATTTCGCAGAGCCGCTGCACAATCCGCCCGATCCGACGATGGCCCGTGCCTTCATTGACAAACATGGCAAAGCGCATGTGCCCCGCCGGATCGATGCGGAAATCGCTGGCCACAACAGCGGCGCGGTCCAGCACTTCGGACACCGCCAGGCTTTCCGGCACGAACCAGTCGTTCAAATACTGGTGGATCACCTCATTTTCGGGGCGCGGCATGATGCGGGCGATAATGGCCGTCATGCATTGGCCCGGCGCTTGGGCCAGCCACTCTGCGGGCAGAATGTCAAATTCGGCCGGGTCAAAGGCCCGTTCAGGCAGGGCTTCATCATAGACAGTGTAGGTGGTGAATTCGGTATGCTGCTCCCATTTCAGCATATGCCGCCCGATCCGCGCCGAATAATGCGTGGCACCGGGTTGCGGATGCGGCGCCCCGTGGCGATCCAGCAGAGCGATCAGGTGCTGCAATTCATCCGTGCGGTCATCCTGCACCGACTCGGCCGAGCGTTTGAGCGCAACAAAGACAAGCGACGCCGGACAGGCCATCGCCGGAAACGGACGGGCGTGAAGCTCGTTGGCAAGCTTGTAGCGCAGCGGGTGGTCTTTGAGGTCGGGCATCAGGCTCTCTCCGGTTGATCCAGAGATAGCGCCGAAGGCGCAGCCGTAAAATGCTTTTGTGCCAGAGAGTTGCAAGAATACTTTTGCATACTGGCAAAACGCAGACAGCCCCGGCAGCGCCGGGGCTGTTGCAAGTCGCCGCCGCGATCAGTCGATCATCGGCAGAAGCTTATCAAGGGATGCCTTGGCATCGCCATAGAACATGCGTGTGTTCTCCTTGAAGAACAGCGGGTTTTCGATGCCGGAATATCCGGTGCCCTTGCCGCGCTTCATCACGAAGGTCTGTTTCGATTTCCAGACTTCGAGAACCGGCATCCCCGCAATCGGAGAGTTCGGATCGTCCTGGGCCGCCGGGTTCACGATATCGTTCGAGCCAATGACGATCGAGACATCCGTGTCCGGGAAGTCATCATTGATCTCATCCATTTCCAGAACGATGTCGTAAGGCACCTTGGCTTCGGCCAGAAGCACGTTCATGTGACCGGGCAAGCGTCCAGCGACGGGGTGGATGGCAAAACGCACCTCCTTGCCCTTGGCGCGCAGCTTGCGTGTCAGCTCGCTCACCGCCTGCTGGGCCTGGGCCACGGCCATACCATAGCCCGGCACGATCACGATGCTGTCGGCTTCGTTCAGGGCTGCGGCGACGCCGTCGCCTTCGATGGCGATCATTTCGCCCTCGACCGCCATCTGCTCACCCGAGGCGCCGCCAAAGCCGCCAAGGATCACCGAGACAAAGGCGCGGTTCATGGCCTTACACATGATGTAAGACAGGATCGCCCCCGAAGAGCCGACAAGCGCGCCGACCACGATCAGAAGGTCATTACCGAGGCTAAAGCCAATGGCTGCGGCGGCCCACCCCGAATAGGAGTTCAGCATCGACACAACCACAGGCATGTCGGCCCCGCCGATCCCCATGATCAGGTGATAGCCGATAAAGAGCGCCGCCAGCGTCAGCAGAAGCAGCGTCCAGCTGCCGGCTCCGGCCAGATACATGAACATCAATACGACAGACAAAGCCGCAGCGGCTGCGTTCAGCATATGACCGCCGGGCAGCTGCTTGGCCGCTGTGTCGACCTTGCCCGCCAGCTTACCATAGGCAATCACAGACCCGGTGAAGGTCACGGCACCAATCCAGACGCCCAGCACCAGTTCGACCTGCAGAATCGTGATCTCGATCGGCGTTTTCTTGGCGACCAGATCGGCAAAGCTGCCGGTCATCTCGGCCCCGCCGGCTTTCATCGCTTCGACCCCAAGAATAGTCAGGTCAGCATTGAAGCCCACAAACACCGCCGCAAGACCGACCAGCGAATGCATGATCGCCACAAGCTCGGGCATTTGGGTCATCTGCACGCGGGTGGCCAGCTGATAGCCCACCGCCGCGCCCAGCGCGATCAGGATGATCGACGCCCCGGCCAGACCTCCTCCAGGGCCCATCAACGTTGCAAGGACGGCGATGAACATGCCGACGATGCCATACCAAACCGCGCGTTTCGCGCTTTCCTGCCCGGACAGGCCGCCCAGTGACAGGATGAACAAGACAGCAGCCACCACATAGGCTGCAATTGTGAATCCAAATTCCATGTGTCCCGTCCTCGCTTATGATTTCTGGAACATGGCGAGCATGCGCCGTGTCACGAGGAAACCACCAAAGATATTCACCGAGGCCATGAAGACCCCAAGCGCGGCCAGAGCCGTGATGAGCAGCGAGCTTGATCCGATTTGGATCAGCGCGCCCAGAATGATGATCGACGAAATCGCATTGGTGACCGCCATCAACGGCGTGTGCAGCGAATGCGCCACGTTCCAGATCACCTGGAAGCCGATAAAGACCGACAGTACGAAGACAATGAAATGCTGCATGAAGCTCGCAGGCATGCCGGGGATGGCCCCCAATCCAAGGATCAGACCGCCGCCAATGGCCAGCAAAGTGATCTGCTGTTTGGTCTGCGCCTTGAAGGCTGCCGCCTCTTCTTCGCGGATTTGTTCCGGTGTTTTTTCAGGCTCAGCCTTTTTCGGCTGCGCCGCAATCGCCTGCACCTTTGGCGGTGGCGGCGGGAAGGTGACAGCCTTTTCATGCGTGATCGTGGCCCCGCGGATCACATCATCTTCCATGTCATGCACCACGACACCGTCTTTCTCCGGCGTCAGATCCGTCATCATGTGACGGATATTGGTCGCATAAAGGCTCGAAGACTGCGCGCCCATGCGGCTGGGGAAGTCGGTATAGCCGATGATGGTCACGCCGTTGTCGGTGACGACTTTTTCGTCTGCCACAGTGCCTTCGGCATTGCCGCCGCGTTCTGCGGCAAGGTCCACGATGACCGAACCCGGCTTCATCGCCGCGATCATGTCCTTAAGCCATAGCTTGGGGGCATCGCGATTGGGGATCAGGGCCGTCGTAATGACGATGTCGATGTCAGGGGCCAGTTCGCGGAACTTGGCCAGTTGGGCTTCACGGAACTCCGGGCTCGACACGGCAGCATATCCGCCTGTGGCCGCGCCATCGGCCTGGTCCTCTTCAAAATCGAGATAGACAAACTCCGCGCCCATCGATTCCACCTGTTCGGCCACTTCGGGGCGCACGTCGAACGCATAGGTGATCGCACCCAGCGAGGTCGCCGTGCCGATCGCTGCCAGACCGGCCACACCCGCCCCGATGACCAGCACCTTTGCCGGGGGCACCTTGCCGGCCGCGGTCACTTGCCCGGTGAAGAAGCGACCGAAATTGTTGCCGGCCTCGATCACAGCGCGATAGCCCGCGATATTGGCCATGGACGACAGCGCATCCATTTTCTGCGCGCGCGAAATACGCGGGACCATGTCCATCGCGATGACCGTGGCGCCCTTGTCGGCGGCCTGCTGCATCAACGCTTCATTGGCGACCGGGTAGAAGAAGGAGATCAAGGTCTTCTTGCTGTTCAGGCGCTTGACCTCGGTCTCGCTGGGGGGGCGGACCTTGGCGATGATGTCAGCGTCCTTGAACAAAGCCGCAGCCGTGCCGATCACCGTCACACCGGCCTCTTCATAAGCTGCATCAGTAAAGCCCGATGCCAGACCGGCCCCTTTTTCGATCAGGCACTCATGCCCCAGCTTTTGCAGCGCCTTGGCGCTGTCGGGGGTCATGGCAACGCGTGCCTCGCCCTCGAATGTCTCTTTAGGTGTTCCGATTTTCACGGTCGTTTTCCCTTTCTGACCGCATGTTGCGGCCGGTGCGTTCTGTCTCCTGACGTGATCCCTACGCGGCGGCGCAGCATCGTGTCAAAGGGGACGTGGTCATACCCATCGCCGGACCTTACGTTCGTAACGGGCGTAATCCGCCCGAAAGGCCCGTCGCAGGCGGTTTTCCTCTGGCACGATAAAGCGCCGCTCAATAATCCAGACAAAGGCAGGCACCAGCACCAGCGACAGCACCGCATCAAAGCGCAGCACCAGCCCGGTCAGCACCAGCGCATCGCCCAGATAAATCGGGTTGCGTGTGCGGCTGAAAATGCCGCTTTGTACAAGATGCGATGCCTCAAGATGGGGGATGACGGTGGTCTTCTGGCGACGCATTTCTGACACCGCCAGCAGCATCAGGATCAGGCCCGCCCCGATCAGCAGCCCGGCCAACAGATCGGTCATCGGATGCGCGAGGCGCAACCCCTCCGGCAAGGCCCGCGCCTGCCACAAGGACAGCACGATGCATCCGGCCAGCCAGACCGGAGGAATATCCACCCATTTCAGCGGGCTCTGGGCCACCACTGGTCCTCCTGCAAACAAGACCGGAAATGTAAGGGGATGCGACAGCCTGTCCATAGCTGATTGCGCTCACGCGCTATGTTTGCGTCGGACACTGGCGCTACGTCACCGGGTTGCCACCGCGTCATTTGCCTCTAGTGTCGCCGAAACATCATACGCGGGAGGGGATAGCGATGTATCTGGCGGGAAAACATGCCTTGGTCACAGGCGGCGGCACGGGGATCGGGCTGGCGATTGCGCGGGCTTTGGCGGCTGAGGGCGCGCAGGTTACGATCACAGGACGGCGGATCGAGGTGCTGGAAGAGGTCGCAACGGATGGTTTGCACCCGATGGCAATGGATGTGCGGGACGAAGCCGACGTCGTCGCCAAGATCGCCAGCGCCGTGGCAGCGCGCGGACCGATTCAGATCTGCGTCGCAAATGCCGGCGTCGCCGAAGGCAAGGCTGTGCACAAAACCACGATGGAATTTTGGCGCAACATGATGGCAACCAATCTCGACGGTGCCTTTCTGACTGTGCGCGAAAGCCTGACCTCGATGCGCGAAACCGATTGGGGGCGCGTGATCACCATCTCGTCCATCGCCGGGGTGCGCGGCCTGAAAGGTGCGGCCTGCTATTCCGCTACGAAACACGGTTTGATCGGTATGACGCGGTCTTTGTCCGAAGATTACATGGGCACACCCTTCACTTTCAACGCGCTCTGCCCCGGCTATGTCGCGACGCCGATCGTGGATCGCAACGTGACCAGCATTTCCGAACGCGCGGGGGTTAGCAGCGAAGAGGCCATGAAGATGATGGTCAGCGCCAACCGCCACAAGCGCCTGATCGAAGCCGATGAGATCGCCGCGGCGGCGATGTGGCTCGTTGGCCCAGGCTCCGGCTCAGTCAATGGGCAGGCCATTGAAATCGCCGGGGGCCAGATGTGACTGATTTCGCGACCACCAAAGCCCTGTTTCATCTGCCCGAGGGAATGATCTATCTCGACGGGAACTCTTTGGGGCCGCTGCCCAAAACCGCAGCCACCCGCGTGACGCGCACGGTGGAGGCCGAATGGGGCGAGATGCTGATCACCGGGTGGAACAAGGCCGGCTGGATGGCGCAGCCCTCGGTTTTGGGGGACCGGATCGGGCGGTTGATCGGGGCCGAGCCGGGCCATGTCACAACCGGTGACACGCTGTCGATCAAGGTCTATCAGGCTTTGGCAGCGGCACTGGAGATGCGTCCCGACCGGCGTGTCATCTTGTCGGACAATGGCAATTTCCCGTCGGATCTTTACATGGCCGAAGGGCTGCTACGACAATTGGGCAGCGGGTATGAATTGCGGGTGGTCGACCCGGACCAAGTTGCTGATGCGCTGACGGACGAGATCGCAGTGATGATGCTCACACAAGTCGATTACCGCACCGGGCGGATGCATGACATGGCCGACCTGACGGCCCGCGCCCATGCCGTCGGCGCGTTGACGGTTTGGGATCTGGCCCATTCCGCCGGAGCTTTTCCGGTGCATCTGGCCCGCGACGGGGCCGATTTCGCGGTGGGCTGCACGTATAAATATCTCAATGCCGGTCCCGGCGCCCCGGCTTTCATCTATGTCGCGCCGCGCCATGCAGAACGCGTGCAACCCGCGCTGTCCGGCTGGCTGGGGCATGAGGCGCCTTTTGCCTTTGATCTCGACTATCGCCCCGGCGCGCGGATCGAGCGGATGCGCGTGGGCACGCCGCCCGTCTTGCAGATGGCCGCGCTTGAGGCATCCTTGGACATCTGGGATCAGGTTGATCTGGACGATCTGCGCGCCGCCTCAGTCGCACTGTGCGAGCAGTTCATCGCAGGGGTGGAAGCCACCTGCCCCGATCTTGTGCTGGCCTCGCCGCGTGACGCGGCGCAGCGCGGGTCTCAGGTGTCGTTTCATTTCGCCGATGGCTATGCCGCGATGCAGGCGCTGATTGCGCATGGCGTAATCGGCGATTTCCGCGCGCCGGATATCATGCGCTTTGGCTTCACACCGCTGTTCATTGATGCAGGCGACGTGGACCAGGCCATCGCCATATTGGGCGAGATCATGCGCGACAGGCTGTGGGATCGGGAGGCGTATAAGATCCGGGCGGCAGTGACCTGAGGCAGATGTCGGATGCCTGCGGCGCGGGCAACGTGAAAGAGACGAAACTCAGGCGCGCAGGCCATCGGCGATGACCTGCGCCAGCGTGGTGACGCGGGTGCGGTAGGTCACAACGTCATAGCCTGCGCCTTTCAGCCCCTTCATCGACCATGTAATGATCTCGGCAATCTGGGCGGCGCTGGCAGGCAGATGCAGGCGTCCGGCTTCGGCTTCGCGTTCCAGCCAGGCGGAATAAAGCTTTTGCAGGCGCGCTTCCCCGGCATGCCAGATATCGGTGGCCACGCTTTGCGCCACGGCGGTCAGTTCTTCGGCATGCGGAGAGCTCAGCATCGCTTCGATCAGGGTCGCGCCCTGCACTTGAAGAGCTTGCGTCAGAACCACGCGCGCATCACCCCGAGCGTCAAGCGCCTCTGCGATCTGCGCTTCGGCCTTGTGATAGACCAACCCGGCCATGGCGCAGAAAATGTCATCTTTGTTGCGGTAATATTGATACACCGCCGGGCGCGACATGCCCGCCCCCTTGGCGATATCGGCCATCGAGGTCTTGCGAAATCCATATTGCTCGAAACAGCTCCAGGCCGCCTGAATGATCTGGCCTTCGCGCGGGTCGAGCCCCTGAGTCAGGTCGGTGGTTGTGTCGTCACGCATGATGAAAACGTCCTGACACATTTTGTTCATTCTGTCAATTGACGCCCTGACACTTTTGGTTAAATATGTCAGAAACACGCAACTCACACACCAACGCTCTGAGGAGACCCGAGATGGCTGTGACCCTGACTGTGAATGGCGAGGCAAAAACCGTCGACCTGCCCGATGACGTGCCCCTGCTCTGGGCACTGCGGGATGGTCTGAACATGACTGGCACAAAATTTGGCTGCGGCGTGGCCTCTTGCGGGGCCTGCACCGTGCAAATCGATGGGGAGGCCGTGCGGTCCTGCCAAGTCGCCGTTGGAGATGTCTGGGGCGACGTGACCACGATCGAAGGGCTGGGCACGCCGGATGCGATGGCGAAGATCCAGAAGGCTTGGGTCACGCATCAGGTGGCGCAATGTGGCTATTGCCAGTCGGGCCAGATCATGCAGGCCGCCGCGCTGCTGTCTGAAAACCCGGCGCCCACAGATCAGGACATCGACGACGCCATGATGGGCAACCTGTGCCGCTGCGGCACCTATCCGCGCATCCGCGCCGCCATTCACGCGGCCGCCAAAGACATTCGGGAGGCTTGATCCATGGCTAGCATCGGAAAACTCGCCCGCCGCACCTTTCTGATCGGCTCGGCCGCCGTGGTTGGCGGCGTGGCCTTCGGGGCCTATTACGTCACCCGCCCGGCCCCGGCCCCGGCCGCGCCAAGCGAAGACATGACCATGCTGACGCCTTTTGTATTCATCGATGCTTCGGGCGTGACGCTGATCGCACCGCGCGCCGAGATGGGCCAAGGTATCAAGACTTCTTGGGCGGCGCTGATCGCCGAAGAGCTGGATGTGGAGCTGGATCAGGTCACCGTCCTGCA
>JABSSB010000133.1 GCA_013214715.1 Paracoccaceae bacterium | reverse complement strand
GCGCAGTGCTGTGTCAGCGACCAGATCGAAAAGATCAGGTGATGCGGGTGGCACGGCCTGAGTTTGCCCTGCGCCATCCACCCTGAAATGACCCGCGCGCGATCATTGACCAGTTCTTTCAACTCACCCGCCAGCGCGTCATGGATATGCGGCGCCCCCGCCAGGATTTCATTGGCGAAAATCCGGCTTTCGCGGGGATAGAGGCGGCTCATGTCCATCTTGCGCGCCACATATCCCAAAAGCTCGTCCAGCGGGTCGCCTTTCGGGTCAAGCGATGCCAGCGGATCGAGCCAGACCGACAACAGGTTTTGAAGAAGCGCGATATGGATCGCCGGTTTGCTTGGGAAGTAATACAGCAGGTTGGGCTTTGACAGCCCCGCCGCCGTGGCGATCATGTCCAGCGTCGCGCCTCGGAAGCCATGTGCAGAGAACACGTCCAGAGCGGCTTCAAGAATACGGGCACGGTTGCGGGTTTGAATGCGCGTCGTGGGCGCGGAACCGTCTTGCATGCGCCAAACTCCTATTTTTCCGGTCGCATCACGATCAATCGGTGCGTTGCGTCGACCCAAATGGGGCGCATGTCTTGAACGAAACACATGCCGTGATAGCGTCGGATAGAACGATCTTATTGATGGCAGATTGAAACAGCTCACCTTACAACGCAAGGGGCAGGGCGGACGAACCAAGGAAGGCACGACATGACGGCACCGGCACAGAATATGCGGATCGACGGCGACAGGCTGTGGGACAGTCTGATGGACATGGCCAAGATCGGCCCCGGCATCGCAGGCGGCAACAATCGCCAGACGCTGACCGATGAAGATGCTGAAGGCCGCGCTCTGTTCCAAAGCTGGTGTGAGGCCGCGGGGTGTTCGATGGGGCTGGACCAAATGGGCAACATGTTTGCGATGCGGCCCGGCATCGATCCAGACGCTTTGCCGGTGTATATTGGCTCTCACCTCGATACTCAGCCGACGGGCGGCAAATATGATGGGGTGCTGGGCGTGTTGGCGGGGCTTGAGGTGGTGCGCACGCTCAATGACCTCAATATTCAGACCAAACACCCGATCGTTGTGACGAATTTCACCAATGAGGAAGGCACGCGCTATGCGCCTGCGATGTTGTCCTCGGGCGTGTTCGCGGGCATCCACACCCAAGACTGGGCATATGACCGCGTCGATGCGGACGGCAAACGCTTTGGCGATGAATTGCAGCGTATCGGGTGGAAAGGCGAAGAAGTGACCGGCGCGCGCCAGATGCATGCGTTTCTCGAACTGCATATCGAACAAGGCCCCATCCTCGAGGCCGAAGACAAGCTCGTCGGTGTGGTGACCCATGGGCAGGGCCTCAGCTGGACGCAGGTCACGATCGAAGGCAAAGACAGCCATACCGGCTCAACCCCGATGCCGATGCGGCGCGACGCGGGGCTGGGCATGGCGCGCGTGTTGGAAAAAGTGAATGAGATCGCTCTCAGCCATGCGCCGGACGCTGTGGGGGCTGCGGGCCATATCGATGTCTATCCCAATTCGCGCAACGTGATCCCGGGCAAGGTCGTCTTCACCGTCGATTTCCGCTCGCCCGAGCTGGCGGTGATCGAGGATATGGAGATGCGCCTGCGCGCCGAAGGCACCGAGATTGCGGATGCGATGGGTCTGACTATCAGCTTTGAAAAGGTTGGCGGATTTGATCCTGTGGCCTTTGACGTTACGCTGGTCGGCCGGGTCCGCGACGCGGCCGAGCGGCTGGGCTATAGCCACCGCAACCTGATTTCGGGCGCGGGGCATGATGCCTGCTGGATCAATCAGGTCGCGCCTACGGCGATGATCATGTGCCCCTGCGTGGATGGGCTCAGCCATAACGAGGCCGAAGAGATCTCCAAAGACTGGGCCAGCGCGGGCGCCGATGTGCTGCTGCACGCCGCGCTGGAAACCGCCGAGGTTGTGGCCTGACGGCTTATCGCAGCCTTTGTAGTCGCTTTGCAAACAGGCGCGGGCACGCGCCTGCGCTCTGGCCACGGCAGCTTCGGACAATTTAAAAGTCAGAGCGTGCTATTTTCGTCCCGAACTCGTTCGGTTTGGCTGCGCCAAGTCACTTGGTTGGCACCCGTTTGCACCTTGAGCTCATTACAACGAAGCCCGTCAAAAAAACGGTGACAGCAATTGAGATCGGTCCGGTGATGTAGAAAAACACGTGGTCTATGGGTTCGCCAATCGGTGCGGAGCAATCCCTGGCAAGTATTATCCAGTTCACTACGAAATTGAGGTTTGGATAGTCGACCCAGCCGTGGGGGGCGTCACAAAGAAGCGTGCCGCGATAGATGGCCTGCGCGTGATACAGGCAAACCAACAAACCAAAAAGGACGACAACGCTCGAGTGCGCGAAGCGGTCGAGCATTTTCAGAGCCAACCAAATCAGAAACAGCTTTGGGATCGTTGTGAGTAGATAGCCAATTAGCAGCGCGCCGGTAAGATCATCCATCAGAAGTTCTCAAAAATATAGGGAAACTTTCTGTCGATGAGCGAAAAGGCCAACCTAGCAATGTAGCGATCAACCCGATATCCGGCATCTTCCGCAAGATCTGCGCCTTAAGATCCGCATCCACCGGCGGCTCTGGCACGCTGCATGCGGCGGTCAACACCGTCAGCAGCGCGACGGTCAGCCATTTCATCATCTGTGTGTCTCCGCTCAATCCGGGTCGCCCTGCGACCCGTTTTCAGGGGGCAGACGGCTCGGTCATGTTATCGAAGAGGCGGCGCGCGTGAAGTCGGGTTTTCTGACCATGCAAAGCCTTAAGGCGGGTCGTCTATCCCTTGGTTTCATCCCCGAACCGCCAGCCGGGCCGGCGGGGGACGCGGACGGCCAGCATGGGTTTCAGCAAGGGGGAGCGGAAGCGGCGCAGATCAAGGGCTTCATGCACGCCTATGGTGCGCTCTCCATCCAGTTGGGTTTCGACCATCGAGCGGGAATAAAACGGTGCATCCAGCATGTTCAACCGCTGGCGCGGCGTGGTGCCGGGATCGGCGCGTGTTTCGCGATAGACCGCCCAGAGGCTGCGACTGAACCGGGTGCGTGGCGGCACATCGGCCACATGCGCCTGACCGTCGGGCGTGAAATGGAACCCGCTGGACAATTCGCTGCCATCCAGACGGCTGGCATCATAGATGCAGGTCGCGCCGTGTTTGGTGGGAAAGCGCCCCCAGGTCCAAAAGCTGAAATCCTGCTCTAACGCGCGGGTGCCGAAATTGGCATCGAAATAGCCATGGCCCGACCATTGCCAGCCCTTGGCCTCAAGATCGACGCTGATATCTGAAACCGGGGCAAAGGGGCGCCAGACATGGCTGCCCGAGGGCGTGAGCGGCAATTCGACCGAGGTGATGGCCGACGGTTTGACCCGCACCTGCCCGCGCACGCGCGTCACCATGGGCAGCGCACCGATCTCGTTGATATCAATCACCAGCTCATCGCCAGTCCAGCGCAGCGATGACGGCCCCACAGTAAAGCTGTCGCGCGTCTGGCGCAGCGCTGTGCGCCCCCGGTCGGTCATGGTAAACCGCCCGCCGGGCCCATAGGTCGCGACATTGATACAGACATGGTTTTCAGGACTGCGCCGTCCCGACCAGCGATACCAGGGCGAAAAGACCGAGCCTATGAAGGCGATGATCGAGATGGCGCGCGTGCCATCATCGCTGATCCCGTCGACATACCACCAGGCATATCCGTTCGGTGGGACGTCGAGGGCAAAGCAAGGTCCATCGCGATCGCCTCGGCCGCGTGCCGACCGGAGAGCGCTGCCATCGGCACCCCCGCGCCCGGATGCGTCCCGCCCCCGCACAGATAGAGACCCGCCATCCCGCTGCGCGCTCGTGGCCGCGCCAGCGCTGCCGTCATGCCATGCGGGCTCTGCCCGTAAAGCGAGCCGAGGCTGCCCGGAAACATCTGGTCGAACATCGCGGGTGTCGTCAGCGTGTCGGGCGGTGGGGGGGGTGTCAAATCCAGCCCCATCCGGGCCAGACGCGGAAAAGTCCTCTGGTGGCATTTCTCGGCCTCCCTCTGCACCGGCCCGGCCATGTCCAGAGGCGGGGCATTCAAAATGATTTCAAAACGTTCTGGGCCGTCGGTAACCCCATGGCCACGATCCTGTGCGCAGATGTAAAGCGTGGGGTCACGCGGCATCAGCCCGGCAGCGAGGTCGCAGAATTCCGACTCCGGATCATCGCCGAAAAAGACATTGTGATGCGCAAGCTCGACACCCGAGGCTTTGGCGGCGAATGACCATACACGCGCCGACAGGCTGCGGTCACAGTGCTGTGTCTGACTGGCGACTGTGTTGACATCGCGACCCAGATGGCCCGAGGCCAGCGCCCGGGGATCACCGTTGAATACCACCGCACGGGCGGGCAGGATCTGTCCCCCATTGGTTTCCACGGCGGTCACGCGATTGCCGTCCGTTACCAGCCGCGCCACGCCACAATCGCAGCAGATCTCGCCGCCCAGCTGCGTGATCTGATAGGCCAAGGCCGAAATCAGGCTCGCCAACCCGTTCTTCAGCGTCCAGACGCCGCGTGCCTCGGCCTGCCAGATCAGCGCCAGCAGCGCGGGGGAGGCCAGCGGGCTGCCGCCAACATAGGTGGCATAGCGCCCAAATAGCTGTGCCAGCCGCGGATCAGAGAAACGGTTTTTCAGAAGGTGGCGCAAGGTCCGGCCCGGACGCATGATCGGCCACATGCCGGGACGGGTCATGACTGTGGCACCCAGTCGCGCCACCGACGGGTCTGCCGCTTGCATCATGGGCGCGTCCATCGCGTCAAACAAGGCCGCAGTATCGCGGTGAAAACGACGAAATTCCTTGGCGCTCCGGGCTCCTGAAAAGGCGCGGATTGCGTCGATGCTGGCCTCAGGATCGGCCAAAAGATCCAATTGACTGCCATCGGCCCAGACATGGCGGGCCAAGATCGGGTCGGCATGAAGGGTGACATGATCCTCCAACAGCGCGCCGGCTTCGGCAAAGAGATCGTCAAAGACATGCCGCATCGTCAGAACGGTCGGCCCTGCCGCCACGGGCCCGGCGGCGCTGGGCAGGGTGCGGATCTTGCCGCCGATCCAGCCATGCTGTTCCAAAACGGTAACGGGCATACCCCGCGCCACAAGGCGCAGCGCCGTGGCCAGCCCGCCGATCCCGGCCCCCACAATAATCACCGGCGCATCAGTCCGCAGCACTGGGGAGAATGACAGGTCGTTTGACATGTCAAGAATGTTGACTCGCCTCAGGCAATGTGTCCAGTATGATTTACAGTTTTGCTGTAATCTCTTGATTACATCTGGCCGAAAGGACCGCAAATGCCACCGCAGACGCCACTGAAATCCCGCATTCATACTGCCGTCACCGATGCCGTCACCCGGGCCCGTGGGGCGCAGGGTGCTGCGGTGCCGGCGCGCCTGTCCGAGGCGCTGGACTATGCCACAACACCGGGCGGGGCCCGTATCCGCCCGACGATCCTGATGTCTGTTGCCTTGGCCTGCGGCGATGACCGGCCCGCGCTGACCGATGCGGCAGCAGCCTCACTGGAATTGATCCACTGCGCCTCTCTCGTGCATGATGATTTGCCCTGTTTCGACGATGCCGATCTGCGTCGGGGGAAGCCGTCGGTCCACCGCGCCTATTCCGAGCCTTTGGCGGTGTTGACCGGCGACAGCCTGATCATCGCCGCCTTTGACGAACTGGCCCGCGCCGCCGCCGAGGCACCAGAGCGCGGCCTGTCTCTAATCCGTATCCTTGCTGCCCGCACCGGTATGCCGGGTGGCATCTGCGCGGGGCAGGGCTGGGAAAGCGAGCAGACCATTGATCTAAGCGCCTATCATTGCTCCAAAACCGCCGCATTGTTTGTGGCTGCGACCCAGATGGGCGCGGCGGCGGCCGGGGCTGAACCCGACCCTTGGGCTGAATTGGGCCTGCGGATCGGAGAGGCGTTCCAGGTTGCCGACGATCTGCGCGATGCGCTTTACGACACGGATGCGTTGGGCAAACCAGCAGGGCAGGATGACCGGCATGGCCGCCCAAGTGCTGTGAGCGAACTGGGCGTCAGCGGCGCGATGAAGCGGCTGGATGATATTCTCAGCGGTGCGATTGCTTCGATTCCGTCATGTCCGGGAGAGGCGATGCTCGCCCAGGTCGTGCGGGCGCAGGCCGAAGCGCTGACCCCGGTTGCCCCGGTGATCCAGCGCGGATGACAGATCTGAGCGCGCACTCCCCGGACAGACCCGGCCCAGGGCTGCCGTTTCTGGCGCGTCCGGGGGTGCAGCGCTGGGCGGCACGCTTTCCACTGACACGCCCGTTTGTGCGCCGCGAAGGCGCCGAGATTTTCGATTTGGTCCAAGGGTTTGTGGCCAGTCAGACGCTGGCTGCTCTGGTCGAGTTGAATATTCTGGAAGAGCTGGTTGATGGCCCGGCACATGTCAATGATCTGGGGCTGCGGGCCGGCGTGCCGGCAGATCGCATGCAGGTTCTGCTGCAGGCCGGGGCTGCATTGGGCGTGTTGCGACGGCGACGGAAGGGGCGCTTTGCCTTGTCCAGTCGTGGCGCTGCGCTTTTGGGTGTGCCGGGCCTGAAGCTGATGATCCTGCACCACCGGGCTTTCTGGGACGATCTGCGCGACCCCGTTGCGCTGCTGCGTGACCCGTCGGGCAGCGCGCTGTCGCAATTCTGGCCCTATGTCATGGGCGCGACGGCCAAGGATGATGCCGACACGGCGGCACGCTATTCGACCCTGATGGCGGAAAGCCAGGAGCTTGTGGCGCAGGACACGCTGGATCTTGTGCCGCTCAACGATGCCGAACACATCATGGATATTGGCGGGGGCAGCGGAGCCTTTCTGGCGGCTGTCGCAGGCCGATATGCAGCACCGCATCTGACACTATTCGATCTGCCAGACACCGCGCCCTCAGCACAGGGATATCTCACGCAGGCCGGTGTTCTGGACCGCGTGGCGCTGAGCCCCGGATCTTTTCGCAGCGACCCGTTGCCGACCAGCGCAGATGTGATCACCTTGATCCGTGTCTGCTATGATCATGAAGACAACACGGTTCTGGCGCTTTTGCGCGCGATCCACGCGGCCTTGCCTGCAGGCGGACGGCTCATCCTGTCGGAGCCGATGTCCGGCGGCGCGCGGCCTGATCCGATCACCGATGTCTATTTTGCGCTTTACACGATGGCGATGGGCACGGGACGCACACGTTCGGCCAAAGAGCTGACCACGCTTCTAAGGCAGGCCGGATTTGCCAAGGTGTCAGCTCCCCGTTCGCGGCGGAGCTATGTGACCTCTGTGCTGCAGGCCGTCAAGGCAGGCTGACAGTTTCCCCGAAAAGAGCGTCCAAAAATATTGACATACATAAGTGTCAGGATAGACTGACAGTCAAGGGGAGCCTTTCCGTCGATTCCACGGGACCGCGCGGTGAGGGCATGAAGGAGATCACATGGAAACGCAGGCTGTCTTGCTGTCCGGTCCCAAAGACCTCGCGCTTGCGCCGCTAGGGCTGGCGCGGCCAGGGGCGGATGACATCGTGGTTGAACCACGTTTTACCGGCATTTCCACGGGTACCGAAAACCTGTTCTGGTCGGGCCGTATGCCGCCATTTCCCGGCATGGGCTACCCGCTGGTGCCCGGATATGAGGCGGTTGGCGAGGTTGTCGAGGCGCCGCGCGGCTCTGGCCTGAAGGCTGGTGACACGGTCTTTGTGCCCGGGGCCAACTGCTATGACGGCGCACGGGGATTGTTTGGCGCATCGGCCAGCCGGGTCGTAACAGCGGCTGACCGGGTGGCAAAGGTTGATGCCGGTCTGGGCGCAGATGCTGTGCTTCTGGCGCTGGCGGCAACAGCGCGCCATGCCATGGCCGGGATGCGCAACAGCCCGCCGGATCTGATTATCGGCCACGGGGTTCTGGGTCGGCTGCTGGCGCGCCTGACACTGGCCGCCGGGGCACCCGCGCCAAGAGTGCATGAGATCAACCCAGTCCGCCAAGGCGGTGCGCAGGGCTATGAGGTGCTGCATCCCGATGCGGATGAGCGCCGCGACTACGAGGTCATCTATGACGCCTCCGGCCATGGTGCCGGTCTGGATGAAATGATCTCGAGGCTGGCGCGGGGTGGGGAGCTCGTTCTGGCCGGTTTCTATCCAGAGCCGCTGCAATTCGCCTTTCCGCCCGCGTTCATGCGCGAAGCGCGGCTGCGTGTCGCCGCAGAATGGGCGCCCGATGATCTGCAGGCTGTGCGCAGCCTGATTGATGGTGGGGCGCTGTCTTTGGACGGGTTGCTGACCCATCGCCGTCCGGCCCGCGATGCTGCGGCGGCTTATGAAGCGGCCTTTGGTGATCCCACCTGCTTGAAAATGACCCTCGATTGGAAAGATGTGACATGAAAGATGACGTGCCCAATCTGAAGGATTTTGACGCCCGCTTGCGCGATGAGGCACATGAAGATCTGGCCGATGTGATCCCGGCCGAGGCGGTCAAGAAAACCCAGATCATCGCGATCTATGGCAAGGGCGGGATCGGCAAGAGCTTTACGCTGGCCAATCTCAGCCACATCATGGCCGAGCAGGGCAAGCGCGTTCTGCTGATTGGATGCGACCCCAAATCTGATACGACCTCGCTTCTGTTTGGCGGCAAGGCGTGTCCGACGATCATCGAAACCTCGACCCGCAAGAAACTGGCGGGCGAAGAGGTGCAGATCGGCGATGTCTGCTTCAAGCGTGGTGGCGTCTACGCCATGGAACTTGGCGGGCCCGAGGTTGGACGCGGCTGCGGCGGGCGTGGGATCATCCACGGCTTTGAACTGCTTGAAAAGCTGGGCTTTCATGATTGGGATTTCGACTATGTATTGCTCGATTTCCTGGGCGACGTAGTCTGTGGCGGCTTTGGTCTGCCCATTGCACGCGATATGGCGCAGAAGGTGATCCTGGTCGGCTCGAACGACCTGCAATCGCTTTATGTGGCCAACAATGTCTGCTCGGCGGTGGAGTATTTCCGCAAACTGGGCGGCAATGTCGGCGTTGCGGGGCTGGTGATCAACAAAGATGACGGTACCGGAGAGGCGCAAGCCTTTGCCGATGCGGTGGGCATCCCGGTTCTGGCCGCGATCCCGCAGGACGAAGATCTGCGCCGTAAATCTGCGAATTACCAGATTGTCGGCACCCAAGAAAGCCAGTGGGGCCCTTTGTTTGCCGAGCTCGGCGTGAATGTCGCCGACGCGCCGCCGGTGCGGCCTGAACCTCTGGATCAAGACGGTCTGCTGGCGCTGTTTGATGGCAAGGAAACCGGCGCTGGGATCGAGCTAGTGCCTGCCACCGATCAAGATATGCGCGGCAAAAACGCTGCTCCCAAGGCGTCTCTGGAGGTCATCTATGACGATGCCTGACGACCCGACGCCGGTGAAAGAAGAGGGATCTGCCCTCGCGGCGTCTGCGCCGCAGCCCCCCGGGAGTATTTCTGGAAAAGAAGAAACCGTGGCCTGTTCGGCGCCGGGAGAGATGCGCGAGGCCGCAATGCAGGCAGGCGCGTCAGAGGTGTTGGAGCGTTATGCCGCCGATTACCCGCAGGGGCCGCATGACAAGCCTCAAAGCATGTGTCCGGCTTTTGGGTCGTTGCGCGTAGGCCTGCGGATGAAGCGGGTGGCGACCGTGCTGTCGGGGTCGGCCTGTTGTGTCTATGGACTGAGTTTTGTGTCGCATTTCTATGGGGCGCGGCGCTCGGTCGGCTATGTGCCGTTCAATTCTGAGACATTGGTCACTGGCAAGCTTTTTGAAGACATCCGGGACGCGGTGCATGAATTGGCCGATCCTGAGCTTTATGACGCGGTCGTTGTCACCAACCTTTGCGTGCCAACCGCCAGCGGCGTGCCGCTGCGTCTGTTACCGGATGAGATCAACGGCGTGCGGATCATCGGAATTGACGTGCCGGGCTTTGGAGTGCCGACCCATGCCGAGGCCAAGGATGTGCTGTCGGGCGCCATGCTGAATTATGCGCGGGCCGAAGCAGAGGCGGGGCCAGTGGCCCGGCCTGAAGGTGGGCGTGAGGATCGCCCAACCCTGGCCCTGATCGGAGAGATGTTTCCCGCCGACCCAATGGTGATTGGACAGATGCTGGCGCCTTTGGGTTTGGCTGCAGGACCAGTTGTGCCGGTGCGCGAATGGCGGGAGCTATATGCCGCGCTCGATTGTCCGGCCGCCGCCGCGATCCATCCGTTTTATGCCGCGACGGTTCGCGAGTTCGAGGCCGCGGGACGGACTGTGCTTGGTTCGGCTCCCGTGGGCCATGATGGCACAGCCGAGTGGTTGGCCGCGGTGGGTGAGGCCTATGGCGTGGCAGCCGATAAGACCGCAGCGGCGCAGAATGCGTTTTTGCCCGCGATCAAAGGCGCTTTGGCTGGCGCTCCGATCAACGGCACGATCACGCTGTCGGGGTATGAGGGCAGCGAGTTGCTGGTCGCGCGTTTGCTGATCGAAAGCGGGGCAAATCTGCCTTATGTCGGAACGGCCGTGGCCGAAAGCGCCTGGAACCGGGCCGATGCAGAGTGGCTCCGCGCCAAGGGTGTGACGGTGAAATTCCGCGCCGCATTGGAGGATGATTGCGCCGCGATGGAGGCGATCAAGCCCGATCTGGCCATCGGCACCACGCCGGTAGTGCAAAAGACCAAAGAACTCGGCATTCCGGGGCTTTACTTCACCAACCTAATCTCAGCCCGGCCCTTGATGGGACCTGCGGGCGCGGGATCTTTGGCGCAGGTCGTCAATGCTGCCATGGCTAATAAGGGCCGGATGGACAAGATGCGCGCCTTCTTTGACGACGCGGGTCACGGCGACACGGCTGGCATTTGGGAAGGTGACCCGAACCTACGGCCCGATTTCCGAGCGCAGCATCAGAAAAAACTCGACAAGCAGGCCCGCGCGGCCAAAGCGCAGGAGATGATCTGATGCTGATCTACGATCACGACAGGGCAGGGGGCTATTGGGGCGCGGTCTACGCGTTCTGCGCCGTCAAAGGCCTGCAGGTGGTCATTGACGGACCAGTGGGCTGTGAGAACCTGCCAGTGACGTCGGTGCTGCATTACACAGATGCACTGCCGCCGCATGAATTGCCGATTGTCGTGACCGGGCTGGGCGAAGAAGAACTGGGCCGTGATGGCACCGAGGGCGCGATGAAGCGCGCCTGGCAGACGCTGGACCCGGCGTTGCCTGCAGTGGTTGTGACAGGATCCATTGCCGAGATGATTGGCGGTGGTGTGACACCACAGGGCACGAATATCCAACGCTTCCTGCCGCGCACGATCGATGAAGATCAATGGCAGGCCGCCGACCGGGCAATGACCTGGATCTTTACCGAATTTGGCATGACCAAAGGGCGGATGCCGCCGGAGAAGAAGCGCGAAGAAGGCGCAAAGCCGCGCGTGAATATCCTTGGACCGATGTATGGTACTTTCAACATGCCCTCCGATCTGGCCGAAATCCGGCGCTTGGTCGAAGGCATCGGGGCCGAGGTCAATATGGTCATGCCGCTGGGCGCGCACCTGGCCGAGATGCGCAATCTCGTAAATGCGGATGCCAATATCTGCATGTATCGCGAATTTGGACGCGGATTAGCCGAAGTTCTGGGCAAGCCCTATCTGCAAGCGCCCATTGGCATCGACAGTACAACGAAATTCCTGCGTCAGTTGGGCGAGATGCTGGGGCTCGACCCCGAGCCATTCATCCAGCGTGAAAAGCATTCGACGATCAAACCGATCTGGGATCTCTGGCGCTCGGTCACGCAGGATTTCTTTGCCACGGCCAGTTTCGGCATCGTCGCGAATGAAACCTATACGCGTGGCATCCGGCTGTTCCTTGAAGAAGACCTTGGTCTGCCCTGCGCCTTTGCAATCCCGCGCTGCGCGGGCGGCAAGACCGACAATGTTGATGTGCGCGCGCAGGTGCAGACGAAAAAGCCGCTGATCCTGCTCGGTTCGATCAACGAAAAGATCTATCTGGCCGAAACCAAGGCCGGGTTTGGCCCCAGCCCGTCCTTCATCCCGGCCTCTTTCCCCGGCGCAGCCATCCGGCGCGCCACGGGCACGCCGTTCATGGGCTATGCGGGCGCGACCTATCTGGTGCAGGAGGTCTGCAACGGGCTTTTTGACGCCTTGTTCGAGATATTGCCGCTCGCCTCCGAGATGGACGCGGCCCCCGCCACGCCCACGCCGCTGCGCCGCAACCTGCCTTGGGAGCCTGAAGCAGCCGAGGCGTTGGAGCGTATTCTTGAATCGCATCCCGTTCTCACCCGTATTTCCGCCGCGAAATCACTGCGCGACGCTGCTGAAGCGGCCGCGCTGGACGCTGGCGTCACCGAAGTCACAGCCGGTCTGGTGACCGCGCTGGCCCCGAAATCCGACAAAGGAGACACGCCATGAGCCTGGACCCCAATCCCCGCCGCAAACCGCGGCGTAAGCCGGAATTCATCCTCTATTTCACGATCCTCTTCCTGGTCGCGCTGCCATTTTCGATGGTGTCGTGGGTTGCTGCGATCGCGCGTGAAGGGACGCTGAACCTGCAAGGACCGCTGGCGCGGGCCTGGGTCGAGGCGGACCGTATCACGCCCATCATATTTTCGGCCTAGTGCCGATCCGAGATCTGCCCGCTGTGACTGGCGGGCAGGGCCCGGCCGCAGGGTATGCGGCGTCAGCATAAACTTCCGGAGGAATATTTATGGCTGATAACAGTGACCTGTCTTTCACAGGTCTCACCGACGAACAGGCGCAGGAACTGCACTCTGTCTACATGAGCGGGCTTTGGCTGTTCTCGGCCGTCGCCGTAGTCGCTCATCTGGCAACGTTCATCTGGCGTCCGTGGTTCTGAGGAGGGATTGATCCATGTCCAAGTTCTATAAGATCTGGCTCATTTTCGATCCGCGTCGTGTGTTTGTTGCACAAGGCGTCTTTCTGTTCCTGCTGGCGGCGATGATCCATCTCGTCCTGCTGAGCACAGGGGCCGAAGGCTACAACTGGTTCGAAATCGCCGCTGAAAAGCGCTGATGTGAGAGCAACCACCTGTTCGAAAAACGTCACGGGCGGGTCCGCCCGCCCGTGACTACCCCAAGGTAACCGACGGCCCATGATGGCCGCCTTCAGCGGAGAGACATCCCATGGCGATGCTCAGCTTTGAGAAGAAATACCGCGTCCGGGGAGGGACTTTGATCGGCGGCGACCTGTTCGATTTCTGGGTCGGTCCGTTCTATGTCGGCTTCTTCGGCGTCACGACCATCTTTTTTGCCGCGCTTGGCACGATCCTCATTTTCTGGGGCGCGTCACAGCAAGGCACTTTCAACCCTTGGCTTATCAATATCGCGCCGCCCGACCTTAGTTATGGTCTGGGCCTCGCGCCGCTTCTGGAAGGCGGGCTGTGGCAGATCATCACGATCTGCGCTATCGGCGCCTTTGTCAGTTGGGCCCTGCGCGAAGTGGAGATCTGCCGCAAGCTGGGCATGGGCTATCATGTGCCGTTTGCATTCAGTTTCGCGATCTTCGCTTATGTCACGCTGGTGGTGTTCCGTCCGCTATTGATGGGTGCGTGGGGACATGGCTTCCCCTATGGCATTTTCAGCCATCTCGACTGGGTGTCGAACACGGGCTATGCCTATCTGCACTTCCATTACAACCCGGCGCATATGCTGGCGGTGACGTTGTTCTTCACCACAACGCTGGCCTTGGCGTTGCATGGCGCGCTGATCCTGTCGGCGGCGAACCCCGAAGAGGGAGAGATCGCCAAGACGCCCGATCACGAAGACTCGTTCTTCCGGGATTTCATTGGCTATTCGGTCGGCACGCTGGGCATTCACCGGGTCGGTTTCCTGCTGGCCATCAATGCCGGTTTCTGGTCGGCCATCTGTATCATCATCTCGGGCCCGGTCTGGACCAAAGGCTGGCCGGAATGGTGGAACTGGTGGCTCGAACTGCCGATCTGGCCTTCGCAGATGGGGATGTGATCCATGCCTGAGTATCAGAATATCTTCACCCAAGTTCAGGTCCAAGGCCCTCCGGAATGGGGCATGGATGACAGCGGCGAGATGATGAAGGAGCGCAGCGGCAGTCCGTTCTTCTCCAAATTCATCGGCTTCTTCGGCAACGCACAGATCGGCCCGATCTATCTGGGCTGGACGGGCATGGTCTCGCTCGCCTGTGGGGGGCTGTGGCTCTTTATCATTGGGCTCAATATGCTGGCGCAGGTCGACTGGTCGATTGCAGAGTTCATTCGCCAACTGTTTTGGCTGGCGCTTGAGCCGCCCAGCCCGGAATATGGCCTGTCCATGCCGCCGCTGAATGATGGTGGCTGGTATATCATCGCCAGCTTCTTCCTTCTGGTCAGCGTGATCACCTGGTGGCTGCGGTCCTACTTGCTGGCGCAGGAACAGAAGATGGGCAAGCATGTGGCCTGGGCCTTCGCCTCGGCGATCTGGTTGTTCCTTGTGCTGGGTCTTTTCCGCCCTGTCCTGATGGGCAGCTGGTCCGAGGCCGTGCCATATGGCATCTTCCCGCATCTGGATTGGACCACCGCGTTCTCAATCCGGTATGGCAACCTCTACTACAACCCGTTCCACGCGCTTTCGATCGTGTTCCTCTATGGCTCGGTGCTGCTCTTTGCGATGCATGGCGGCACGATCCTGGCGGTGACACGTTTCGGCGGGGATCGCGAGTTGGAGCAGATCTATGACCGTGGCACCGCAACGGAACGCGCGGCGCTGTTCTGGCGCTGGACGATGGGGTTCAACGCGACAATGGAAGGCATTCACCGCTGGGCGTGGTGGTTTGCTGTCCTCACCCCGATCACGGGCGGCATCGGCATCCTGCTGACCGGCACCGTGGTCGACAACTGGTTCATCTGGGCGCAGGAGCACAATTTCGCTCCGGAATATAATGGGGACTACGGCTATGAAGCCTATGGCACCTATGACGCCTTCATCGGGAAGGAGACCGAGTGATGCTGCCCTGGTTCAGTAAGTGGAACAAGGAGAACCCCACCGATATTTACGGCCCCGCCGTGATTATCGGGGCGGCCCTTGGTGGGGTGTTCGTCGCGGCGCTGCTGGTGTCATGGGGTCAGCCCTATGCCACCGAATCCATGCAGACTGGTCCGCGCGGCACAGGCATGTCGGTGACGGAATACAAGGCTTCGGTCACCGCGCCAGACCCGTCCATTGCCGATTATTATAGCGAAGAGCCCTATATCCCAGAAGGCGGAGAAGAACTGGCCAAGGACATTTATGAAAATGTTCAGGTGCTGGGCGATCTGACCGAGGACAATTTCAACCGCCTGATGACGGCGATGACTCAATGGGTCTCGCCCGAGCAAGGCTGTGCCTATTGTCATGGGGATGGGGATCTTGAGACCTACGGCTCGGACGACCTTTACACCAAGGTCGTCTCACGCCGGATGATCCAGATGACGCAGAATATCAATGAGAACTGGGATGGCCATGTGAATGCCAATGCCGAAGTGGGGGTCAATTGCTATACCTGCCACAGAGGTCAGAACGTGCCCAGCGATATCTGGTTCAAGATCACCCCGGTATCGGACAATTTCGAAGGCTGGTCCTCTAACCAGAACCGCGCCACTTCGATCAGCCAGTTTACCTCGCTGCCGTCGGATGCCTTGGAGAAATACCTGCTGGATTACGAAGTCATCGGGGTGCACAGCTTGGAAAGCCGGGTGGCCGAAAACCCGTCTGACCCGGATGTGAAAACCTGGCAAGACACCGAGCGGACCTATTCGCTAATGAATTATGTCTCGAACTCGCTGGGGGTCAACTGTGTGTTCTGTCACAACAGCCGCGCCTTCTATGATGCGGGGCAGGTCACGCCGCAATGGGGCACCGAGATGCTGGGCATCTCGATGGTTCAGGAAATGAACAATGACTATCTCGTACCGCTGCGGGACACCTATCCGCCAGAGCGCTTGGGGCCGATCCATGCCGATGCGCCCAAGGCCGCGTGCAAGACCTGCCACAAGGGCTATCAGCAGCCCATGCAGGGCCTAAACGTGATCGCGGATTGGCCGGAACTCGCCACAACCGAGGCCCCGGTTTACGAGTGATGATCTGCGGCGGGGCTGCGTTTCGGCCCCGTCGCACACCAGGCACGGCCCCCCGGCTTCCGGGGTCGCGCGCGGAGGGAGGAGAGACCCTCCACCTGGTTCCTGTTGGCTACAGGAGCGTGACGCCGCAGATGCGACTGGTTCCCGCTTCTGCGGCGTCCATGCCCGCCAAAAAAGGAAGCAGACAGGGAGGAAACCATGACCCGACCAGATACTCCGCTTCTTGACCGCGTGGCCGGCCCGGCCGACCTTCGCAGCCTCAGCGACCGACAATTGGCGCAACTGGCCGATGAGCTTCGGGCCGAGGTGGTTTCCGCTGTCTCAGAAACCGGCGGGCATTTGGGCTCATCGCTTGGGGTGGTTGAATTGACCGTGGCGCTGCACGCGGTTTTCAATACGCCGATGGACAAGCTGATCTGGGATGTCGGGCATCAGTGTTACCCGCATAAAGTGCTGACCGGGCGCCGGTCGCGCATTCGCACCTTGCGGCAAAAAGACGGGCTGTCGGGCTTTACCAAGCGCAGCGAAAGCCAGTTCGATCCCTTTGGTGCGGCGCATAGCTCGACCTCGATCTCCGCCGCTTTGGGCTTTGCTGTTGGGCGGGATATGGGCCAGCCGACGGGTGATGCGATTGCGGTGATCGGCGACGGCTCGATCAGTGCGGGCATGGCCTATGAGGCGCTGAACAACGCCGGTCATGAAGGACGGCGGCTATTTGTGATCCTCAATGATAATGAAATGTCCATTGCACCGCCGGTGGGGGCGATGTCGAAATACCTTTCGGGCCTCTATTCCAACACACCGCTGGCGAATATGGCCAAAATCGCCAAAGGCATGGAAGAGGCGCTGCCCGAACCGATGCGCATGGGCGCCAAACGCGCGCGGCAGATGGTCATGGGGCTGACGCCGTCTGGCACGGTGTTTGAAGAACTGGGCTTTGACTATGTCGGCCCGATCGACGGGCATGATATGAACCAACTTCTGCCGGTGCTGCGTGCCCTGCGCACACGGGCGACCGGACCAGTTCTGATCCATGCTTGCACGGTCAAAGGCAAAGGGTATGCCCCGGCGGAGTCCAGCGCCGACAAATATCATGGTGTCGCCAAATTCGATGTGCCCACTGGCACGCAGAAAAAATCCAAGGGCGGCGCGCCGTCCTACACCTCAGTCTTTGGAAAAAGCCTGACCCACCAGGCCGAGATGGACTCCTCCATCGTGGCCGTCACGGCGGCGATGCCATCGGGCACCGGCGTCAACATGATGGCAGACCGCTTCCCCAATCGTGTCTTTGATGTGGGTATTGCTGAGCAGCATGGCGTGACCTTTGCGGCGGGCATGGCCGCGTCCGGGTTAAGACCCTTCTGTGCGATCTATTCGACCTTCCTGCAGCGCGGCTATGATCAGGTCGTGCATGACGTTGCGCTGCAGAACCTGCCGGTGCGCTTTGCCATTGACCGCGCGGGGCTGGTGGGGGCCGATGGGGCGACCCACGCTGGAGCCTATGATTTGGCCTATCTGTCCAACCTGCCGGGATTTACGGTGATGGCTGCAGGGGATGAGGCAGATCTGGTCCATATGGTCGCCACCGCAGCGGCTTATGATGACGGCCCCATTGCATTCCGTTTTCCGCGCGGGACCGGCACGGGGGTCGAGCTTCCCGTTCAACCCAAATTGCTGGCCATTGGACGTGGTCGCGTGATGCAGGAAGGCGAAGATATTGCGTTGGTCAGCATCGGTGCGTCGCTGTCTGACTGTCGCCAGGCCGCCGCGCTACTGAAAGAGCAGGGGCTGTCGGTCACGGTGGCAGATGCTCGTTTTGCAAAGCCTTTGGATAGCGATCTATTGGTGCGATTGGCCAAACGCCACCGCGTGATGATCACCGTGGAACAAGGTGCTATGGGTGGCTTTGGCGCTCATGCCACACAGGCCCTGATGGAAGCGGGCTGCCTTGATGGCCAGTTTCGGCTGCGCTGTATGACTCTTCCGGATCGCATCATCGATCAGGCCTCCCCGGATGAGATGCTCCGCATGGCCGGGCTGACAGCGGGTGATATCGCGATGCGCGCCTTGGAATTGATGCCGGGTCTGCGCGTCGATCAGGACCGGATCGTAGCCCTGCATCCGGCAGAGTGAGCTAGGCTCCAATCTGGGCTGGCCGCAGTTATCTGCGGTTCTAGAAAATAATTGGCCGAGCTGATGGGTTTGCCGGTGATCTTGGCAAGCCCTTGGAGGCGTGCAAAAAGGACCCTTGCGTCCGGCTCTCGAAACCGCTTGCCATCCCAAGGTGCTGCGATTAAAGAGTGCGCGCGCTGCCTTGGCCGGGCTGGTGACACTCATGATCATCCATGATCGAGAGCAGCAACATGCGTTGCAAAACCATCGGACCATCGGCAAATGCGTATAACTGACAGGGCCAGAACACGGTCCGGAAAGCCGCTGTAGCTCAGCTGGTAGAGCACGTCATTCGTAATGATGGGGTCGGGGGTTCGAGTCCCTTCAGCGGCACCAAGTCAGCTAAATAAGTAAATAAAAAACAGCGTTTTATCTGAATATTGATGATAAGTATCCCCCTTTTGATCCACCTTCGTGCAGGCGCTACTCGCTGGAATTGCCCATTGTGATGGGCAGAGAGAAAGGGAAAAAATGCTTCAGGAAGCATAATACATGGCCTGAGCAAAACTGTTCGCCGAAGCAGTTGGCGTGGAACCGCCAAAGCTGCTGGCCCATGATGATGGCGCGCCGACGAGTGAACTTGTGAAATTCTGTCGAGATACCGTCTTGTCTTTGGACTGGGTCTTCGACGGGGATATGTACCCAATGATACGCGGCTCTGATCGGGGTTGCGCTTTGGAGTGCCTTATCTGAACTGGTCCACCGTTCTGTTTAGGAAACGGAGGACGGAGAATGGCGCAAAAGCGGCAAAAGCCCGAGGACATAGTTCACAAGTTGCCACAGGTTGATGTGCTTGTCGGACGCAAGCGTGGCTCGGAACTGCACTTCTGGTTTCCAGAACCGCTGATCCCAATCATCAAAGAGCCGTTACGCTTTGCGTGGCTACGGGTGCATTTCCTTATCAAGCTGTCAGGAAAATATGCCGTTACGCTCTATGAAATTCTGGAAGGTTTCGCCAATCGCCATGATGGAGAATGCCGCGTCACCATCGAGGAACTGCGCTGCTGGCTCAAAGTGCCAGATGGCACATATCCAGACTGGAAAAATTTCCGTCACAGGGTACTTCGCCCAGCTATCGAACAAATCAACGCTGACCCAATGGGTGCAGGTTTCACCGTAGAATACGAGCCTCTACGCAAAGGCCGATTTTACAATGAAATCGTGTTCAAGCTGACCAAGACACCGCAACGCATCCAGCAGGAACGCGATATCCGAACCGCCAAGGCCAACAAGCAACGTGTGGCTGATTTAAAGGCCAAGGGACGGCCTCACCTGTCCCCTGCGGACATTGCCAAAGCAGACAGAGAAACACGCCACACGCTCGACATGGCCGAGACAGAGCGGCAGTTCTGGGCGCACTGGGAAAGCAAGGGGCGCAAAGACCTAAAGAGCGTCGGAGGTGCGTTCATGAACTTCACAAAGCTCAAGTACAAACAGTCTTTGGGGCGAGCGTAATGAAAAGCGCAGAACGATGAGGGGCTATGTGATCATACGGTATAGAACACCTAAGGCTCATCTATATTCCGGTTCACCTTGTACGACAGGACCGTTAAGTTAATGCCAGTTATCAAGGTTGAGGCGCTATGATCGGGCTACTACTAATCTTAACTTCTTTGGTGTTTTCCGCGCTCTGGCTGTCGCTATTGTTTGGAAATCGTAATGCTAAAATTTTCGGCTTACGGTATGGAACGCTCATGTTTATCAGCATCGCAAGCGCTGTGCTTGGAACCCTATTTCTAAGAATTGGCATATAATGACTGAACCCACCCAATATATTCAGGTTACAAATACATTAGGATATCAGGTGACAATTCCATTGGTTGGCCCGTTTGAGGCTGGGATTGCTCTGAATACAGATCAAATCGGTTTCTACACCACAACACCTATTGCACCAGATGATAGCTTGGTTCGTGCACTACAAATGGTAAACACCATCTCGTCTGCGCACAAATCGAGCGCTTCTCATCATCCGACCAAAACCGCTTCTTCTGACCCTTCTTCCCAGCCATAAAACGCCTCAAGATGTCCATTATCGAAAATGGACATTATCACTCTCTTTAAAACGGCGTCAGAGCGGGCAGGCCGGACGGTTACACAACTAAGAACTGTATGC
>JABSSB010000132.1:2025-21226 GCA_013214715.1 Paracoccaceae bacterium | reverse complement strand
CATCTGGGTCTGCACGGCCTGAACGACTTCGCCCTCACCAAGGATCTGGTGATTAACCTTGATGCCCGTAATCTCTTCAAAGGCTTTCGTCAGAACTTCGGATTCATAGCCGTGCGTCGGAATGCCTTCGGATAGGACGTTGATTTCCATGCCCGCAAAAGGCTGTGCCGCGTTGATGAACCACTCCATCTCGGCCATCTGTTCGTCTTTTGACAACGTGGACGGTTGGAATTCCTGTTCAATCCATTTCTGGGCTGCTGCCGAATCGGCAAAAGCAGTCCCAGACCCCGCGATGACGGCAACAGCCGCTGTCGCGGAGAGCAGATACTTGCGCATCATGTCTCCTCCCAAAGATTATTTATTTGCCGGAGCAACCAGCACCAACTTTGATATTCTCAGCATGAATTATCTGTCAACTAAATAATTAGTAGGGCGGACAACATCATCTCCAACCTCCGCTAAGCTATAGGATGCCGACGACGTTTCGTACGCCTGGAGGGATCTTCTTGTTGTAGATGCCAGCTCTCCCTACGTGTCCGTCGTCAGCGTTTTTGGAACCAATGGCGGCCTAAACTAAGAGAGAGTTTGGCTCATCTGTTTATTTTGATTATGCGGCGTTTCTAGCGTCTTCTGTTTGATCCTGTCTCGTTGTCGCAGAATGACCTTGTCCCGGCCGAAGTATATATCGGCTGGTGTGATGTTGTTGATGCTCTCGTGGTAACGCAGACAAGGCGGTCTATCGCATCAGAAGCGCTCTAATTTAAAACCGGGAAGTGGCTTGGGAAAAACCGGCCTAAAGCGTCCAGACAATCGGCGCAATACGTGTCCCGATTAGCATCATCCGGATAAAGCATGAGGCTAAGCCAGGCACCGTCCGACAAGGCTTCGATACTGCGTGCGGCGCGTTCGGCATCAAGATCAGGATAGGCGCCTGTCGCGATCAGCTCCACGCACAACCCATGGATCGTTTCATAGCGTTCATTGTCATATTTGTTATGTATTTTGAGATAGTTGGGCCGGTACTTGGCCTGCCCCCAGAAGGCGAACCAGACGGTCAGTCGTTCGTGCGTGCAAATGTTCTTGTCAAAGTCTGCCCGAATAATGGCAGACAAGCGATGGGCGGGCGATTGTTCTGCTCTTTCATAGTAACCAACCCAGTTTTCATAATGTTCGCGCGCAAGGAATCCCAACGCCGCGTCGTAGAGCGCTGCCTTGGTTTTGAAATGATAATTCGCGACCCCGTGCGAGACCTGCGCCGTTTCCGTAACATGGCTAAGCGTCGTGTCCGAAAACCCTCGCTTTGAAATCGAGTCGATGGCAGCCATGATTAGCTGTATGCGGCGCACCTCACGCGGTTCGCTCCGTCGTTTCTGCGTTGCTCCCTTGATCCCCACCCTAGCTTTCCTTTGTTCCTGCCATTTGTTGGTCCCGCAGGTCCGCGCGGTGTTGGCGGAACATAAGAATGGCCGCGATGGCAACACAGATTGCAATGACAAGAATCATGATTGTGGCAAGCGCATTAATGTCTGGCCTGAGGCCAAGGCGAATGCGTGAAAAGATCAGTATCGGCAGAGTGTTTGCACCTGGGCCGGTGACAAAACTGGCGATGACCAGATCGTCAAGGGACAGCGTGAAGGCGAGAAGCCAGCCAGAAATCAGCGCAGGGGTGAGTTGCGGGATGGTGATCGCGGTCAACACCTTGAGCGGCTTTGCCCCAAGATCGGCTGCCGCTTCTTCCAGTGTTTGCCCCATACCGGTCAGACGCGCCTGAACGGTGACCGCAACATAGGCCAACGAAAAAGTGATATGAGCGAGGGTGATAGTGGTGAAACCTCGTTCAGCTGGCCAGCCGATAAACTGATTGAGAGAGATAAAAAACACCAGAAGGGACAGGCCAGTAATCACCTCTGGCATCACCAGTGGCGCAACCAGCATTCCGCCAAACAGGGTTCTGCCCCGAAACCGACCAAACCGCACCATCGCCAATGCAGCCAGCGTGCCCAGCAGTGTTGCGAATGTGGCATTCACGAATGCGATCTGAAGACTGAGCGCAACAGCACTCCAGACTTCTTCGGATTGGAACAATTCGCCGTACCAGCGAAGCGACCAACCTCCCCAGACCGGCACGAGCTTTGAATGGTTGAACGAATAGACGACCAACAGGATCATGGGGATATAGAAAAATGCCATCCCAAGCGTCAGCATGACGGTCAGAAAACGCGATCTTTTGGCATACATGCTCACTGATCCTCCGACGCTTTACCTTGGAAGTTTTGGAACACCATCATTGGCACCACCAAAAGGACCAACAGGACAATCGCCACAGCGGCCGCGACAGGCCAGTCCGAGTTCCGCGAAAATTCGTTGAAGAGAACGCGGCCGATCATCTGAACATTTCCACCGCCCAAAAGATCTGGAATGACGTATTCTCCGGTCGCTGGGATGAACACCAGCAGGCACCCGGCGACGACGCCCGGAATTGTGAGCGGTAGGGTCACCTTGAAGAACGTGTTCGCAGGACGGGATCCAAGGTCGGCGGCGGCTTCATTCAGACTGCCGTCCAGTTTCTCCATATTCGCATAGAGTGGAAGGATCATGAACGGCATATAGGTGTAAACAATGCCGATATAGACAGCGAACTCTGTGTAGAGCATTCGGATCGGTTCATCTATCACCCCCAGAGCAATCAGGAGGTTGTTGATCGTCCCCTGATCCGCCAAGATCCCCATCCACGAATAGACCCTCAGCAGAAAAGATGTCCAAAACGGCAAAATGATGCAAAACAAGAGGATCGGTTTGGCAACCGGGCCAGAGCGGACGATGCCATAGGCAATCGGGTACCCAAACACCAAGCAGATCACCGTCGACGTGATCGAAATTTTCAGTGAGTTCAGGTAGGTATCCAAATAGAGGCTATCTTCCCAGATGTAGATAAAGTTGTCGAAGACGAGCCGGATCGTCATGACCCCGCTATCTGTCCATTCGATCAGACTGGTGAAGGGTGGGCTGGCAATGGCCAGTTCCGCGAGGCTGATCTTGGCGACGATAAAGAACGGCGCAAGGAAGAACACCAAGAGATAGAAGAACGGAATAATCGTAATGATCTGGCGCCAACTGTCCTGAACGCGTCGCATGATGCCACGACGCGCCGGAACCGGTGCTGTGTCGATATGCTCGGACGTCTCTGTCATGAGGTCAGCAACATGTTGCTGGACGCATCCCAGCTAATTTTGACCTTGTCGTCCCAGGTTATGCGATGTGACCGGTTCATCGGCCTGGATTGGTTCGGGGCCGTGACATCAATGATCTGATCGTTCTCCAGCCGCACCTTATAGAGCGACGTCTCTCCCAGATATCCGATGTCGTCTATTACGCCTGCCACTTCGTTGGGGCTGTTCGCGGGGCTGTCGGTTTTCTCCAGCCGGATCTTCTCGGGCCTTAGCGCAATCCAGACACGGCTTCCGGCAGATACCGAGTGGCCATGATCGATAAACACATCGCCGATCTCGGTTTCAACGCTCAAATGATCTGCGCCTTCTTCAATCACACGCCCTTCGACAATGTTGGCGGTTCCGATGAAGTCGGCCACAAAACGCGTTTCAGGGAATTCGTAGATTTCGGTCGGCGTGCCAATCTGCTGAAACCGACCAGAGTCCATCACGGCCATACGACTGGCCAGCGTCATCGCTTCTTCCTGATCGTGAGTCACGACGACGAAGGTAACCCCAACCTTTTCCTGAATATTGGCCAACTCGAACTGGGTCTGTTTACGCAGTTTCTTGTCCAAGGCGGCAAGTGGTTCATCCAGCAACAACAACTTGGGTCGTTTCACCAAGGCGCGCGCCAACGCCACGCGCTGTCTCTGCCCGCCCGAAAGCTGTTTGGGCTTGCGCTTTTTGAAGTCTTCAAGCTCTACCAGCTTAAGGATCTCGTGGACGCGGTCTGCCAGGTCCCGCTTGGGAACATTGTCCTGTTCCAGGCCAAACGCGACGTTCTTTTCTACTGTCATATGCGGGAACAGAGCGTAGCTCTGAAACATCATGTTTGTCGGCCGCTCATAGGCAGGAACATTGGACATATCGACGCCGTCAATCGTGATGGTGCCCGAGTTCAGTTCCTCAAACCCGGCCAGCATCCGTAAAAGCGTGGACTTGCCGCATCCAGAGCCACCGAGAAGACAGAACAGCTCGCCGGGATAGATATCGAGATCGACATTATCGACGGCTGTTACGTCGCCATATTTCTTGGTCACACCTTTGATTTGAACCAGTGGCTTCTGATCCTCTTGATCCAGCCATCGGGTCGCACTGACAGGTTCTGAAACAGTCAATTCGGGCCTCGCACTCTGCCAGTGTAGAAGGGATAGGCGGCAACGGTTCGCCTTGAACCGTTGCCTGAAAAGGGGCCGATCAGTTTCCGGCCTTGAAGTTAGTCCATGTACGGGTCTGCAGCCGCTCGACTTTGGGTGGAAGAACCGCAGTGGTATACATCAGCGCCACCTGATCCGATGTCGGAAACGCCGCCGGGCTGGATGTGACGGCCTCGTCGACCATGGGCTTGGCTGACTTGTTGGCCGTTGCGTACCAAGTATAGTTACTGTCGTTCGCACCAACTTCGGGTCGCATCATGTAGTTCAGGAACAGATGCGCGTCTTCCTTGTTCTGGGCGTCCGCAGGGATCAGCCAACCGTCGATCCACAATTGCGCTTTGCGTTCTCCCTCAGGCAGGAAAAAGTCAAGGACGACACCGGTGTTTGCCTCCTCAGCACCTGACATGGCCAGCAAACCGTCTGGCCCCCAAGTCGTGGCCACACAGAATTCTTTCTGGGGCATGCGTTGGTAAGCGTAGTTGTCGAACGTTTTGACGTAAGGCCTGATTTCCGCCAGCATCGCACCGACTTTTTCATAGTCTTCCGAGTTGGTAGAGTTCGGATCCAAACCCATATGAGCCAGAGCCATCGGGATGATATCTCCGGGGGAATCCAGGAACGATACGCCACACTTGGACAGTTCCTTCATATGAACCGGATCGAAAACCATATCCATCGAACCGATAGGCGCATCCGGATAGGTCTCTTTGACCAGAGCCTCATTATAAGTGACGCCATGTGTTCCCCACATGTAAGGGACAAAGTGCTGGTTGCCCGGATCCCAATCGCTTGCCAGCTGCGCCATGATCTCGGGATCCATGTGCTGAACATTGTCCAGTTTCGTCATGTCCAACGGTGCAACGATACCAGCCTTGATCAGGCGCGCCGTGTCGCTGCCGGCATGGCTGACCACGTCGTATCCGCTGTTACCTGCCAGCAGTTTGGCGTCAATGGACTCCGCGGAATCATAGGGATCATAGATGACCTTGATCCCATATTCCTTTTCAAAGTTGGCAATGGTGTCCTCGCCGATATACTCGCCCCAATTCGTCACTTTCAGAACGCGGTCCTCCGCGAAGGCTGACCCGCCAATGACTGCCGTGACAACGGCAACCGACATACCCAAAGTTCGCTTCATAGACTTCATGCTTTGATTTCCCTTCCCTGGAGGACGGCTATGGCTCAGATTATTCCGGACCATTGCTGCACCATTTTGTTTTTTACTAAGGTGCCGAGAGCGTGCTCGCCAACCGTTGCCATTCTGAATGGTCATTCAGAAGCCTAGGGTGATGAATTTGTAGATGTCAAGTAAGGCGGACAACTCGCTTGCCGGAGACTGAAAAAACAACCCTGAAACAACAGATCGCAGCCTTTTTCAGGCGTCTATGAGCCGATTGAACATCACAGAGGAAAGATCCGACTTGCCATTTCTGACTGACTGGTCAGTCAGATGGGTTGACTGAATTTAAAAAATGGGGAAGGTAAATAGATAATGGAGCACTCCGTCACAACCACCGCAGGCCGGGTCGATGCTATGAATGACAGAGCAAGAAACATCAAAGTTCCGGACGAATGGGACAGGCGTGGCCTGCCCGGCTGGTGCTATCACAGCCAAGCCCTCCTTGAGCTTGAGAAGAGCGAAATCTTTCTGAAGCACTGGCAGATTGCCTGCCACGTATCGGACATTCCAGAACCGGGCAGTTTCCTCAGCTTTGATCTGTGCAACGAACGCGCACTGATCCTTCGGGATGAGAGCGGGGAGGTTCGGGCCTTCAACAATGTCTGCCGCCACCGTGGGTCGCGCCTTGTTGTTGACGAACAAGGGCAGTGTAAGAACGCATTGGTCTGCCCTTTTCATGGATGGGTCTACAATCTCGACGGGTCTTTGCGGGGCGCGGCGCGTCCGGACTCTTTCCCGCCACTCGACAAAGATGAATTTGGCCTCAAACCGTTAGAGGCCGAGATCTGGAACGGGTTCGTATTTATCCGCTTCCGGCGAGGTCCACAGCCTTCGGTGGCGGACCTGCTTGCGCCTATCGCCGATGAGGTTGCGGCATATCGGGCATCAGACCACGTCCCGACCGACGGGATCTGGACCGAGGAAACGCCAGTGAACTGGAAATCCGTTCGCGACGTTGACAATGAAGGGTATCATGTGGCCCTTGCTCACCCGGCACTGCAGGACCTTTACGGTTCGACCTATTATGACGAGCCGTTTGTCGATGGGGTGTCCCGCTCGGATGGGCGTTTTACGCCAACCAAAGGGCGACGCTGGTCTGTAAGGAATTACAAAAAATTCTCCAAACCGCAGCCATTCCTTCCGGAGAAACTTTGTAAAACATGGATGTATTGGGGGATCTTTCCCAACGCAGTGATTGCGGCTACACCGGAAACCATGCTGTTTTATCAGGAGTTCCCGACCTCCACCAATACATCCGTCCTGCGAAGCGCGACCTACCGGCATCGCGAAGAAGACCGCCAGCAACGCGTCGCGCGATATCTTGCGGCACGGATTGACAGGGAAACGGTTCAAGAGGACGTTCAACTGACAATCTGGTCCAACGAATCTATGGCCTCGGAGTCGTTTGAGGGCTTCTATCTTTCAGATCTGGAATATGGGGTGCGAACCCACCACGATCATTTGCGCGCAGTCCTGCCAATCTACAATCTGGAACAGGCGCCGGATGAGGATGAACTTGTGTCCAAGAACGCGGCCATGAGCGCATCGCTGAACGTTTGAGTCCGACATTGATCGAGCAGGAAAAATACGACCTCCAGCGATCGCTACTCCTCTCAGATGTCGGCCCCAAGGGTTCGGGCGCAGCCCGTTACGCAGCGGCTATGTATTTCTATATGCGCGGAGAAATGTCGGAGCAGATGCTGGAAATCTACCGACGTTGCAGCAAGTTTGACAACGAAGATGCGCTGGATTTGGCCCGGCATGAAGGCGTGCGTATTCCAAGCGTATCAAACGCGCTGACCACGCCCCCATGACTGCATTTGCAAGGAACCCCGATGTGGCGATCGTCGGAGCTGGTGTAGCGGGCCTGTCCGCGGCGCAATCCCTGAAGACTGCCGGACTGCAACCCCTTGTACTGGAAGCCGCCAATCACACCGGAGGGCGGTGTGTCACCGATACCAGAACATTTTCCGTACCTTTCGACCGGGGATGTTCCTGGCTGCATTCTGCGGCAATCAATCCCTTGGCACGACTGGCAGAGCAAAACTGTAAGACGATTCACAAGACGCCTTGGACCTGGTCGCGGGTCATGGCAAAGGGTCAGGACCTGACCCACAGCCAAGTGGCCGAGTATCGTCGCTACCAGCAGGCCATGTGGCGTGAGATCAATCGGCAAGGGACACAACCAACCGACAAAGTGATTGCAGACATATTGCCGGACGGTCTTTGGAAAGACACGGCCCGGCATTCGATTGCACAGATGCTTTCAGCGGACGCCGACATGACCTCGGCCAAAGATACGTTCAACTATTCCGATGCAGAAGGCGATTGGATGGTAGAGGGTGGGCTTGGATGCTTTCTGCAGTCTCTGCACCGGGAGGTCGAGGTTTGCTGTAACAGCCCGGTGACAGAAGTCGATTACACCGGCAAGCGCGTAAAGGTCACAACCCCTTCAGGAACGATCGAGGCCGATCATGTGATCCTGACCGTTTCAGCTGCCGTTCTTACCGCCGGGCACATACGGTTTGTACCGGGATTGCCGATCGAAAAACGCACAGCGGCAGAGAACCTGCCCAATGGCTTACTGAACAAGATCGGGATCGAATTCGCCCCCGCATGGCATGGCGCGAGTGAAGGCGAGATGATGGACTATCATAGCGGTGACACCGAGTTTTGCTCGATCTGTTTCGGTATGTTCGGGTCAGGGCTTGCCACCGGTTTTGTCGCCGGCCGGTTCGCTGACCAGTTGGAAAAGGACGGTCCCGAAGCCGCGACCGAATATTGCCTTGAGGCACTACGCGCGTTCTTCGGCAACACAATCACGAAGCATATTTGCAAAACCGACGAAACCGCCTGGCGCAAAAATCCGTTCACCATCGGTTCGTACAGCTATGCAAAGCCCGGACACTCCGATGCGCGCATGACTCTTGCGGAACCAATTCAGGAAAAGATCTTCTTTGCGGGGGAAGCAACCAGCTCAGAGGCTTACTCCACGGTTCACGGTGCGTTTCTGAGCGGCCGTGCTTCGGCAGAGGCAATTCTCAAACTACAGAGCTGATCGTCAACTGATCGCGAGTCGCCTGGTCGGAATGGCTGAAATGGTCACCACAAGGGCTTGCGAATGCCTCAACGCCAACACTCAACGTTGCCGTTGGCGATTGAGTTGGAGGGCGCGTTGGCCGGTTTGTTGGCGTTGGGGCAAAACAAACCGTCCATAGGCGGTATGCCACGGGCGGTTCTGTAGCGCTGGTTACGGGGGCATGAAACCACAGACAGTTGACTGCTTTCGTTTTCGGCAAGAAGGGCGGAAACCGGTCGTTCGCTGCAGTATTCGCCAAAGTCGGGAATGCGGACGAAGCGGACTTCGACCTTGGAAGGGCAAACGACTGCTTTGGTGAAGATTGGACAAGACTGTTCAGCGTTGCTCTCGCACAGGTTAACCTAACCGACTGTAAACTGCCCCATCATTCCACAGTCTTCGTGTTCAAGGATGTGACAGTGATACATGTAGGGTGCATCCTTGGTCGCCTCGAAGTCGAACCTTGGTGTGCCTCCTATTTCGGGGTGATGGACGTCCAAAGTAACCGTTGACGTCAGACACAAACGCACAATGGCACTGGCGCTATTGCAGATTGTGTCTGCTGACAACAGGGAAGGAGGCTTTTCATCGGCTGACGGGCAATAGGGCCATGCGTGAACCTTGCCTGATACATCACATTTTCCGAGTTCGTCCAGGCACAGAGATGGCGCCGCGTCTCATTTGCTGGTTAACATCAGACATGTTCATTAGGCAGGGGTTATTATCGTGATGAATCTGGCCAAGCGGCTGGCCATTGCGGTCGCTGTGCTGGCAGGCGTTGCATTGATTTTGGTCTGGCTGTTGTTGTTTTCGTCTTTGCTGGCGGAACCCCGCGGGGATTTGACAGCGCGGATCATCTCTCACCGCTTGGGGGCGAACATCAAGATACTGGGCGGCGCTGGATTATCGTTTGGTCCGGGATTGCGCGTGACCGCACGGGATCTGGTTGTCCCGGGAGATGACGAGCCTGATATGCAGCCTGTCCAGATCGCCGAGGTCAGTTTCTTGTTGGGATTGGACGATATCCTGAATGGGCACCTGCAGTTGAGCGATCTGCTGATCAACGGTGCGCAGGTAAGCATGGAAGTAAGCCAAGACGGCACAACCGTCGGACCGGGGTCGGCATCCATGAAGTGGCCATCATTGACCCCCAATGGCTCAACGTCTGGCAGAAACACCCCGGTGATTGAGTTCGACCGCAGGATTAGGTTCTCGGACAGCAAGTTGAGCTACAGGAATGCACGCAACGGCCTCGATGTTGATGTGCAGCTATCTTCAATGGCGATCGGCAAAAACGAAGACGGCTCTCCCTGGACGCTACAGGCGAAAGGCGCCGTGAATGGTCAGAGTTTGACACTGCACGGCTCATTTCCGGATGATAAGCCTTTCACATTATCGGCCGAGACGGAACAGATAGACCTCAAAATCGATGGCACCCCCGACAAGGGCGGCTATGCTGACGGGTACAGTGCTAAAATTTCGGCCGACATCGCTGAATTGACGCAGCTTCTGAAAATCCTGAATCTTCAGCAGTCGCTTTCTGGACAAGGAACCGTTGTGACGGTCCTGAAATCTGCCAGCGGAAAACACAGTCTCGAAAATCTTGAACTGCAATTGACGCTCGATAGTGGGCAAAGTCTGGAACTTTCCGGCAATGTCGACGAATTTCGCAACCTGAACACGGCAAATCTGAAAGTGGATATTTCACTTTTTCCGCCCGCTTCGATGCCCCAGCCAGCAAAACTCCGCAGAGATTTAAAACTCACAGGGTTTGAGATGGATCTGCAGGCGCAGCCTGATGGCGTGCCGTTAAGACAGATGAAGGTTCTTACAAACGGCTTCGTTCTCAACACGCATGGCAAGGGCCCTCCGCCGATCACGGTTTCAAACATCCAAATTACGCCGGACGGGTTGCTGGACCTGGGTGACGTCGGACTGCGTATCGGGCCGTCGGACGGCTATTATGTCGTATTCGACGGATCGGTTGGCGATGCCTTGAACGTGCAGGATATCGGGTTCGACGCCTCGATCGATATCCCGGCAAGTATCTTTCTGAAATCGAAACAGTCGTCCGATAGTGACCGGCTGGGCAAGATTGTCGGGAGCTTTCACCTGAGTGGAGACAGCAAATCTCTGTCGCTTTCGGATTTTAAGGCAACCGGGCATGGAACTGACTTGTTCCAACTTGACGTTGCCGCTTCGGCTGAGAACCTGCTGATACTTTCGGGTTTGTCGTTGAACATCACTGCCGAAACCCCGTCTGGCGGCGATATACTCACCGCGATGAAGCATGCATCCGTACCCATTGGTGCAGCGAAGCTCGGCATGCAGCTCTCCAACGATGATCAATCGTGGCAATCACAAACACATCTGTCAGTGGGTAAGTCCGATCTGAACATGTCGTTTAGCGCTGATACCGATCAACCCAAACCCAAATTGACTGGCCAGTTGGACAGTTCGCTGATCAGGTTGTCCGACATTCGGCACCTCATTTCGGCAAGGCGGGAACTGACCTCATCAAGTGAATCCAAGCCCAAGGGAAGCGGTGTTTTCAGCAATGTGTCACTTGAACCTCTGACCACCGAAATTTTGCAATCTGGCCTCGATATTGACGTTCAGATTGACCTCAAGAAACTCGATGGCGTGGCAGGCACTTCGTCTATCCAAACCGAATTCGTGATGGTCGATCAAAAGGCACAGGTTGGGCCGGTGAAGTTTGAATATGACGGCGGGCGCATCGACGTCACCGGGTCGGTCGACATCGCTGATCATCCCGATATCGTCACGGTGAAAGGGACAGCAAACGGTTGGAACTTCGAGACGATTTTGCAGGAGTTGAATGTTAAGAAACATGGCAGCGGAATTGTGAACGCGAACTTGAACCTCTCTGGGGCCCATCGATCTTTTGAGGCCTTTTTGATGACATCCGTCGGCGACGTCCTTGTTTCAATGCATAATGGAACCATTCACACTCAACTGTTGGATTTGGCAGGGCAAGGCATCTTGCCGTGGCTGTTTTCGGGTGATCACGGCAAAGTGGCCCCGATCGCATGCCTGCGCATTCCGCTTCGACTTGATCACGGCAAGATCGAAATCAAGGAAGGTGCGCTTGAAACTCAAAAGGTCCAATTGGTGGCAAATGGTGACGTTGACTTGCGCAACCGAACAGTCGATGTGACGGGCCAACCCCGCCCGATTGGCAAGCCGCTGTCACGTAGCCCATGGCCATTTGTGGTATCCGGGCCGCTTGATCATCCGAAATTTGCTTTGAAAAAGAGCTCGCTTTTGCAGAAACGATCGGATGGAGCGTCCAAGATGCCGCAAGAGCGCAAACCCTGCATCGCCGACATTTTGCAACTTCGCTGACCAATGCAACGCGTCTGAGCCCTTGCAGCAGATTAGTGGATTTTGGCCAAAAGGTTCTCACGAGAGGTCAGCCGCATTTGAGTAAATCTAAGCGCGCCAAACAGGTGACGAAAATCACTTGCGGGTCGACTGATCCGTTGTCTGGCGACTCCGTCGGTTGCTCCGAAAACAACATTCGTCCTTTCTCCCGCGCATGATCGGTTATTGCCAAGCTTGTTTGGTCGCGTTTTGGGGTAGGACCAGCTCAGATGTTTTCACCTAGCGCCATACATAACAGCACGCAATTGTTGAGCAGAGCTGCTTCAGTCTGGGCAACATTGACCTCAGGCTAAATCTGAAACTGCCCAAGAAATAAAAGCCCGGTCAGGTCGGTCGCGCCACCCGCAAAGATCGGCGCTCCCAGGCTTGTACCGAGTGTCTGAAAGTCGGGATTTGGCTTCAGCAAAGCAAGGTTAGGATCAAAAAAGTTCCACCACCCGCAGTGCGGGCAATGCTTGGCAGTCGAGCAAGCTTCGCCTCCTCATATTTGAATAATTTCGAATTCATTTTGTTCCCGGCTGCGCTGTTATAGGGCTGACGGTCCTACAACGAGAGTGGCAATCCCGAAGTCTGCAGGGCTGACGGCATAATTGGAAAACACGACGCCGGTTTCAGCTCAAGACTTGGGTGGAGCCCCAGCAGTAGCTCGCGATCACCTGACGCCGCATTCGCAGTCGTTTGAATGCCGCTTGTCGCGGCTTTTGCCGCTGCAAAGGGTTCTGTGACTTCGAAGTTTGACCGCACCGTCATGCCTTGGTTTGCAAATAGGTCGCATTCTGCAACGCGCTCTGTCTTCATACGAGATCACCGGACGGTTACTCAGGAGGATACAGAGCAGCCTGATCAATCGTAGGAAGTGTGTTGGTTTTTCTTTGTGCAAAGTATCCTGTTAAGCCACTGAAAAAATATGAAAAGTGGATCAAAAATATGGCCTAGAGGCGTGCAAGCGAGCCAAATACGAGGGATTTTTTTCGGAACCAGCCTCGGGAACCGACCAACGCAAAGCGCTCGCGAATGAATCAAGGCTCACCATTGAAAACATCGGCGAAAAGCGTCAAGTTCGCTACTACGCCAAGCTGTTTGGGAAAAATCGGGTTGCGCGACTTGAGAAACCTAGGCTGGTGCAACATTGCCAGACATTTCAAAAAGGCACGAAAATGGGTAACCTGAAGGCTCTGATCCTGGTCGCTACTGTTGCTGTTATCGGTGTCGGATTGTGGTTTTGGTGGGAGCACGAACGTATTTTCCCTTCAACTGATGACGCTTATTTGAAGGCCAACATTATTACTATTTCACCTCAGGTGGGTGGACGGGTCGAAACAGTAGCAGTTGTCGAAAATCAGTACGTCGAAGCCGGCGACACGTTCTTTCAGATAGATACATCTGATCTCGAAGCGAATTTGCAAGCCGCTCGAGCTCAACTTGAAATCGCGCGACAGAATGCCGACGCTTCTGGAGCGAATGCCTCGTCAGCCGAGGCACAGTTGCAAAGTGCACTTTCGGCACTGTCGAAGGCTGAGGTGGAATTTGACCGAACTGATGCGCTGTATAAATTGGGTGATGTCGCACAAAATGCGTTGGATCAAGTAACCGCCGCGCGTGATCAAGCCGCAGCGGCAGTAGATGCTGCGCGATCTGCGGTTGACGCGGCAAGGAATCAGGCTGGCGCTGCAGGAGATGAAAACGCTTCTGTGCAAGCCGCGCTAGCAAATTTGGAACTTGCACGTATCAACCTTGAGCGATCTCTTGTGACAGCACCAGTGTCAGGCTGGGTCGCAAATCTTGATCTTCGCCCCGGCGCACTTGTTGAACCCGGGGCATCGCTGTTTTCGCTGGTTGAAGACGATGAATGGTGGATTGACGCCAATTTCAAAGAGACAGACCTGTCGCGTGTCCGATCGGGCCAGCCGGTAGAAGTTAAAATCGACATGTACCCGGGTCTTTCTTTGCAAGGAACCGTCGACAGTATTGGCGCAGGATCTGGAGCTGTGTTTTCTCTATTGCCAGCACAGAACGCGACTGGCAATTGGGTAAAAGTCACACAGCGATTTCCAGTCCGCATTCGGCTGGACGGCCGGCCTGATGACCCCGCCATGCAACTTCGCGTTGGGGCTAGTACGACAGCAACCGTAGACACCTCTGGGCTAGATGCTAGCCAATGACAAACGCAGAGACAGGGCAACATTCGGTTGGAGCAGCGGCAAAGTGGTCCATTGTTCTGGCAGTGGTCCTAACAGCTGTTCTGGAAGTATTGGACAGCACAATTGTAAATGTTGCCCTTCCCCAAATCCAAGCAGCGTTTGGAATCACGAATGATCAGACCGTATGGATCTTAACCAGTTACATTGTCGCCGCCGTGGTTGTGATGCCTTTGACTGGATTCTTTGTGCGGATGGTTGGACGGCGTCGCCTGATCACAACAGCCATAGTCGGGTTCGCTGTTTTTTCGGCTCTTTGCGGCCTGTCATGGAGCATTGAAGTCATGGTTGCCTGCCGTCTGGGTCAGGGCATCTTTGGTGCATTCTTGATTCCACTATCTCAGTCGATTCTTTTCGATAGTTTTCCAAAAGAGAAACGCGGGCAGGCCATGGCATTATTTGGGCTTGGTATTGTTGTAGCGCCTGTTTTTGGACCAACGCTTGGAGCTCTTCTGACGGAGTATTTATCCTGGCGCGCTGTTTTTTACGTAAATATTCCTATTGCGGCCTTCGCTCTTATCATGATTTCCGGGGAGTTGAAAAAAGAGGATACCCGCCGGATCAAGGTTGACTGGGTTGGGCTTGCTTTGATGGTAGGCGCTATTGGTAGTCTCCAAATCATGCTCGACCTAGGTGAAACACGCGACTGGTTTGCCTCAAAATTTATTCAGGTTACCGCACTAACCATGTTGGTTTGTGGCACAGCCTTCGTTGTACGGGGCTACGGAAAAGCCGATAACATCATTAATTTTTCGCTTTTTTCAGATCGTAGTTTTGCAGGTGCCAACGTCGCGATTGTAGGGTTTGGCGTAGCAATGTATGGCTCAATTGCCATCCTGCCTCTTTTTGTGCAGGTGCTTTTAGGATACCCAGTCTTGGACGCGGGTTTTCTTTTTGTTCCTCGTGGGATTGCAGCCGGCGTATCAATGGTCCTGACTGGCGCGGTTCTGATAAATTACTTTGATCCACGCAAATTGCTTGTGATCGGCCTGATCCTGGTCGGATCTGGAAATGTTATGCTTGGCCTTCTTAATCTAGACGCAGGGTTTTGGAATTTAGCGTGGCCAGGTGTTGTGTCTGGACTGGGCATGGGCCTGTTTTTTGTTCCGATGTCAACGATCGCGTTTCAAAACATCGGTCAAGACAAGCAGGATGAGGCGTCGGGTATCTATGGCGTCACACGTTCCATTGGTTCGTCGGTAGGGATTGCTCTGGTCGGCTGGCAAGTTGCGAACAGGACACAGTTCCATTACGCAACGCTATCATCAGGGATCACACCGTTTAATCAAGCGGTTGGTGAGTATCTCGCTCCTTTGGGTCTTACACCACAATCCCCTGCAGGTGCTGTCCAGATTGCAGCACAAATACAATCACAAGCCACTTTGTTGGCCTTTCAAGATGTGTTCTTTCTCACCGGACTGGCGGCCTTCTTGATGCTACCGGTCGTATTAGTTCTACAAAGACCCGCAAACGATCGTGCGCAACAAGTTGCGCATTAGGTGAACTTGTTGAGGCTGGGGCCCGTAAGTTCAATTTTGTTATAATTTGCTGTCCCAAACTACGAGGTTAAGAAGTATCCGCCTAATGGTGCCAAAATGGTCCAAAATCCAGACGTAGACCCAAAAGCCCGCCTGTAGAGCCCTCGAAGATCGATCGTCTCGCAACCTACACAGCAGTAAGAGTTGAACACACTCACAAAATCGACCAACATCTCTACAACACAACGTTATTTGGGAAACTTTGGTGAATGGTAGATGCCAGAATAGCCTCGATAGAAAAGCGTTTGGTGCGGCTAGTCGAAAGCCCAGTCTTTCGGATCGCCGTTCCTTTGATTGTCGTGGCGATATCGGTATTCGTGCTTCATCACCTCGCATCTGAAACGAAACTGAGTGACATAAAGAAGGATGTTTCTAACAGTTCGTGGACCTTGCTTGGCACCGCGTTGATTTGGACAGCGACGAGTTTCCTTGCAATCGCCTCTTATGACATTCTGGCCGTGAGGAGCGTGGCCAAGAAGGAAATTCCCGGTTGGGTCGCCGGTTTGGCAGGCAGTAGCGGCACAGCGATTTCCAACCTGCTGGGGTTCTCATACGTGACCGGGGTCGCGGTGCGTTATAATATCTATTCGTCTTTGGGACTGGACCTTGGTCGAGTGGCTGGCGTCATCGCTACATCCTGGGTTGGTTTGTGGATGGGTCTGACCTTGCTTGTTGGCGTGCTGTTGGCCTTGCATCCGGCCCATTTGTCCACGATCGTGCCGTTGGACAACACCATGGAGACTTTGATCGGGGCAGGTCTTCTGATTGGTCTGGCGGCGGTAATCATCTGGTTGTCACGCGGGTCGCGGCATCTTTCGATGGGCCGTTTCGAGCTTAACCTACCAAATGGCCGGTTAGCGGGGTGGTTAACTGTTGCCGGGGTAATAGATCTCGGCGCATCGGCAATGACGCTCTATGTGTTGATGCCTGCCGACCTTGTTCAAAGTTTTCCCTTCTTCTTTGTAATCTATATTGCCGCAGTTGCCTTTGGTATCGTCAGCCATGCACCTGGAGGCTTGGGTGTTTTCGAAGCGACTATTATTGCCGGCCTTGGGGCAGCCGGGCGTTCAGATGTTCTGGCAGCACTGGTGCTCTATCGGACAATCTACACTCTTTTGCCCTTCTTGATTGCCGCCGCCGGACTTGGCGCGGCCTGGATCTATACGCAGAGGGCAAGTGTCACCAAATCTGCGGCGCTGATTTTCAATCTGACCCAGTCTATTGTCCCTTTTGTTGCTGCAGGCATTGCGCTCGTGGCCGGGGCCATTTTGCTGATTTCAGGAAATTTGCCGGCCGACTCGATGCGTATGGGCGTGCTTCGCGACGTTGTGCCACTATCCTTCGTCGAAGCCTCCCATCTTATTGCTAGCGTTGTCGGTCTTCTGCTCATCGTTGTTTCGCGCGGGCTCTTTCGCAAACTATACCTTGCCTGGATCATAGCAATGCTGCTGATGGTGGTTGGGTTCGTTGCCTCGCTGGTGAAAGGGCTGAACTGGGAAGAAGCGTTCGGGCTGCTCCTTACGATCGGCTTACTTGGGGCGTTCCGCTCTGCGTTTTATCGCGTTGAAGGCCCGTCGGTGTTCCGTCTGAACGGCACCTGGATCGTCAGCCTTTTCACACTTTTCGCGGCAATCACGTGGATCGGATTACTGTCATACAGCAACGTGGATTATCGCAACGAGCTTTGGTGGGATTTCGCCTGGCACGGCGACGCGTCACGTTTCCTGAGGGCAAGTCTTGTCGTTGCGTTGCTGCTGGCAGTGATTTCGCTGAATTCGGTTCTTTCAAACCGACAAGCGCCAAAACACCTTGAACCGATCCCGGACGTTGTGCGGAAACTGGTTGCAGAAAGTGAGGATACAGAGGCCAACATGGCCTTGATTGGCGACAAGTCTTTCCTGATCTCTGACGATGGAAAGGCATTTATTGCTTATGCTGATACTGGGGCGTCATTGATCACCAAAGGCGAACCAGTGGGCGCCGAAGAACAGGGACGCGAGCTGATTTGGGAACTGCGCAAACGCGCTGACCGCGAAGGCAAACGTTGCGCATTTTATGCGGTTTCACCACGCTATCTGCCAACCTTCCTGGACTTGGGTCTGTCCATAATAAAGATAGGCGAGGTCGCCCGTGCCGATTTGACAAACTTCACGCTGGATGGGTCGTCCAAAAAAGGTTTTCGACAAGCTCGGAACAGGGCGGAGCGTGAAGGTTACACATTCAAGATAATTGGCAAAGAAGATTTGGGCCCGGTACTACCAGACCTGAAAGAAATCTCTGATGCTTGGCTCGAGTCCAAACAAGGCAAAGAAAAGAGCTTTTCGCTTGGTGGGTTTGAAGTGGGGTATTTGTCCAACTTCGACCATGCAGTTTTGCTGGATCCAGATGGGAAAATCATCGCGTTTGCCAACCTGTTTCAGAGCGGAAACAAGCATGAACTGTCGCTTGATCTGATGCGGTATGCCCCCGATGGGCCCAGTTTTGCGATGGACGCTCTGTTTGCTGAAATGATGTTGTGGGGCGCGGCGCAAGGATTTCAGTGGTTCTCTTTGGGGTCTTCCCCGTTCTCCGGCATAGACAATCGTCAGCTTGCGTCGTTTTGGAATAGGGTTGGCGGTTTTGTCTACGAGCACGGAGAACATTTCTACCATTTTGAGGGACTGCGTGCGTTCAAGCAGAAGTTTCAGCCGGTCTGGGAACCGAACTATTTGGCGAGCCCTGGCGGATTGGCGGTCCCACGCATTTTGTATGAGGTCAACGTGTTGGTGTCTGGCGGTGTCCGCGGTTTGATGTAGCCTCAACAGGAGGAGGATTGCGAAGTGCAGTGGATTGTATCGCCTCTGCGAACGGCTATCCCAGTGTTGGGGTGGCAAGATCACGTTCCGGGTTCTGGGTTGGCCTGCGCGTATCCGGATACCCTGAAAACTGCTTCAGCGGTCACGTTTTTGAAGTTGATCGCCCGCGGATCGCTGGTGTCGCACATGAACGAGGGCGTGCAACACCGCGATGGACACCGGACTATGCTCCATTGGGTGTCCATCGCATGCGCGGGCTTGGTTTCAACCCGTTTTTCGCTGCTGATGACATGAGGCGGTTCCAGTGATCAGACGTGTTCCTTTCACGCTGGTGTTCCTGACCATAATGGTGGTGGCAAATGCTATTGCGGGGACGTTGGACGGCGTGATTTCTGAAAACGCCCTGTCCAATTGGGGTATCAGCCACCAAAGTATCCGGCAGTTGGAAATCTACCGGCTTGTATCAGGCACTTTTCTTTCGCACGACCTGGGAATGTTCCTGAGGCAGGTGGTTTTTGCAGCAACCGTGATTGGCGCATATGAGTGGACACAGGGCAGCCGACGAGCTCTGATCATGTTTGTTTGCATTGATATCATCGGCACGTTGATCGTTTTGTACATGATTTTACCGCTCCTT
>JABSSB010000132.1:0-2015 GCA_013214715.1 Paracoccaceae bacterium | reverse complement strand
GATCGCGCGGCGCATGACGCCATAGTGATAGCCGGTCTCAGTGTGTACATGATTTTACCGCTCCTTGTTCTCGTTCATCCCTCAATTGATAGCGGCTCGCTACAGGTTCATGACGTCGGCATGTCTGCTGGTGGATTTGGCCTGATCGGAGCGCTGGTCGCTCAGCAAAGACAGCGTTGGCTTTTTCTGGTGGCTGTTTGCGTGGCGATCGTCATCAAAATCTGGGTGTCATTTGATGTGATAGCGGATTTAGTACATTTGCTGTGTCTTGTTTTGGGCTTCGCGATCCAAGGTGCGCTTACTGCGCGTTCAAGTCACTGAAGTTTTACTCCGATTTACCTACTCTCCTTTGAGGCCGCTCATTTAGGTTCGCTCGGTCAGGTTTTGGCCTTCCTTCGACCTAAGCAGCCCCATCTGACTGGTCCGGTTTGATTTTTCGTGCATCATTGTGCTGTAATCTGTTGGGATAATGGTTTCCGGCGTTGGCGGCCGATAGCCCAAGGAGCTGAGAGGCCGCTGGGTGCTATTGTGTTTTCTCCAGCCTTCGATGATGATCTGCGTCTCCTTTGTCCTTCCCCCTTAGAACTGGGCCATTTCATTGTCTGCGGAAGGGGGAGTTGGCATCGCAAGGAAGCGATATTCGGACGAAGATGTTTTGAAGCTGCTGCGTGAGATCGAGTTGAAGCTGAGTGCTGGCGAGGATGTGACCTCAGCGTGCCGCGGTGTCGAGATCAGCGATGCGACATACTACAACTGGAGCGAGTGTCTGACGTCAGCGGCTCCGTGGCCGGTACTCCAATCATGAACGTCTTGTGGGCCCCCGACATCTCTCATCATGTCTTTGAATGTGCCCCTGAAAGAATGGATCACCTTTTTTCGCGATTTACCACGTCTAGGTATGGCCTTCCATGGCTTCCGGCATCTGTTGTAGCTTTGCCATCGCGGCCAATCGAGTAATCAAAGACCCGCTCCAGATATGGTCATGTGGAACACTCTGCAAAAGCAAGGTGGGCCGCTCGACGAGACAGGAGCGTTGGCGCATCTGAAACCCGCATCTCTGGACACACGTGCCAAACGGTACGGGCGCTGGCTGCAGTCGCTCTTGAAGACGACCTCTCAAACCATCAACGAGGCCCCGGCACTCCGAGCGACAACACCTCGGCTAATGGCCTGGCTTGAGGATCTCAACCACGCAACGTTTGATGTTTGTCGGCGGGGTCTTGCGTGTTCTGGGCGCTGCTGCGCCCGAGTTGGACTGGTCCGGCCAGAAGAAGATATTGGCAGCACTCAAGCGCGATGCGGGCCGTGGAGACCCTGCACGCAAGCAAGGCCGCATTCTGTCGAGTGCTGTCTTGTTTCAAACTGGCTTGGACTACGCCATGAAGACTGCCGATGCCGCAAGTACGCAACTGCAAACCATAAAGATCCTGCGCGATGGGTCCATGGTGGCCTTCCTCGCTCTTCTACCGATGCGACGTCGCGCTTTTGCCACTCTGGAACTGGGCGCCTCTGTTCAAGTGACGCTTACTGCCATGCAGATCACGCTCAGCGGCGATATGATCAAGACCGGCCAGCCATGGGAGGCACCGGTCCCTGAACTCCTACTTGTCTGACGTCAGCGCTTATGGGTCCAAATATGGTCATTTGCTAAGAGAGGGTTTGTTGCTCATCGTAGCCACCGAGGAGTGGACGATGAGAAAGACAACGAAGAGCCCTGGCGAGAAGATCGTCAAAGACATCAAGCGCGCCACGCGCAAGTAGTATTCCAGCGAAGAGAAGATCCGGATCGTGCTGGAGGGGGTGCGCGGCGAGGACAGTATCGCAGAGCTGTGCCGCCGTGAGGGCATCTCCCAGGGCCTTTATTACAAATGGTCCAAGGACTTCATGGAAGCTGGGAAGAAGCGTCTGGCCGGGGGCACATCGCGGGCTGCAAACAGTGATGAGGTCAAGGAACTGCGGCGCGAGGCAAAGGACCTCAAAGAGGTGGTCGCCGAACAGACACTCGAACTGCGTCT
>JABSSB010000131.1 GCA_013214715.1 Paracoccaceae bacterium | reverse complement strand
TGCGCCCACAGCAAGCTGACGCCATGCAAATCCACCACCTGATAGGACAGATCCGCAGTGCCAGTGGACAGTTGGGGCCGCTAATTTCTTCTGCATTTTTTAGCGTCACGTGCGAGAGGGGCGTGATGGGTTTCTGCGTTCGGGGGCCATAAAGGCCGGCTTGGACATGTACGGATTACGTAGATACGCCCTTTTTTCACGTGTCATACCGCATTGAAAACTTTCTTTTGGTTCAGATGTTTATGGAGCTCGAGGCTATGACAAATCGAAACATCGCGGTCGTGTTTATGTTCGGTATGGCTGATCTTGCGATGACAGCGTCGGCTGAGGCGCAGATGCTCAACGACATTGCCGAGGCAGCGCCGAACGAAAACATTGGTCCCATGCCCATGTCGTGCCGGATGATCCGACCAAGATGAACATCACGCAGCACAAATCCACCGATAGCTGGCGCGCCGAGCGGGAGCCATCGGGCCGCCCCGCCGGTCCGGTGGATGTGTGGCGATACCAATTGCAGATGGAGCCTGTGGGCATCCAAACCTTTTTCAAGCTTCCGGTCGCACGGACACCGGAGGATCTGCGTCCCGGAGAGGTGGATGTAGCCAAATTGGTGCCCCGACCGGTGCTCTGCCCCATTCCGCTGGCAATATTTGGGCGCCTGCCGAGGTGCGGACAACGCGGGATTGTGGCGGCTATGACGATCCAAAATTTCCGCTCAGCTGGGTCGAATATGAAACGCTTCTGGCGCTCTTCACCATTTTGAGTGCGGTGGACTATGGAGATGCGGGTATGAATGCCTATAACCAATCTGCCACGCTGGAAGAAATCCGCCTCATGATGCGCGGGGCTGCCTCGGTGGGCGCCATCCCTTCATTGTGGGCGGTGATCATACGGGCCCGAATGGGACATGCCGGGGCATCGTGGATGTCTCTGGCCGCAACAACCTGGCCTTTGTGCATTTCGATATACATCTGGCGCGTCACGCGGGGATGGGGACATTCGGGGCTTGCTACCACGCGGGCAGCTTCATGAACCGTGCGGTGCATGAAGGCATGGTCGAAGGCCGCCATGTGATCCAATACGGCATGGCCACCCCTGTCTTTGGCCCATAGGAATGGGATCAGGTCGCGGAAGAAGGCGGCAAGGTTTGCCACATCCATGAAATTCGCCGCGATGGGGTCGAAGAGACATTTACGAAAATCTACGAGGACCTTGCCGATATCGATCTGGTCTATGTGTCCTTTGACATCGATACGTTTGACATGAGCCATGCTCCGGGAACTGGGTCGTCGTCGCCCATTGGCTCGCATCCCGAAGACCTGTTCCCGATGCTATGACACTTCGCAGCGACCACGACCCTTGTCGGAGTCGATTTTGTGGAGTTCAATCCCTTCCACGACAATCGCGGCCAACAGACCGCGCGCCTTGTGCGGCGGATCATGTATCAGTTTCTGACCGGTATCGCGATGAACAAGGCAGGCATGGATCCGGCCTATATCCATCCGCGGATTTCCGGTGAGCCCTGAGCGCTCCGCGTCTTGGGCGCAGATGCACAGGCAAAAGCCCGCTTGCAGGCGGTCGCGCCGATGGCCACAGTGGTGCGTGCATGCAGGACACGGGGGATCACCATGAGTTGGGCTGAATATCTGGACAGTCATCAATCGCGCTTTGTCGATGAGCTTTTGGAGTTCATTCGTATCCCGTCGGTGTCGGCCAAGCCGGAAAACACGGGCGATGTGCGCGTGGCCGGTCAATGGGTGGTGGATCGACTGCGCGCGGCGGGCATTGATAATGCCGAAATGCTGGAAACGGCTGGGCATCCCGTGGTCTGCGCCGACTGGCTTCACGCCGGGCCAGAGAAGCCGACGATCCTGATCTATGGCCATTTCGATGTGCAACCGGCAGAACCCTTCGATCTATGGGACTCGCCGCCATTTGAGCCTGAAATCCGGGGTGATCGCATCTATGGTCGCGGCGCGACCGATGACAAAGGTGCAATGTTCATTCCCATTCTGGCGACTGAGGCGCTGCTGTCGGAAACAGGCACGTTGCCTGTGAATGTGCGGTTCTTCTTTGAAGGTCAGGAAGAGATTGGTTCGCCTGATCTGCCCGAGTTCATTGCCGCCAATCTCGACCGGTTGCAGGCGGATATGATTTTTTCCGCCGATGGCGGGCAATGGGACCCGGATACGCCGCAAATGGTGCTGGGGCTGAAGGGGCTTGTGTCGCTCGAAATCAAGGTGACGGGCGCGGCATCGGACCTGCATTCGGGGATGCATGGTGGCGGCGTCGCAAATCCCGGCCTTGCGCTGGCGCATCTGCTGGCCAGCATGAAATCCCCCGATGGGCGTATCACGATTGACGGATTCTATGATGACGTGGTCGATCTGACCGATGAAGACCGCGCCGCCATTGCCCGCGTGCCCTGGGATGAGGCGGCTTACCTCGCCCAGACCGGAGCGCCCGCCACGCATGGGGAGCCGGGCTATACCCCCCGTGAAGCGCTTTGGGCGCGCCCGACATTTGAGATCAACGGGCTGACCAGTGGCTGGCAAGGGGCAGGCACAAAAACCGTCCTGCCGTCTGTCGCCTCGGCCAAGATCACTTGCCGTCTGGTGGCCAATCAGACGCCGGAGAAGATCTATGATCTGATCGTGGCTCATGTCGCCGCGCATTGTCCGCCGGGAGTGACGGCAGAGGTCACCAAGAATCCCGGACGCGCCGACCCGTTCCTCGTGCCTGCGGGCCATAACGCCACGGCCATTGCCGGGCAGGTCTTGGAGGAGGTCTATGGCACCACGCCCTATCAAACCCGCGTTGGCGGCTCGATTCCCGTGATGTCCACACTGCTGGATGAGCTGGGCTTGCATGCCGTGATGTTTGCCTTTGGGCATGAAGATGAAAACCAGCATGCCCCTAATGAATTTTTCCGCCTGCCGACCTTCCGGCGCGGTCAAACTGCCTACGTGCGTCTAATGCAGGCTTTGGGTGGCTAAGGCGCAGACAGGCGGTCTGCTTTGAGGCATGTTTGCTCGAAATCACAATCTTGCGCTGGACAAGTGCGGGCGGAATGGGAAAGCATCGCCGCCAAGGGAACTGATCAAACACGATCCGGCTGCAGAGCCAAGGGATCAAAGGGGGGGAATATGACGTTGAAATCATTTGCACTGGCGGCGGCGATGGGGCTTTTGGCCAGCACGGCATGGGCCGAAACCAAGATTGGCATGATCACCACGCTGTCCGGCGGAGGGGCCGGGTTGGGCATTGATGTTCGCGACGGCTTCATGCTCGCGATTGCGCAGTCGGGCCGCGACGATATCGAGGTTGTGATCGAAGACGATCAGCGCAAGCCCGATATCGCGGTGCAACTCACTGACAAGATGATCCAGTCCGAAAAGGTCGATATCCTGACCGGCATCATCTGGTCGAACCTCGCGATGGCCGTGGTGCCTGCGGCCACGGCGCAGGGCAAATTCTACCTCTCACCCAATGCTGGCCCGTCCGCTTTGGCCGGGCGGGGCTGTCATGAGAATTATTTCAACGTCGCCTGGCAGAACGACAATCTGCACGAGGCCGCAGGCGCCTATGCCAACACCGTTGGCCACGCCAACAGCTTCATCCTCGCGCCCAACTACCCCGCAGGTAAGGACGCGCTGACTGGTTACAAGCGCTTCTATGAAGGCGAACTGGCCGGGGAACTCTATACGGAACTCGGGCAGACTGATTACGCTGCCGAGATCGCGCAAATCCGGGCGTCGGGCGCAGATAGCGTGTTTTTCTTCCTGCCCGGCGGGATGGGGATTTCCTTCCTCAAGCAATATGCCGATAGCGGCGTTGATCTGCCCGTGATCGGCCCGGCCTTTTCGTTTGATCAGGGCATCCTGCAGGCGGTTGGCCCGGCGGCACTGGGCGTGGTGAACACCAGCCAGTGGAACAAGGACCTCGACAATCCAACCAATGCCGCTTTTGTCGAAAGCTTCGCGGCGGAATATGGTCGCCTGCCGTCGCTTTATGCAAGCCAGGGATTTGATACTGCCAATTTGCTACTCTCCGCGCTTGAGGTCGCAGATGTGTCCGACGCCGATGCTTTCCGCGATGCGCTGCGGGCGGCGAATTTCGACAGCACGCGGGGCGATTTCGAATTTGGCCCTAATCACCATCCGGTTCAGGACATCTATGCCCGCGAGGTTGTGCAGGAAGGGGACGTGTTCACTAACCGCCTGATTGGGGTCGCGCTGACAGATCGCGCTGACGCCTACGCGGCTGACTGCAAGATGTAAGATTGCGGCCCGGCGCAACCTTGTGCTGCGCCGGGCCTGCCCTGATCTCTCGTGAGCCTCATTCTGATCATCGAGCAGATCCTGAACGGTGTGCAGTTTGGGGTCATGCTGTTTCTCATGGCCTCGGGCCTGACGCTGATTTTCGGCGTTATGGGCCTGATCAATCTGGCGCATGGGTCGCTTTATATGGTGGGCGCCTTTGCGGCGGCGGGTGTGGCCGCGTCCAGCGGGTCATTTTTGCTGGCGCTGATGGCGGCGATGGCCGCCGCGGCGATGGCCGGGGTGATCATGGAAATGATCGTGATCCGCAGGCTTTACGACCGCGACCATCTTGAACAGGTGCTGGCCACCTTTGCGCTGATTCTTGTCTTTTCCGAAGGCACGCGGTTCGTCTTCGGCTCTTTCCCGCTGTTTCTGGATGTGCCGGGCGTCCTGTCCGGCCCGATCACCCTGCCGGGTGGGATTCAATACCCGCTTTATCGTCTGGTGTTGATCGCTGTGGGGCTCAGCGTGGCGCTGGGCCTCGGGCTGTTTATCTCGAAAACTCGCGTGGGCATTCAGATCCGAGCCGGTGAAAATGACCGAGAAATGATCGCGGCGCTGGGCGTCGATATCGCCAAACTCTATACGTTGGTTTTCGCGCTGGGGGCTGCGCTGGCGGGGCTGGCGGGTGCCTTGGTGGGCGCGATCCAATCGGTTCAGATCGGCATGGGGGAGCCGATTTTGATCCTCGCCTTCGTGGTGATTGTGATCGGTGGGATCGGATCGATCCGTGGCGCGCTGATCGGCTCTCTGCTGGTTGGACTGACCGACACCTTGGGCGGTATTTTCCTGCCGGAACTTTTCAAGTTCTTTGTCGCGCCGGATGTGGCTCAGACGGTGGGGTCCGCGCTGGCCTCAATGGCGATTTATGTGCTCATGGCCTGCGTGTTGATCTGGCGACCAACGGGGCTGTTCGGGGCACGCGCATGACCCGCGAGACCCTTCTGAACACGCTTTTGATGGCGCTGTTGATCGGCGTGCCGCTGTGGGCCTGGGTCGCGGATGAGCCCTTTACCATCACGCTTGCCACCCGCGCGGTCATTTTCGCCTTGGCCGCGGTCGGGCTCAACATCGCGCTTGGGCTGGGCGGTTTGGTCAGCCTGGGCCATGCGGTCTATTTCGGGATCGGTGGCTATGCGATGGGCATTCTGGCTTATCACGCGCAGACTTATACGCCGTTGATGGCGTGGCCATTTGTGATCGAAGGTACGAAGTTCATGCCGGTGATCTGGCTGGTGGCGATGGTCGTGTCGGCTGTGGTGGCCTTTGTGATCGGGCTTTTATCGCTACGCACATCCGGCGTCTATTTCATCATGATCACGCTGGCCTTTGGGCAGATGTTCTATTTCTTCACCATCAGCTGGCCGCGCTATGGCGGCGAAGACGGGTTGTCGATCTATGTGCGCAACGGGTTTCCGGGGCTCAACACATTGGATCCGATCCAGTTTTTTGCGATCTGCCTTGCTTTGCTGTGTGCGGTGCTGTGGTTGAACGCGCGGATCGTGAAATCTCCGTTCGGGTTGGCGCTAGGCGCGGCGCGGCAGGTGCCGCAGCGGGTGGAAACCGTGGGCCTTGATCCGTTTCGCCTGAAGCTGGTGGCGCTGGTGATTTCTGGCACGATCTGCGGCTTGGCCGGGGCCTTGTTTGCTGATCTCAACCGCTTTGTCAGCCCGACCATGTTCAGTTGGCAAATGTCGGGAGAATTGATTGTCTTCATCATTCTGGGCGGGCTGGGCCGTGTCTTTGGTCCGGTCGCCGGAGCCACTCTGTTTGTTCTGTTGGAACATCTTTTGGGCGGGGTGAGCGATTATTTCCTGTTCTATGTCGGGCTGCTTTTGCTGCTGGTGGTGCTGTTCACGCCCGGCGGGATTTACGGCATCTTGCTGGGGCGGTCCAAGTCATGACGGCAGTGCTTGAGGTTCGAGGCATTACCCGCCGCTTTGGCGCGTTGGTTGCGAATGAAGATGTGACGCTCGACCTGCGCGCGGGTGAAATCCATGCTGTGATCGGCCCGAATGGGGCCGGCAAGTCGACGCTGATTGCGCAGATTTGCGGTGGTGTGACCCCTGATGCGGGTATGATCCGGTTTTTGGGTCAAGACATTACCGGCGCCAACACGCAGGCCCGCGCGCGCATGGGGCTAGGGCGGACGTTTCAGATTTCGGCTTTGGCGATGGAAAACAGCGTGCTCGACAATGCCTTGCTGGGCGCATTGGGCGCGTCGGGGCGTGTGTGGCGGTTGTGGCACCCTGTGTTGAAAGACCGGGCCTTGCGTGAGCGGGCTGAAGATGCGTTGCGCCGGGTGCAACTGATCGAGTTTTCCGATGCCCGCGTTGGGGATCTGAGCCATGGCCAAAGACGCCAGTTGGAAGTCGCTATGGCCCTGACCCTCGAGCCCAAGGCGTTTATTCTTGATGAGCCAATGGCCGGGTTGAGCGCTGAAGGCACCAAAGAGCTGACCGGGCTTTTGGATACTTTGCGACAGGAGGCTCCGATCCTTCTGGTGGAACATGATATGGATGTGGTCTTTGCGCTGGCCGATCGGATCACGGTGCTGGATTATGGTCGCGTCATCGCGACAGGCACGGTGGACGACATCCGTCGGAACCCAAAAGTGCAAAGCGCCTATCTGGGGGAAGAGGCATGAGCCTTCTGTCCTTGTCCCAAGTGACCGCCGATTATGGCGCCAGCCAAGCCTTGTTCGGGGTTGATCTGACCGTGGGCGAAGGTGAGGTCGTGGCCTTGATGGGGCGCAACGGCATGGGCAAATCGACCACGGTGCGGGCGATTTGCCGAATGGTGACCAGCCAAGGCACGATGCGTTTTGCCGGGCAGGATATAAGCGGCTTGTCGAGCCATGCAGTGGCGCGACTAGGCGTTGGCCTTGTCCCCGAAACCCGCAGAGCCTTTCGTGATCTGACGGTGCGGGAAAACCTGTTAGCCGTGGCGCGTCCGGGCCATTGGGATTTTGCCAAGGTTGTAGCGCTGTTCCCCCGTCTGCAGGAACGTTCGGCGCAGCGGGCCGGGTCGCTGTCGGGAGGTGAGCAGCAGATGCTGGTCATCGGTCGGGCTTTGATCACCAATCCACGCCTGTTGATACTCGACGAGGCGACCGAGGGTTTGTCACCGTTGATCCGTCAGGAAATCTGGACCTCGATCGCGCAGCTCAAACACGAGACGGGCCTGTCCATTCTGGTGATCGACAAATCCCTGAAAGAGCTGCGCCAGATTTGCGACCGCGCCACGGTTTTGGAGCGCGGACGCTCAGTCTGGGATGGGCCTATTTCAGATCTGGACAGCGAAACGAGCCGTCGATTTCTGGGTGTCTGACAGGCGTTATGATCAGGCCGCCAGTTGCAAGATCACCCATGCGGCCAGCACGATATGGCCAAGCGTCAGGACAACAGACAGGCCATGCAGCAGGTTGAAGCGGGTTTTGTTGCCTGCATCTGTCGCTGCGTTGATGGCGGGCATCAGGATTTGGCGTGCGAATAGAGCAGTCACTGCGATGACCGCCAGATAGGCTGCGGCTCGTCCGCTGCTTGACAGCGTGGCCAACGCTCCGGCCGCCCCCGTTACGATCACAAACAGATAGAACCATGGGAACGCCGCGCGCAGCAGGCCGCCCGCGGTTTTCGCTGGCAACGCATGGAAAGCAATGGCCGCAAAACCGAAGGAGTAGAGAACCATGCCTCCGAACAGAAACGCAGTCAGCAACAGGGAAATCTGGGTCATGTGGGTGCCTTGGGTTTGCGGGCTGTGCCCATGTAAATGACGGACTGACTTGGAAATGGCGCGAAGGTGAAATCCAGGCGCGTCGTGATACCGCGCGGAGCGAGACCGGTGAATGCACCCGCAACAAGCCCGGCATCGGTCAGGGTTTTGCGCAGCTCAGATGGACGAATGAACAGGGCAGGGTCATGTGTGCCGCGTGGCAACAAGCCCAGCACATTTTCCGCCATCGTGATCGTGACCAGGTGAGCGATACGAGTGCGATTGATCGTGTCGAACAGGAACATCCCGCCGGGCCGAAGCACCCGGCTTACCTCGCCGACGACCAATTGCAGGTCACTGACATGTTCCAGAACGTCCACACAGACCACAGCGTCGAAACAGCCATCCTCGTAAGGCAGGCTTTCGCCGATCCCAACGTCATAGGTGATGTCCCGCCCGGTGGCATCTGCATGTGCTTGGGCCGCGCGAATGGCGTCTGCGGCAGGGTCCAGCCCGGTTACGATTGCGCCGCGATCTGACAGCGCTTCAGCCATGAAGCCGCCGGCGCATCCCAGATCGAGCACCCGTTTGCCTGCCCAGTCGATGCGTTTGTCAAACCAGGCCAATCGGCCCGGAACCATATTGCGCAGCGTACGCACCCAACGGATGTCATCCGACCACCATTGATCAGCCACGTCATCATAAATACCGAGGTCATTTCTATCTGTATCACGCATCCCGGTTCCTCGTCCTCAATCGTGGCAGGGCATAAGGTGTTGCGGCGCGGTAGCGGTCAAACCTTGCGCCGTACCGCCGGGCGAAACGGCGCTCCTTCAAAACTGGAGCCAGCAAGCAATACGCCGTCAAAATCGCAGCCAAGACCAGTTGATCCGGCGTCCAGACAGGCACGGTCCACAGGGTAAGGGCGAAGGCGACATAGATCGGCTGCCGTATGATCCGGAACAGACCAAGCGTCGGCATATCCGGATAGGTTGGTTTTATATCTTGCAGGTACGACATCCATCCCAAGGCGCCGGATTGCACCTCGGCCCCCGCATCGAAACTGGCTTTCAGCAGCAGCAACCAGGCTGCCCCATAAGCCGCGCACAGACCCCAGAACACCGCGCCACTTGCCTCCCACCAGATCACGCCGCTTGGCGTCCAGAAGGCAAATAGGGTAAACAGTTGGGCAGACGCGATGATGGCAAAGTTGGTGGTCAGAAGCGTGGCTCCATGATCCTTGGGGCCCAGCCGCGACAGCCATTGGCGACCACGCGCGCCAAGCAGCAGAGAATGAGCCAGCGGAAATTGTAGCAAAAGAACGGCGTTTACCAACAGGCTCCAAGGTTCGGGGACGCGCCCGAAACTTTGGCTCATCCCAAAAAACATGGCGGCGATCATTGCGAGGACGCCGGCTGCAAAGATCAGGTGGCAGACAAACCCATAGGCCAGTGCCGCGCTGATGCGACGCCATCCTGTTCCAGGACGTCTGAGTCCAAGGATCAAGCGGAACAGAGCTGCAAGTCTAGGATCGCTCTCAATCCAGCGCATTGACCCTGTCGAGGTCTCTGAGACGCCGCTGTCGCTAGGCGGCATCTTCACTATGCCGAATTTTGTCCAAAGTCCGCTGCAGTGTCCGCCGATGCATGTTCAAAAGCCGCGCTGCCTTGGACACGTTGCCGCCCGCATCAGTGCGGAACACGTGCGCGATATGTTCTAACCGCGCATGATCTGGGTGAATGGCGGCATGGTCCGGCATCGGTGCATTGGCTTTGTTGGGGGCGGCCAGCGCTTCGACGATCTCATCGGGTGTGGCTGGTTTGGCCAGCATGGCCACGGCACCTTTGCGCGCCGCGATCACGGCATGGGCGATATCGCCATACCGCGTCAGGATCAAGCAACGGGCGTCTGGCTGCATCTCGCCAGCAGCTTTTAGAATTTCGTGGCCAGAGCCGTCGGGCAGGCGCAGTTCGAAAATACCCAAATCGATGCTGCGGGTGCGCAGCGTGATAAGAGCCTCTCTCACGGTTGGGACGCCCATAACGTCCATGCCGCGCGCGCGGAGGTCCGCCGCGAGCCGGGCGCGGCCCAGCTCATCATTGTCAACGATCAAAAGCGTCGGATACTTTTGTGTGATGCTCACCTTGAACATCTCCTCAGTCACTGGTTTTTCTTGTTACGTATACGCGTGGCAGCGCGCATCGGATCTTAGTCGCGTCAATCTGTCCTACAGTGTTTCAGTGTAGGGTCGCGGATCAAAGCAACCCGTGTTGCGCCAGGATATCTGGGATTTTCTTCTTCACTTTGAAAAAGCCGGCAGTTGCCAATGGCCAGATTGCGCCATCCCAATCACGCCGGGTTTCAACCATGGAGATCCCGGCCTCGGTAAGATGGGGCCTTGCTTCATTCAGCCAGTCGCGCACGGGGCCTTCGGGCACATATGGCGTCCAGATCTGCTGGGCCCCCAGTTTCTGTGCCCATACAGCCAAATCGCGCGGAACCCCTGCACGCATGGGCAACGCTTCCAGCCCGCTCCGCTCCGCAGCATCTGTTAGCGCCTCTTGGTCGAAGGCGCTGATCAGCGCTGATGTCTCCAACGGGGAGCGCAGATGGGTCGCCTGTAGCATGGCGGCACCTCGCACCTCAAAGCTCGAAAGGTCAAACGCTTCGAGATTGCAGTCCTCTTCTGTAATCAAAATGGCGGTAGGACGACCGGGTTGCGGTGGTGTGATCTGTCGCAAAGGGTGCAGCGGGGGCAGCCCGTCCGGCTCCATCGCGTCCAAGGGATGGATGTCCTGCGCAAGGTCAGAAACACGCGGCTCGAAACGGCCTTGGGTGAATTTTGCGATGTTCCAAGTGTCGGCTTTGTAGGCTTTGCCGCGTGTATGCAGACCCGCCACCCAGCGCCACCCGAGAGTGTTCGATGCCGGATCACCGTCCAACAGATGCCGCAAGAAGAAATCCGCGCCGAGGCGCCAGGGCAGGTCAAGCGTGAAGATCCAGATCGAGGCGAACCACATCCGGGCGTGGTTGTGCAGATAGCCGGTTTCGATCAGTTCTTCGACCCATGCGTCTAAACAGTCCAGACCCGTATTTCCTGCTTCAGCGCTCTCAACCGCGCGGCGCAGGCGGCGATCGCGGGACAGCGCGTCAAGGTCGCGGCCCAGACCCGTGCGATACTCTGTCCAGACCTGCGGGCGGCGTTCCAGCCAGCCTTTGAAATAGCCGCGCCAGACAACCTCTTGAATGAATTTCTCGGCACCATCGGGACCATGTTGGGTCACAGCCGCGCGGATCACTTCCGGTTCTGTGACCAGGCGACGCCTGATATAAGGGGACAGTTGCGACACGCCGCGATGCTGGCCGGGACCAAGATCATAGTTGCGACGGTTTGCATAGCGTTTGCCCATTGCTGGCGCAAAACCATCCATGCGACGCAGCGCCTCGCGGCGGGTTGCGACCATGGTTGACGGGCCGAACAGATCGTCAGGCATGGGAGGCTCCTTGTTTTGGGGTAGAGCTAAGCTGGTGCGCCGTCTTGACGAGAGGCGTCATTCATAGCGCAGCTCAGTCGCTTTGCCGCGGAAAATTACATAGGCGAGGATGGAGTAGCCTATGATCACTGGCACCACGATGCAGGCCCCTATCAAGATGATCAGCAGGCTTTCAGGAGCGGCCGCGGCGTCATAGATTGTCAACCGTTCTGGCACGACATAGGGGTAAAAGCTGTATGCCAGACCAAGATAGGCCAGAGCAAAGACGGTGCTGGCCGTGGCGAATGGCAGCCAGCTGAATCGATCTTGCGAATAAGGCATCTGCCGCAGCATGCGCCAGATCACGGCCACAAGCACGGCCGAGATCAGTGGCAGCGAAGCGAGCCAAAGCAGCTCGGGCCAAGTGAACCATTTGTCGAAGATACGGGTGCTGACCAAAGGCGTCGCAACCGAAACCGCCAGGATGCCAAGGATCACACCCCACAGGCTTTGCCGTGCCCATTTCAGGGATTTCAGCTGAAGATCGTCTGCGGTTTTGTGGATCAGCCATGTTGCGCCGATAAAGCTGTATCCAACAGCCAGAAATGCGGCCGTCAGACAAGCGAAGGCGAGTGTGGCGGGCGTTTGCTCCAACCCCATGATATAAAGGCCCAGCATGAACCCTTGCGCGAGGGCAGTGATAACGGAGCCAACGAAAAACAGGCGGTTCCATAACCTCTTGTGGTGATCGCGGGCTTTGGCGCGGAACTCGAAAGCGACGCCGCGCAGGATCAGGCCGATCAGCATCATAAAGACCGGCAGATACAGTGTCGACAAGATCATGCCATGCGCGGACGGAAAGGCCACCAACAACAGCCCAACGGCCAAAACCAGCCAGGTTTCGTTGGCGTCCCAGAATGGCCCGATGGAGCCGATCATCTTGTCCTGCTCGGCCCGCTCGGCGAGCGGAAAAAGGATGCCAACGCCCAGGTCAAAGCCATCCAGCACCACATAGACAAGGATCGACAGCCCCATCAGAGACGCAAAGGCCCAGGGCAACCAGTCATGCGGATTGGAAAAATCAGGCAGCACGGCTCATTCCCCCGGTGTCAGAATGGCACTGGCCGGACGCGGAGTGGACATGCCGCCCGTTCCGCTCGCTTTGCGGGCCAGGTAGACGACCACGCCGATATAGGCGATGAGCAAGGCAGCATAGACCGCGAGATAGGCCACAAGGGTGCCCATCACCATGGGTGCGGGCACCTCTGCCACGGCAACTTCCGTGGTCAGCACGCCCTGCACAAGCCAGGGTTGGCGACCGATTTCGGTCGTGTACCACCCGGCGAGCGTGGCCACCCAGCCCGAGAAGGCCATCGGCACCAGCGCGAAGAGGATCACTCGCGGCACTCCTTCGGCGGCAAACCATGTCCGACCCTCAAGATGGCGCCAGCGCCACATGTAAAAGGCCGACACCCAGCTCAGCAGCAGCATGGCCATGCCGGTGCCGACCATCACCCGAAATGACCAGAAAACCGGGGCCACAGGTGGATGCTCGACCGTGCCATCTTTTGCCACAAAATCGTTTAGCCCGGGCACAACGCCGTCAAAGCTATGGGTTAGGATAAGCGAGGCGATGTTGGGGATTGCAATCTCGAACCGGTTTTCCCGCGCCGCTTCATCCGGGATGGCAAAGAGCAGCAGCGGCACGTTGGATTGTGTCTCCCAATTGCCTTCCATGGCGGCGACTTTCTGTGGCTGATATTCCAGCGTGTTGAGCCCATGTTTGTCACCCATCAGAATTTGCGCAGGGATCAGCACAGCGCCCAGAAGCAGGCCGGTTTTCAAGGTTGTTCTGATTTCGGCGCTTCGATCGCCGATCAGCCAGCGAAACGCTGAAACACCGGCGATCAAAAACGACACCGTCAGGAAGCTGGCCAGCATCATATGGGTGAACCGATAGGGCATGGAGGGGTTGAAAATGATCTCCATCCAATTGGTCGCATGGGCCACGCCATCGATCATCTCGAACCCTTGGGGCGTGTGCATCCAGCTGTTGAGAACGATGATCCAGAAGGCCGAGACCGTTGTGCCAAAGGCCACCAGCGCGGTCGCCAGCACATGCAGCCACGCCGGCACGCGGGACGCGCCAAAGAGCATGATGCCGACAAAGGCGGCTTCGAGGAAAAAGGCTGTCAGCACTTCATAGGCCAGCAAAGGTCCGGCGATATTTCCAACTGTTTTCATGAAGCCCGGCCAGTTGGTGCCAAACTGGAAGGACATGGTGATGCCCGACACCACGCCCAGCGCAAAGCTGAGCGCGAATATCTTCACCCAGAGTCGATAGGCGTTCATCCATTTCTCGGCACCTGTCTGTGCGAAGCGAACCCGGAAGAACAGAAGTACCCAGCCCAGAGCAATCGTGATGGTGGGAAACAGGATGTGGAATGAGATATTGGCCGCAAACTGAATGCGGCTGAGCATGAGTGTGTCGAGAGCGTCCATAGCCAACCTTACGTTTGCGAAGTGAACAGGGGCATTGCAGCGCCAGCTTTGTCGATCAGTCCGGCCAAACGGCTGCCATATGTCATCAGAGTAACAAGTCGTTGGGTTTCGAGCCGTTCCATCTCTTCATAGAACCCGGTGAGGGTTTCGATCAACTCTCGCAGTTCCGAAATGCGCGCATCACCATAATCGTCTCCGGTGGGGCCATGCATCTCAAGCTCGCGCAGTTTTGACAAAGTCGGATCGATTTCGCGTTTCTTGCGTTCAGCGACCAGGGTTCTGACAATCTCCCAAAGATCATCGGGGGTTGTGAAGTAATCACGCCGGTCTCCGGGACGGCGTTTGAGGCGCACAAGCTGCCAGGCCTGAAGTTCCTTCAACCCCATGGACGTGTTTGATCTGCTGATATGCAAAGCGGATGTGATCTCTTCGGCATTCAGCGGTTTTTTGCAAATGAACAGCAATGCATAGATCTGTCCAACCGTCCGGTTGATCCCCCATCTGCTGCCCATTTCGCCGAAATGCAGCACAAATTCTTGCTGCGTGTTGGACAGTGTCATGTTTTGGCCTTCTGTCATTTCAGTAATTTCTGAAATTAACATAGGCAAGAATCCGCCCGTGTCAGGAGGTTGCGACATTTTGGAGCGTCATACACTCGCCTTAAACGTGCATTACGAAATGCGCAGTTTTCCGCGACGCAAAGAAGGACGACGGAACATGCCGCTACCGATTGAAAATGTTCAGGAGTATCCTCGGCCACCAGCTTTGGAGCCGGTCGCAGAAACCTTACGGGTCATCCTGGGTGGTCAGGTTGTGGCCGAAACCACCCAAGGATATCGGGTGCTGGAAACGCATCATGCGCCCAGCTATTACTTCCCCCCTATGGATGTGTTGGCCCATTTGAGCTCTGTGCCGGGACAATCCTTTTGCGAATGGAAGGGCGTGGCGGTCTATTGGGATGTCGAAATCGGATCCAAAATCGCGCCGCGCGCGGCCTGGAGCTATGCAAAGCCTACAGGTCGGTTCACACCAATTGCAGGATTTCTTGCCTTTTACGCGGGTGCGATGGATATGTGCTATGTTGGCGCAGCCAAGGTCATTCCGCAGCCTGGTAGTTTTTACGGTGGTTGGGTGACCGACAACCTGCGCGGCCATATCAAAGGCGCGCCCGGCACAGAATACTGGTGACGCGCGCAGACAGGTCGATCTGGTCAGCCCGAACCGTCAAGCTAACTGCTTTTCATGACAGACAGTTCGGTCCGAGGAAGATTAACGCGCGCACCGCTGCCGGGATTGGTCTGGCTGCGCACGCTCGCGCTGGCTGGGCTTATCCTGAGTTGTCTGGCCTGCGTTTGGGTGCTTGAAACCCGCTTTCAGGGGCTTGAGGTTGAAACGCTCGAGATCGCAGAAACGCCAGTGACCGTCTACCGTATGGCGCAGGAGGCTCAACGGCCATTGGTCGTGATGGCGCATGGGTTTGGTGGATCGCGTCAGATGATGGATCAACTGGCCGTGTCGCTTGCCCGTCAAGGCATGGCGGTCGCGTCGCTGGACCTGCCGGGCCATGGACGAAACACCGCGCGCCTGTCACCCGATATCACCCGGATCGATGGCACGACCGCGCAGCTGGTGCAGGTGGTTGATCGGGTTACAGACGCGCTGATGCTTCGGTCTGACAGTCTTGGGCCTGTGTCATTCGTGGGCCATTCAATGGCGACAGATGTTGTGATCCGGGCCGCGCAAGCGCGTTCGGATGTCAATGGCGTGGTCGCGATATCCATGTATTCGCCTGCTGTGACCGAGCGATCGCCGCAGGCGTTATTGGTGTTGAGCGGCGCGACGGAATCGCATTTGCGGGCCGCTGGGCTGGATGCTGTGCGGCTGATTGATCCAGACGCCCTCGAAGGCCAAACGATCGCACAGGGCGATGTGGTGCGCCGAACCGCGGTGGCGCCTTGGGTTGGGCATGTCGGCGTTCTATATTCGCGAACATCGCTTGATGAAACGACGCGCTGGCTGCGCGACGTGACGGGGCAGGGCTTGCAGGCCCGCTTGGATCAAACCGGTTGGATCGCAGGCATTTTGTTGGTTTGTCTTGTTGCGCTGGGGTGGCCTTTGGCCCGCATATTGCCGCAGCGACGCATCACCTCTCCGGAGCTATCGCGGGGCTCTTTTGTGCTGTCGATCACCGCGCCAATCCCAGCGGTCCTGTTGGTGGCGGCACTGCCGACCTTTGGGATTGCAGGCCAGGCCGCTTTCGGAAGTCTGGCCGCGATCCTCGGCTTATGGGGCGGCGTGCAGCTTTTGATCCTGTGGCGAGCGGGCGTGACGGTGGTCCGGCCAGATATCATTGGGCTGCTTGCATTTCTTGGCTATGGCCTTGGTGTTTTCGCGCTTGCACTTGATCGATATGGTGCGGCTTTCCTGCCGGTTGGCCCGCGGTTTCCGGTCATGCTTGGTCTTTTGCTGGGTACGGTGCCCGCGATGATGGCGGACACGATCTTGGTGCAGGGCGCGTCATGGCGGCGGCGCCTTCTGGCGCGGGTGGCCCTTTTGACCGGGCTTGCTGGCGCGATGGCGTTGTCGCCAAGTGAGCTGGGGCTGACCTTTACGACCTTGCCCGTGCTTGTACTGTTTTTTGTGGTCTATGGCTCGCTCGCCCGCTGGATCGCAGAGAGGCGGGGCGCAGGTTCGGTCGCTTTGGGCAAGGGGTTGGTTCTGGCTTGGGCATTCGCGGCCTCGACCCCGTTATTTGCCGTGGCTGCATTGCCATGAGCCTGATCATCTTGTCACCGGAAACAGTCTGGAACGCCGGGCTGCTGGAGTTTCCAACCGCGCCACGGAAAATTCTGGAACGCGGGATGATCCTGCCACGCCGTGAAGCGGGGTCCGGCGTGATGATCCGCGCGATCTTTGAAAACCAGTTATTGCGCTTTCTTGCAGTGCTGATGCCCTTTGGGGCGGCGGCGATCATCTGGCCGTCGCAGGCCTTGCCGATCAGTCAGGCGCCGCTTGCCATGCTGATTGTCATTGCTTTTGTCGAATTGCGGGTGCTCCGCGTGCCATTGCACAAGCGTGAGCAAATCGGCTCAGAGGATAACACCGAGCGCGCCCTGGACACGCTGCGCTTTCGCGGACGTCGCATCCTGTCTCAAATCGCGGCCGCGCGCGGATTTGACAGCGGCGAAGTGTTTCTGGTGGTCGAGCAATCCGACATGGCGCGCGTGCCGCCTTTGACCGTGGTGAGCGTGCAACTGGATCGCGGCAAATCCCGATTGCTTCCGCTGACCAAATCCGAGCGCAAATTGATCCGAGACAGCCTGTTCGACAGTGACTTCACCGAAGCGCAGCTTTTGAAGGCCAATCTTCGGGACAACACACCGTTGCGATCGGTCAGTTTCGAAACACGCGGCGTCTCTGCCCACGCAAGGCTCACGGCCCTGCTGCACCAAACCAACGAGCCAGAGGACCAACCGGCATGAGCGTGAATGCCCAGACCGTGAGCGCCGGAGAGGCACATGAGGTTCTGCTGGCCGGTTGGCAGGCTCAGGTCACGGGCAATTTGACGGCGTCATGGATGTTGCATGGGCGTCCGGGCGTGGGCAAAAGCCAGCTTGTCAGTGATTTGGCGCGGCAGATCGGGGCGCGGCTTTTTGATGTCCGGCTCACGACGATCGAGCCGCAGGACCTGCGCGGGTTGCCTTATTACGATCACGACACGGGCCGCACCGTCTGGTATCGGCCCGAGGATTTGCCCGATGATCCGGCGCGCCCCTCGCTCCTTTTTCTCGATGAACTGACCGCTGCCGCGCCGCATTTGCAGCCGACGGTCTATGGTTTGCTTCAGGAACGCCGGGTCGGGAGGCACGAATTGCCGAGCTCGGTCTTTATCGTGGCGGCGGGCAATGCGGTCGAAGATGGCGCCATTGCTTATGAGATGGGCACGGCCCTGTCGGACCGGCTGATCCACCTGCATGTTCATGCAGACGCCAAGGATTGGCTGGAACGCTATGCCGTAGACCGCAGCTTGTCGCCTTTGGTCACGGCGTTTCTGAAAGCGCGACCCGATCTGCTCGACACCACCGAGATCGCCTTGCGACGCGGAGAGATCATTGCCTGCACGCCCCGCGCCTGGGAGCGGGTTAGCGATATTGTCGGCGCCGTTGAAGACAAGCGCCTGCGCCAGACCATGATCGCGGGCACCGTCGGAACAGCCGCAGCAGCAGAATTCGCGAGCGTCGCGGCCGAGCTTGAGGCGATGGTGACGCTCGAGGAAATCCTGAACACGCCGCCAGGCGGGCGCCGCGCTCTTTACCCGCGCAGCATCAATGGGTTGGTCGGTTTGATTTACGCCCTTGTCGCGCAGGCGGATGCGGCCACCATGCCAGACACGATCGACATCATGGCCGATCTGTCCAATGCCGACGCACCGGGGCTGCCGCTGGCCGATCTGACCAGTTTTGGCTTTGAAATCCTGATCCGCAAGGCGCTGAACCAAGGGTTGACAGACGCGTTCCGAACGTCCCGGTCGTATCAGGAGTATGCCGCCGCGCGGGCGGAGGTGGGCGTGGTGTGATCCATTCAAACCGCGTGCGCACGGCCATGGCGCGCCTGCCCGAGGTCGACCCTGCCATAGGTGTCCTGGCGCTTTGGTGCCAGTTTCGCGACGGTAACGGCCCCACACGCACAGCGGGCGATGTGATCCATATCGGGGCGGAATTCCCGCTTCTGCCAATATCAGAACAGACCGGGCTTTTGGCGCATCATGTGCTGCATGTGGCTTTGCGCCATTCCGCCCGGCGTTCCGCGACGGAGGAACGGCTCGGGACAGGTTTCCAGCCAATGCTGTTTGATCTGGCCTGCGATGCGCTGGTCAATGAAGCGTTGCTGCAAGGCGGGCATGCGCTGCCGCGCCCGGCGGTGCGGGCCGCGCAGGTGGCAGACCGGATCGCCCCGGAAGATCGGCCAGACACCCTTCTGTCCGCTTGGGATTGTGAACAGCTTTATCAGATATTGGTCGCCGCATCTGATGATCGTTCCGGCCCGTCAGGCAAGGCCATTCAGGACTATGCCCTGCAGCAAGGGTTTGCCCCTGATCTTGAGGGCAGTGATCCAGAGGCAGCCGAGACCGAGATCTGGGCCGAACGCGTCGCGCAGGCACTGGCTACCGGGCGCGGCGCAGGCAGTGGGATTGGCGCGGTTCTGGCGCGTTTTGGGGATTTGCCCCGCGCTCAGGTTCCTTGGGAGCTTCGATTGCGGCGGCTCCTTGCCAAGGCACTTGCCCAGCATCCGCATCTGTCCCATGCACGGCCCGCGCGCCAGTGGTTGGCCCGCGATGCTTTGGCGCGTCAGACCGGCGCCGCCCAGCCAGTTTTTGAGCCCGGCCTGATCCGCGACACCAAACGCCCACGTTTGGTGATCGGTCTGGATACGTCCAGTTCGATCCCGGATCTGGTTTTGGATCTTTTCGCCGCCGAGGCCCTTGGCGCCATGCGGCGCAGCGGAGCGGAGGCACATTTGCTGGGTTTCGATACAGAGGTTCACAGCCGCACCCGCTTTGACAGCAAGGCAGGATTGACCGCCATGCCGTTGCGCCGCGGTGGCGGCACCGATTTTGACGCCGTTTTGTCAGAGGCGCAGGCGTATGACCCGTCGCTGATCCTGATGCTGACCGATCTGGATGCGCCCCTGCCTGAAGCGCCAAAGGCCCCTGTAGTTTGGGCTGTGCCCTCTGCGCCGCGTGTCCAGCCTGATTTTGGAGAGATGCTGGTATTGGCTGATCAAGGTGGCATAGTGGCGGAAAATGCGGGGGCGAAATGACGCGATTAGAGGGCAAAACGGTTTTCGCCACGGCGGCTGGGCAGGGCATTGGCCGCGCAACGGTGGAGCGTATGGCCCAAGAAGGGGCTCGCGTGATTGCAACAGACATCGACGTATCGCCCTTGGACGGTGTGCCGGGGCTGGAGGTGCAGCAGGTGGATGCCACCGACAGCAAGGCGGTGCATGAGGCGATCCAAGCGGCCGGAACGGTGGACGTATTGTTCAACTGCGCGGGGGTCGTTCATGCGGGCACCGTGCTTGAGGCCACGCATGATGAGTTGGATTTTGCGTTCCGCCTGAATGTCAAAGCCATGTTCGACACGATCCGAGCAGCGCTGCCGGGGATGATTGCGCGCGGTGGCGGGTCGATTATCAACATGGCCTCGGTCGTGTCGTCGCAGATGGGGGCGCCGAACCGCATGATTTATGGCACCACCAAAGCTGCCGTAATCGGCCTGACGAAAGCGGTGGCCGCAGATCATGTGACCCAGGGCATTCGCTGCAACGCAATCTGCCCCGGCACAGTCGACACACCGTCCCTGCATGAAAGACTGCGCGCGACAGGCGATTACGAAAAGGCCTTGGCCGAATTCAACGCGCGCCAGAAAATGGGTCGGATTGGCCAAGCCGACGAGGTTGCGGCGCTGGCTTGCTATCTGGCCTCGGACGAGGCCGCATTCACAACTGGACAGGCGCTGAACATTGATGGTGGCTGGTCCATCTGAACTTGAAGGACATACAAGATGAAACTCCTCCGCTATGGTCCGCAGGGGGCCGAAAAACCGGGCCTGCTGGATGATGAGGGCCAGATACGCGATTTGAGCGGCGTGATCAGCGATCTGTCTGGACCGGCTCTGTCGGACATGTCTTGGACTGAAAATCTGGATATCGCGGCACTGCCTGTTGTCGAAGGCAAGCCCCGGCTTGGCCCCTGCGTGGCGGGCACCAGCAAATTCATGTGCATCGGGCTGAACTATGCCGATCACGCCGCCGAAAGCGGCATGGCCGTGCCGTCCGAGCCGGTTTTGTTCATGAAGGCAAACTCGGCCATTTGTGGCCCCAACGATCCCATCATCATCCCGCGCGGATCAGTCAAGACGGATTGGGAGGTTGAACTGGGTGTGGTGATCGGGACGCCCGGCAAATATATCGACGAGGCCGACGCGATGGCCCATGTCGCGGGCTATTGCGTGGTCAATGATGTCTCTGAACGTGAATTCCAGCTGGAGCGGCAGGGCCAATGGTCCAAGGGCAAGGGTTGTGACAATTTTGGCCAGACTGGCCCCTGGTTGGTTACGGCGGATGAGGTGTCGGATCCGCAAGACCTGTCGATGTGGCTCGATTTGAACGGAGATCGGATGCAGGACGGGTCAACAAGGACGATGGTTTATGGTGTGGCCCATCTGATCAGCTATCTCAGCCGGTTCTTCACGCTGCATCCGGGAGACATCATCTCGACCGGGACGCCGCCGGGGGTAGGCATGGGGATGACACCGCAGCGCTATTTGACGGCCGGCGATGTGGTTGAATTGGGTATCGAAGGGCTGGGGGTGCAGCGTCAGACTTGTATCGAAGACCAAACCCGCTAAGAGTCGATCAGATACTTCTCGGACAAGGGCAGGGTGGCCGCACCCAGGGCACGCGCATCTGCGCCAATCTTGCCTGCCTCAATATCGGGGCGGGTAAGGCCGGTCATGCTGTGCTGGGCAAGGTGCTCCTGTACCTGCGCGATCAGCCGGGCCTTGACGTCCTCGGGTATCCAGCCATCAATGCGCACGTGGTCAAAATCGATCAGACTGCAAGAAGAGACGATCGCATGGGCCAGCCCAACCGCCGCTGTGTCGATCCAGTCTGACAGGATGCGTTCGGGCAAATTCCAGTGCTCCGCGCGGTCCCATATCATTCCTGCACTGGCGCCTGAGGCCACCACGGCGCGTTCCAACGTATAAAGGCTTGCCACCTCAATCAGAGGGCGGATCTGTCCCGAGGCGTCGGCGACCGGCATCGGCCCCAAAGCGCCGGAATTGCCCTGCCCGGAATAGATTGCGCCATTCAGAACCACCCCGCCGCCGATGAAAAAACCGATGTAGAAATACAGGAATTCACGCGGCGCGTTTTCGGGGCCCAGAACAAGCTCTGCCCCGCAGGCAGCGCTGGCATCATTTTGCAGGAAGACCGGGACGCCGACACGTTCGGCCAGCGCAGCTTGCAGGTCGACATGGCGCCAGGCATCCATTTTCTCTTGTGGTACTTGCAGCGTCTGCGCCCAATCCCAAAGAAAAAACGGCATCGCGATGCCCAGGCCGGCCACGCGGGTGCGCGCGTCCGGCGGCAAACTGTCGATTAGGCGAGAGACATTCTGTTCGGCAAACTCCAGCGCGGCATCGGGCGTAGGATAGGCATAGGTCACGCGCGCGCGGTCTCGCAGCACGCCCATGAAGTCCATCAGCACCAGTTCGGCGCTGCGACGCCCCACCTTGAGGCCAAGGAAATAAGCTCCATCAGAATTGAGGTGCATCGGTACTGAGGGTTGCCC
>JABSSB010000130.1:17030-22607 GCA_013214715.1 Paracoccaceae bacterium | reverse complement strand
CTTCATGGGCTGACAAATCCACATCAGGCCCCGCGGCCCAGTCGGGCATCGCACCGGGCCACAGACCCACAAACCCCAATGCCGACGCCAATCCAGCCGCATCCCCAGCCCCGGACAGACGGTGCATCTCAGCCAATGCTCCAGCGCTATTAAGATCATCAGCCAGAGCCGTCACAATGCCCTCAGGCAGCTCGCCAGCCTCGACACCTTCGATTTGCGCATACCATTTGCGCAATGTCGCCTCGGCTTGTGCGGCCTTCTCCGCCGTCCAATCCATCGGCTTGCGGTAATGCGTGGACAGAAACACGAACCGGATCACCTCGCCCGGAATGCCCTGATCCAGCAAATCGCGCACGGTGAAGAAATTGCCCAGCGATTTGGACATCTTCTTGCCTTCGACCTGCAGCATCTCGTTATGCAGCCAGACCTGCGCCATCCGCTCCGTCCCATTGGCGCAGCAGCTTTGCGCAATCTCGTTTTCATGATGCGGAAAGGTCAGGTCGTTGCCACCCGCGTGGATGTCAAACACCTCCCCCAACAGCGTCTTGGCCATGGCCGAGCATTCGATATGCCAGCCCGGACGCCCACGCCCCCAGGGGCTGTCCCAGCCCGGCAGATCATCGCCGGAGGGTTTCCACAAAACGAAATCCATCGGGTTGCGCTTGTAAGGTGCGACCTCGACCCGCGCGCCGGCGATCATGTCATCGACCGACCGGCCCGAGAGCTTGCCATAATCGGCATAGCGGTCCACGGCAAACAGCACATGGCCTTCGGCCACATAGGCAAAGCCGTCGGCAATCAGCTCTTCGATCATGGTGACCATCTCAGCAATATATTGCGTCGCCCGCGGCATATGATCAGGCTCCCACGCGCCCAGCGCGGCCATGTCATCGAGAAACCATTGCGTTGTCTCGGCGGTGATCTCGTCAATCGCGCGCCCGCTTTCGGCGGCGCGGGCGTTGATCTTGTCATCCACGTCGGTGAAGTTGCGGACATAGGTCACATGCTCTGCCCCATAGACATGGCGCAGCAGCCGGTTGAGCAAATCAAACACCACCACAGGCCGGGCATTGCCCAGATGCGCGCGGTCATAGACTGTCGGCCCACAAACATAGAGCCGCACATTTTCGGGGTCGATCGGCAAAAACCGCTCCTTGCGGCGGCTGGCCGTGTTGTGCAGCGTGATCTCGGTCATCGCATGGGCTCCTCAAGCATGCGGTTTCAGGCGCAGCGCGGGCTTAGCAACTTGTCGTAGAGATGAAAACGAAAGAAACCGTCCCGCTGAAATTCAGCAGGGAATGCAGCAGCAAATGATGCAGGTAATCCCGGTCATGCGGGCGTCATAGCATCCGCCCGCGCCCGCGCCAAGCCTTGACTTGCGCCCCCGCGCGGCAAAGCATGGGGTCATAAGCCGCGACATCATGAACGACATTTGCAAAACCCTGCCAGGCGCCGAATGGTCCGACCCCTGGGGCGGCGGGCATGATGCATGGAAAGTGGGCGGCAAGATGTTTGCCTGCATCGGCATGGTAGACACTGGCGTATCTGTCAAAACCGCCGATATCGACACAGCACAGATGCTGATCGACGCCGGTCTGGCCACACGCGCCCGCTATTTCCACCGCAGCTGGGTGCATCTGCCCTGGGGATCGGACGCAGATGAAATGCGCCACCGCCTTGTGGTGTCCTACGACATTGTGCGCGCAGGCTTGACCAAGAAGCTACAGGACACCCTGCCCCCGCGCGATTCGGCTTAAGACCCAAAGCTTACGGCTCTGGCGGCAGCATGCCTTCTTCTTGAAGAAAGGCCAGCAGGTCCAAAATGGTGGAGACGCTGACATCGATCCACCCGTCCAGCGCCACACCCACGCCGCCACTGCCGATCTCGGTTATACCAGCGGCGCTGCAAACCGGGTCGGGCGCACTCAGCTCCTCGGGCAGTTTGGGACAGATCGGATTTTCGCGCACCACCAGATCCATGGCCGAAAGGATCAGTTCATTTACCTCTTCCAGCGTCTCTGCACTGGCAAATCGTTCCCCGATCTGTTCCGCGGTCCGCAAATCAAGGGTCTGGGGGTCAAACCGGATGCAGTTGTCATGAATCTCCACGCCCACCGTGGCGGTCCCGGTCGATGGCAATTCACGCGTGACGTCACCGCGGGTGAAACGCGCATCCCCCGTGCGTTCGCAGATGAACATCCGGATCACCGCTGCACTGTCGAGGGTCAGGGCCGAGCCGATTGTGCTGGCCTGCAGGTCTTTCAACTCCACCTGCAACCCGCAATTGTCCAGCACAAAAAGGCCCGAGGTCATGGCCTGCAGGTTCTGCTGAAACTCCTGCAAATCGCGAAGCGCCTTGACCGCCATTCGCGTCTGCTGCGTCGTGCTGAGCGTCACGTCGAGCGTCTAGGCGACATCCGTGCCATTTATCGGCTGGGTGTTGATGATGCTCAGATCGACGGATTGCGCCTGCGCCGCCGTGCCGAAGATCCGGAAAACAGGGGCAAGGCGCATCATTCTGCGAAGCCTTCCAACAGACCGTTTTCCTTGAACGCTGCCAGAAGTGTCACCATCGCCGCGGGGCTGACATCGACAGACCCTGACACCGCCGCGCCAAGCCCGCCCTCGCCAATCTCGCGCGTGCCGCCCGATTGCAGATCGGGTTGCAGCGTCGCGACCTCGGGGGGCAATTTCGGACAGATCGGGTTTTCGGCCAAAAGCGTGCGCGCCTCCTCCAGCACAATCTGAGTGATAGGCTCCGTCACGCCCAGAAAATTGGTGACAGTGCCGACAAAGCCCAGCGGATTGAGCGTCAGTTCCGCCACCTGCAGCTTCAGGCATTGGCTCGAAAGCTCGGCAGCGCCCCGCGCGGCGGCCTCGACCGAGACCGCGAAATACTGCAAACCCGGTCGTTCCTAGGGGCTGCCGCGGCCCCGGCAAAGGGAAAACGCAGCATCGACCTGCCCGCGAAACCGGAAACTATCGCCATCGGCCAAAAGCTCCTGCAGGTCCAGGGTGATGGTCTGGGTGCAGCTTACGACCAATGGGGCCGAAGCCAAGCCGGGCGCGCGCGCCTGAAAGCTGCGCAGATCGGCGAAAGCGTTCAGTTTCATCCTTGTGGGCGTTTCTTCTTCCAGCCCGGCATAGACGACAAAGGGCACGTCCTGCCCGCGCAGGGGCACGGCATATTCGATCCGGAACTTCATCTGCCCAGCATAAAGCGCGAGATCAATCGCGCCCCTGCGGGTGGTCGTGGGGGTGGCGGCGATCTGTGCGGTCTCATTGACAGCGGTTGCGGGTCCGGCCTCGTCACTGCAGCCCTGCACCCCGCCCAATGCAGTGTTCACGATCACCGCCAAACCCGTTCGCGTCGCCATTCGACTGACCCGCCCTTCACCTCGTTACATGCAGGTCAGCCGAGCGGTGAAATCTCTTAGCTCAAAGCCTTAGATCAACGGGTACCGTTTGCGTTTAGTCATAGGCGACGACCTCGTATTCGATCCCGTCCGGGCCGTCGAAATAGAACCGCTTGCCCGGTTCGTAATCAGCGTGGGAGCGTGGTGTGAACCCTTCGCCGCGCACGCGCGCCTCGATCGCGGCAAGATCATCGACCACCACGCCAACATGGTTCAGACCGGCCTTGGTGTGATAGGAGCTGCCAGCCGTTTCCAGCGGCGCATCCCCGGAATAGAGCGCAAGATAGCTGTCAGCATCGCCCACATGTACGCTGTAGCCATCGGATATGGCCGCGCCTTCCCAGCGGATCTTCCAGTCAAATAGCCGTTGCAGGGTGGCTGCGGTGGCCTTTGGGTCAGGGACGGTAATGTTTACATGCTCTAGCCTCATCGCTGTGGTCCTTTCCTATCGGTGATTCTCTTGCGATGAACCTTGTGTAAAACTTCAAGTTAGCTTTAATTCCAGCCTTTTTTCTGGGCATGTCCGCTTTGGTATCGCGGCTACTGGGGGCTTTGCCCTCCGTCGCTGACGTGACGTCTCCCAATGGTATGTGGGAAGACAAGAAATAGGGGCGGAGTATCCAGACCTCTTTTCCTGCAGCTTGTGCCGACCTAGCTTGGGGCCCATGGACAGCTTGCCCGCCCCGATCACCAACTGGTTCACCGCGAAGGGGTGGCAGCCGCATCCGCATCAGATGGAGATGCTCGCGCGGGCCGCTGATCCGGCGACGTTGTTGATTGCGCCGACCGGGGGCGGCAAGACGATGGCGGGGTTTCTGCCAACATTGGCGGACTTGGCGGACGCAGACCATGAAGGGCTGCACACGCTGTATGTCTCTCCGCTCAAGGCGCTGGCCGCAGATATCAAACGCAATCTGCGCGGCCCGGTCGAGGAGATGGGCCTGCCAGTCCGGATCGAGGATCGCACCGGCGATACCTCGGCCAGTGTCAAAAAGCGCCAGCGCGCCGATCCCCCACATATTCTGCTGACCACGCCGGAAAGTCTGGCGCTGCTGACCTCTTACCCCGATGCGCCGCGCATGTTTGCGGGGCTCAAGCGCGTGGTGGTGGATGAAATCCACGCCCTGTCTGAAAGCAAGCGCGGGGATCAGTTGTTTCTGGCCTTGGCGGCTTTGGATGCGATCTGTCCGGGGCTGCGCCGCGTGGGCTTGTCGGCCACCGTCGAAGACCCGGGCGCAATCGCACGGCTGCTGGCACGCCACCCCGACCCTTGTGACATCCTGCGCGCCGATCCCGGCCCGGCGCCGGATATTTCCATGCTGGAGATCGAACAGGCACCGCCCTGGGCCGGGGGCGGCGCGGCCTATGCTATTCCGGCCGTGCTGGAGCAGGTGCGAGCGCATAAGACCACACTGATCTTCCACAATACCCGCGCGCAGGCGGAGCTGTTTTTTCACAATCTCTGGCTCGCCAATGAGGACGCTCTGCCCATTGGCATTCATCACGGCTCGCTCGATCGGGGGCAGCGTGAAAAGGTCGAAGCCGCGATGGTGGCCGGCGATCTGCGCGCGGTGGTCTGCACAGGCTCGCTGGATCTGGGGATCGATTGGGGCGATGTCGATCTGGTGATCCAGATTGGGGCGCCGAAGAATGTCAAACGGCTTGTGCAGCGGATCGGGCGGGCCAATCACCGCTATAACGCGCCCTCGAAGGCGCTGCTGGTGCCTGCCAACCGCTTTGAGGTGGTCGAATGCCGTGCCGCGTTGGAGGCCGTGCAGGCGCATGCACTCGATGGTGATCCGCGCGGGCGGGGGCCTTTGGATGTGCTCTGCCAGCATATTCTGATCGCCGCCTGTGCAGGGCCGTTTGCCGCCGATGCGCTTTATGCACAGATGCGTCGCGCCGGGCCTTTTGCCGATCTGTCGCGGGCGGAGTTTGACGATTGCCTCGAGTTCTGCGCCACGGGCGGCTACGCGCTGCGGGCCTATGATCAATGGCAGCGGCTGAAACAGGGGCCCGATGGGCTGTGGCATCTGCGTGATCCGCGCGCGGCGGCGCGGATCCGGATGAAAGTGATCTCTGGTGCATCTGCTATGTATGGTGGTGGCAGTACCGGCGGTATTATCAATATCATTACTAAAAAAGGCCGCGATGCAGATGG
>JABSSB010000130.1:4816-17020 GCA_013214715.1 Paracoccaceae bacterium | reverse complement strand
CAAGCCCTTGGGCGAAATCGAGGAGGGCTTTGCCGCCTCTCTGTCACGCGGGGATACCTTTCTGATCGGCGGGCAGATCGTGCGCTATGAAGGCTTGCGCGAAATGACCGTTGAGGTCACGCGCCGCGCCGACAAAAAACCCAAGATCGCCACCTTCATGGGTACGAAATTTGCTACCTCGACGCAGCTGTCGGATCGTATTCTGGACATGTTTGCGGAAGATGACTGGCCCGATCTGCCGCACCACACGCGTGAGTGGCTGCATCTGCAGCGGCAGGTGTCGCGCCTGCCGCGGCGAGGCGAATTGCTGGTGGAAAGCTTCCCCCATGACGGGCGCGAGCATGTCTGTGTCTATGGCTTTGCCGGGCGCAACGCGATGCAGACGCTGGGCCTGCTGCTGTCGCATCGGCTGGATGAGATGGGGTGCCATCCGCTGGGCTTTGTCGCCACCGATTATGCCACGCTGATCTGGGGGCTGGACCCGTTGGAGGAAGTCGCAGGCCTCTTTGATCTGGACGCGCTGCGCGAGGGGCTGGATCGCTGGCTGGCGGGCAATGCGGTGATGAAGCGAACCTTTCGGGCTTCGGCCACCATTGCCGGGCTGATCGAACGCAATAGCGGCGGGCAGCGCAAATCGGGGCGTCAGGCGACGTTTTCGTCGGACATCCTGTATGACACGCTGCTGAAATATGATCCCGACCATCTGATGATGCGCATCACCCGGACCGAGGCGCTGCGCGGCCTGGTGGATTTTGGACGGATCGAGGATCTGGCGCGGCAGATCCGGTCGGTCGAACTGCGCCGCCTGCCGCGCCTCTCGCCGCTCTCGGCACCGCTCTTTCTGGAAGCCGGGCGCATCCCCGTCAAAGGCAGCGCCGAAGCCCGCCTGCTGGAGGAAGAGGCCGCCCGGATCATGGCCGAGGCCGGGCTGAGCGGGCCGTAACCGACAGCTTGCGGGCAGAAATGGCCAGCAGGATTGGCCGCGTGGTCACCGCAGCCTAGCTGTGCCGCATCCATAGCAAAGGACATCACACATGACCGCCCCGCATAGCACCCAGATCGGCCCGCTGACGCTCACCACATGGTCGGATGGCGCGCTGGATATTCCCGCCGCCTATTTCCCAAATGCCTACATCAAGGCCGAGAGCGTGCGCTTTGGTGCCAATCTGTGGCAGGCGACGACCGGGGATCGCGTGGTGCTGATCGACGCGGGCAGCGGCATGTTTCTGAAGGAACGCTTTGCCGAGACCGGTCAGGTGCACGACGGGCTCGGCGCGGGCGGGATTGATCCGCAGGCGGTCACCGACATCATCATCACCCATATGCATGCCGACCATATCGGCGGGCTGGTCAAAGACGGGGTGTCGGCCTATCCGCAGGCGGGCATCCATATCTCGGCGGATGAATGGGGCTTCTGGACCGATCCGGACCTTGCCAGCAAGATGCCCGAGGATATGGCGCCCATGATCGCTCTGCTGCAGATGATCGCGGGCATCCTGGCCGATCAGGTCATCCCCCATGACGGCGAAGCCGATCTGGGCGACGGGCTGCGCCTGCTGCCTGCACCGGGGCACACGCCGGGCCACTGTGTGGTGGAAATCACCGGCGGCGACGAAACCGTGCTGATCCTTGGCGATGCAGTGGTGTCTGGCGATCTGCAATTTCCCAACCCGGATGTGACCTATCAGCTGGACGCCAATCCGGCGCAGGCCGTGGCCACGCGCAAGGCTCTGCTGGCGCGGATCGCCGATGAAGGGCTGCGCTTTGCGGTGACGCATCTGCCCCATCCCGGTCTGGGGCGTCTGACCCGTGATGGCGACGGGTTCGTGTTCACGCCGGCGCTTTGACAATCCTGGCCCGGCGGCGCTAGCGTCGGGCCATGTCCACCGCCCCTGTCACCGAAATTGACCTGAAAAGCTTTGCCGTCGATCCCTATCCGGATCTGGCGCGGATGCGGGCGAGCGCGCCCATCACCTTTGTCCCGCAGCTGGGCGCGACGCTCTTCACCCGGCGCGACGACATTCATACCCATGAAAAACGCATTGAGGTGTTCTCCTCGCACCAGCCTGACGGGTTGATGACCAAGCTGATGGGCGAGAACATGATGCGCAAGGATGGCGCGGCGCATCTTGCGGAACGGCGGGCCTTGTTTCCCACGCTCAGCCCCCGCACCGTGGCGGAGCATTGGCGGCCGATTTTTGAAGCGCGAATGCAGGGGCTGCTGGACGATCTGCGCCCGCGCGGGGCCTGTGACTTCGTGCGGGATTTTGCCATGCCCGCCTCGGCCGAGGCGCTGAAGGCGATCACCGGCCTGACCGAGATGACGGCGGCTGAAATGGACGCGGTCAGCCAGGCGATGATCGACGGCTGCGCCAATTACGCGGGCGATGCGCAGATCGAGGCGCGCTGCCACGAGGCCACGGCCCTGATTGATGCGCATATCGGCCGGATGACACAGTCGGCACGTGCCCATCCGGGGCGCGATGCGCTGTCGGTGCAGCTGGCCGCCGGGCTGCCGATGGCATCGCTGCGCGCCAATATCAAACTGATCATCTCGGGCGGCCAGAACGAGCCGCGCGACGCTATCGCCGGCACCGCTTTCGCGCTCCTCACCCATTCCGCCCAGCTCACCGACGTCTTGCGCGGCGGTCGCGCCTGGACCGACGCTTTTGCCGAATATGCGCGCTGGATGTCGCCGATTGGCATGTCGCCGCGGCAGATCGCCAAATCCGATGAGGTTAATGGCATCCGTTTTGAGCCCGGTGAGCGGGTGTTTTTCATGTTCGGTTCTGCCGGGCGGGACGAGGCGCATTTTGACTGGCCGGACCGCTTTGACATCACCCGCGACACGCAAGCCGCGATCAGCTTTGGCGCCGGACCGCATTTCTGCGCAGGCGCAGCGGCGGCGCGCTGTCTGGTGGCCGAGGTCGCGCTGCCCATGGCATTCGCCGCCCTGCCCGGCCTGCGTCTGACAGACGATGTGCCCTTCGCCGGCTGGGCCTTTCGCGGGCCGCTTCACATGCCTGTGGCCTGGGACATCTGAGCGCTTGCCCTTGCCGCTCCCCGACCCCATCTTTAGGCCATGATCAAGCTGACGCCCATCCTTTTGGCCGTGCTCTATGCGCTCGCGACCTATCGCTTTTCGGTCTGGCGCACCCATCGCGAGCTGGACGCCAAATCGACCGAACTGGTCGACCCCCAGCTGCGCCCTCTGCTGGACCGGCTGGCTGCGGCTTTGGAGTTGGATCGGATCCCGGTTTATATTTACGAGATCGACCCGGTGAACGGCCTGGCTGCGCCCGACGGGCGGATTTTCATCACGCGCGGCTTCTATCTGCGGATGCGCAGCGGAGAGATCACGCCCGAAGAAATGAGTTCCGTGATCGCGCATGAGATGGGGCATGTGGCTTTGGGCCATGCGAAACGGCGCATGGGCGATTTCGCCGGTCAGAACGCGCTGCGCACGGTGCTGATGATGGTATTTGCACGCTATGTGCCCTTTGTCGGTCCGATGATCGCCAATATGCTGACCAGCCTTTTGGCCTCCGGCCTGAGCCGGTCGGATGAATATGAGGCCGACGCCTATGCCGCCGCGCTGCTGGCCAAGGCGGGGATCGGGATCAAGCCGCAGATCTCGATGTTCCGCAAGCTTGAAGAGATCACTGGCGCTCGCGGCGGTTTGGCCCCGGCGTGGTTGATGAGCCACCCCAAGACCGAAGACCGGATTTCAGCGCTGCAGAAGCTTGAGGCGCGCTGGCAGAGGTAACGACAGCCATAGGCGGCCATAGTTACAACCCGACACGTCTCAAACATCCCGGATGTCGGCCAAGGGCCAAAATCCCAGCGCCCGACCCGCTGCGTCATGCCACAGGCTTGCCATTCAAACGAGCGCCCCCCTGAGGCGGGGGGCGGGCGCTTGTCGCGCGCGGGTCATTCTGACCGTACTGCGTTTGATTGATCCCCCGGGTCAGGCGCTGGAATGTCACTGCCCGGTTTGATGTTCAGCGCAAACCAAGCGATTACCCCCACCGCACGCACCATTTCCCTTTCTTTAACCACGCCCTGCGATCCTGCCTCTACTCGCGCGACAGGCCGGATCAAACCCCGGCCGCCCCCTAAAGGAGACAGGACCAGCCGCATCTGCGGTTGGCAGGCAAAGATATCTTTGACAGCAGGCTTTCACCCTGCCCCGCAGCTCCGAAACGGCGCCGACACCAAACAGGACCGTACAGCCAAGACCAGATGACAGGTCGGGCCGATCACCCTGCCCGATCATCTGCAGCCTCCGGGTCCGCCCGGCGGGGCGCGCGTGGCACCCGCGCCCCGTCATCCGCTGTCACATGGACAAAGCCTTGGCCAGACGCGGCAGGCGTGCCTTTTTCAAGAGGGGTCGTATCTCCCATCCGCCTTCCCCGGCGGCATTGGCGCGGTCCAGAACCGTCTGCCCCACGGCCTGCATCGCCTCGGGCCGGGCCTGCCAGAACCCGTGCAGCAGGGCATCCGGGTCGGAGCGCGACAGCCCCTCTTCGGCCAGCAGATGACGCGGGAAATCCTTGGCATTCATCGTCACGATCCCATCGGCCGACCTGGCCACCGCAACCGCCAACACGTGAATATCCGCCGCATCCGGCAGCCAGAGCCGCGCCTCAAGCCCCGGTGCAGGTGCGATCAGGCTCGCAGTCCAATGCGCGCGTAGCAGGGCAATCTCTCCCTCTGCGACCGCAGCCTGCACCGGCCCCAACCGCTGCGCCGCGCGGCGCCATTCCTCAAGGATGCGATCGGACCAGATCGGTGTATAAAACCCGGCCTCTGCCGCGCCCAGCAGCATCTCGCGCATGACCGTGGGAAAGATCACGCAAGTGTCCAGAACCAGTCGCATCGCGTTACAGCCGGAAAAACAGTGCCTTGAGATAGGCGCTTTCCGCCAATTGCGGATGCTGCGGATGATCCGGCCCGGCAAAGCCGGTATGGATCAGCGCCCCCGCACGCCCGGCCCGCCCGATGCCCCGGATGCAGGCCGTCCGGAACCGCGTAAGATCGGCGGCGTGGGAACAGGAACACAGGCCCAGATAGCCGCCCGGAGCGACCAAAGGCGCCGCCAGCCGCGCCACACGCTCATAGGCGCGCAACCCCGCGTCCAACGCCTGTTTGGACGGCGCAAAGGCAGGCGGATCACAGATCACCACATCGAATTGCGCGCCCTCTTCGGCCAGCGCGGTCAACTGCTCGAACGCATCGCCCTGGCGGGTCGAAAACCGCCCGGCCATCCCGCCCGCCTCGGCCCCTTGCTGCGCCAAAGCCAGCGCGGGGGCAGAGCCGTCCACCGCCACGGCCTCTTGCGCGCCGCCGGCCAGCATGGCCAGCCCGAAGCCGCCGACATGGCTGAACACATCCAACACGCGCCCGCCCTGCCCCAGCCGCGCGGCAAAGGCATGGTTGGGCCGCTGGTCATAGAAAAGGCCCGTCTTCTGCCCCCCGGTCAGATCGGCCATATAGGTGGCGCCATTCATAGGCACTTGCACCGGTGCATCGGGCGCCTTGCCGCGCAGCACGGTCGAGATATCATCCAGTCCTTCAAGTCCCCGCGCCCGACCTGAGGCGTTTTTCAAAAGCGTGCTCACCCCGGTCACCTCAACCAGCGCAGCCGCAAAGGCCTCGATCCGCGCCTCCGCCCAGGCGGCATTGGGCTGGATCACGGCCACATCGCCAAAGCGATCCACGATCACACCCGGCAACCCGTCGGCTTCGGCATGGATCAGGCGAAAATAGGGCGCATCAAACAGCCGCTCTCGCAGGGCCAGCGCGCGTGCGATCCGGCGCGCGATCCAGGCCTGATCCACCGCTGCCGTGATGTCGCGATCCAGCATCCGGGCGATGATCCGGCTCTCGGGTGTGACGGCCACCAGCCCCAAAGCCTGCCGCGCGTCATCTTCCAGCACCGCCAGTGCCCCCGGCGCCAGCTTGCGCGTGCGTCGGTCCGTGACCAGCTGATTGGCATAGACCCAGGGAAAGCCATGGCGCAGGGCGCGGGCATCGGTCTTGGGGCGCAGGCGGATACGGGGCAGATCGTCAGGCTGTGTCATGGCGCCCTCATAGACCCATGCCGGTCAAAGCGAAACCCCGCCGCCTGTCCGCCCGTGCCGCAGGCATGGGCCCGGTCGGGCGGGGTTCGATGCCCCGCCCGACCGGAGCCCCTTCTCACCAGATCAGCTGCGCGGGCGTGACCGCCAACCGCCGCGACGGCGCGGTGCCGCCATTCCGGCCAGGCCCTGGCGCATCACCTCGGTCATCGGATGGTCGGGATCGCTTTGCTGATGCCGTTCCACCAGTACCCGAAGCGCAGGGCCAGTGTCTGTCCCCACCGGCAGGCTCAACGCCCAATCCAGAAAGATCGACCGGCATTCGCTCTCGCTGATCCCTTCGATCCGGTAGCTCTCCGCAATCAACCCTTTCGGGTCCAGCTCCGGGTCACCCTTGCGCATCTACCCGCTCCATCGCTGCCTCAATAATCTGTTCCGAGCGCGCATACGCGTCCCGCAATGCCTCTTTCAAGTCCGCGCCACTGACAAACCCGGCCGAACGGGCCAGGAAATCCTCGCCCCCCGGTCCGGGCTCCGCCGATCCCGATCCTCCCGCCAGCAAACGCATCGCCGCGCGCACACCCCACATCAGCGCATAATGCGCCGACAGGACAGAGGCCTCCTCTTCACTCAGCAGCCCACCGCAGACCGCCCCGGCAAGGCCCGAAGCCACATCCCGCGCCGCGCAATGGGTGATCAACGCGCCCACGGTGGCCAGAAGTTCGATATCCATCAGCCGTCCCGGTCCGTCCTTGGCCTGCCAGATTGTTCCGGCGGGTTTGGCAGCGGCCAGCCGCGCGCGCATATCCGCCAGTTCGCGCAAAATCTCGGATTGCGGGCGTGGCAGGGTCAGAACCTCGCGTCGGAAATCATTCAACTCAGCCATCAGACCATCGGCCCCGGCGATCGCGCGGGCGCGGGTCAGGGCCAGGTGTTCCCAGACCCAGGCATCGTCCAGCTGATATTGCCGAAACGCGGCCAGCGACGTCGCCACCGGCCCCTGATTGCCCGACGGGCGCAGCCGCATATCCACCGCGTAAAGCCGCCCCTGCCGCATCGGCACGGTCAGCGCGGTGATCAGCGCCTGCGTCAGCCGCGCATAATAGGTCCGGGTGGCCAGCGGGCGGCGGCCGTCTGATATCTCGGCATTGCCGGGATCATAGATCACGATCATGTCGAGATCCGAGCCGGAATTCAGCGTCATCGCCCCCAGTGAGCCCATGCCCAGAACCGCCGCCCCGCGCCCCGGCGGCGCGCCGTGCTTTTTGGCAAACTCATCCGATACCACAGGCAGCAGTGCGCCGATGACGGCCCCGGCCAGTTCCGCATATTGCCGCCCGGCCTGCGCTGCCGGGATCAGCCCGCGCAGATGATGCACGCCGATGCGGAAATGCCACTCCCGCTGCCAGCCGCGCGTGAGATCCAGCTGGGTTTCATAATCCGGCTCTGCCGCCAGCCGCCGCGCCAGATCGCCGCGCAGCGCGTCTTCACCCGGCCAGTCTTCAAAGAAATCCCCCGCAATCACCGAATCCAGAACAGCCGCATTGCGCGACAGATAGGCCGACAATTCCGGCGAGGTGCCCGCAATATCGATCAGCAGATCCATCAGCGGCGGATTGGCATCAAGTAAAGAAAATATCTGCACCCCGCTGGGCAGCCCCTGCAGAAATCCGTCCATCGCGCGCAGCGCCTGATCGGGATGGGCGGTGGCGGCGATCCGGATCAGAAGATCGGGTTTCAGCCGCTCAAAAATCCGCGCCGCGCGTTTGCTGCGCAGCGCCGGATAGCTTGGCCAGCGGGCCACGATCTCATGCTCCCCCAACCCGTTTTCCGCCGCTTGCGCTTTGGGCGCAGCAGGGGCGAAGAATGCTTCGGTCAAGGCATCGACCTGATCCATCCGCGCGCTGGTCTCAGACAGCAGATCAGGCACATCCAGCCCCATCAGGCACGCCACCCGCGCCAGATCTTCGGGCGCTTTTGGCAGGACATGGGTATGCCCGTCATGGACCATCTGGATCCGATGCTCGAGCGTGCGATGCGCCCGGTAATGCTCCTGCAGCTCTGACGCCGTCTGATCCGCCACCCAGCCCTTGACCGCCAGCACGGCCAGCCCTTCGACCGTGCCGCGCACCCGCAGCGACGGGTCGCGCCCGCCGGCGATCAACTGGCGCGTCTGGGTGTAAAACTCGATCTCGCGAATGCCCCCGCGCCCCAGCTTGATATCTTGCCCCGCCACGTCGCGCGCGCGGGCCGAAGCTTTGGTTTCCCGGATGCGCTGGCGGATGGCATGGGCGTCCTCGATCGCGGCGAAATCCAGATGCCGCCGCCAGACAAAGGGGCGCAGCGTGTCCAGAAACCGCGCACCTGCGGCCAGATCACCCGCCGCCGGGCGCGCCTTGATATAGGCCGCGCGTTCCCATGTGCGGCCAAGGCTTTCGTAATAGCGCTCTGCCGCTTCCATCGCGATACAGACCGGGGTGACCGCCGGGTCGGGGCGCAGACGCAGATCGGTGCGAAAGACATAACCATCACCAGTGCGGTCCGACAGACCATTGGCCATCGCCCGCGTGATTTTGACCATCGCGCTGCGCACCTCGTGATAGGTCTCAGGGTCGTAGCGAGTTTCGTCAAACAGGCAGATCAGATCAATGTCCGAGGAATAATTCAGCTCGAAAGCGCCCATCTTGCCCATCGCCAGCACCACCAGCCCGGCCCCATCTGCAATGTCATCTTCGGTTGCGCCGGGCAGCTTGCCGCGCCGGATCAGGCGGGCCAGCTCATCCTTGATCAGCAGATCGCAGGCCAGATCGGCAAAGCGTGTGAGCATGGCCGTCACCTGCTCCAGCGACCAGGCACCGCCCAGATCGGCCAGCGCGGTCAGCAACGCCAGCCGCCGTTTGGCCCGTCGCAGCCCATCTCGCAGCGCCGCGCCCTCCAGTGTCTTGAGCGCCGTCATCTCCTCATCCGCCGCAGCATAGGCATCACCCATTGCTCCCGGCAGCCACGCAGCCTCGCGCAGGATGAGTTTTTGCAGATAGGGGCTCGACCCGGCAGCGCCGGCGATCAACTCAGCCCCCGGCCCGGTGATATCCGGCACCCGCGCCGCAGCATCGCGCCCCAGATCAGGATCAAAGGCGCGTGGCAGGCGGTGCAGATGCGTGGTCAGGTCCATGGCCCGATCTGACAGCGCGATCGTCACAAGGTCAATCGCCTGTCGCTCTGCCGGGGCTTGGCAGCAGCGTCAGGCAGGCTATCTGGCGCTCCACGATGGACAGGCCACGCGATCCATGGCACCCATCGCGAACACCCGGCCGAAAAAGGATGGCAGATGACAGAGACCCGGTTCACGCCCTGCGCAGAAACCGCGCGCGATTTCCGCGACGCTTTGGGCGCCTATGGCACCGGTGTGACCGTGGTCACGGCGATGACAGCGGATGGCCCTTTGGCGATGACGGTGAATTCCTTTTCCTCCGTCTCGCTTGAGCCGCCTTTGGTTCTGTGGAGCCCAGCGCGCGAATCGTCCCGTCATGATCCGTTTGTGAATGCCGATCATTTCGCCGTGCATGTGATGGCCGAAGACCAGCTGGCACTGGCCCGCCAATTCGCGAGCGCCGGACTGAATTTCGAGGGCGTCACATGGGAGCCGGACGCCAACGCTGTGCCGGCCCTGCCCGGCTGTCTTGCGCGCTTTGCCTGCGCGCGCCACGCCGTGCATGACGGGGGCGATCATTCCATCGTCATCGGGCGTGTTCTTGAAGTCACCAGCCGCCCCGGCAAAGGTCTAATATTCAAACGCGGCCAGTTTGGCGGCTTTGTCGGCTTGTGACATTTGCCAGCCTGATCACCGCCGTCAAGACCTGGAACTAACGCGCAGCGCTGGAGGTGAAAGAACGCCTGGTGGTGATCCTTGCAGCGGCGCTGGCCCTGTTTCCCATATGGCACTGGTATGCGGAACGCGAGGATCGACGGTTGGATCGTGTGGCCATGCTTGTTCTGGCTGGTGAGCTGTGCCGCCGCTTTGTGAACACGACCGATCTTGGCGGGCTGTCGCCCGCCTATGACCTCACCGATGTCATCACGCCCGATGGCCAGATCAAAGCGCCCGACCTGTCCGAGGATCACAAACGCGCGCTGGCCATCACATCGGGATGCCGCGAAATCTGGGCCACAAGCATTGGCGACGCCCAGATTGCCGACCAGATCATGGAAGATGATTTTCAGTTTTTCTTCGACAATATCATGCGCCCCATCGCAGATCAGCCCGCCCCACCGGCCGACTAGCCCCAAAAACCCTTGCAGATATGCCGCGCCGGTCCCGTCAGAACAGAAAGTCGGACGTGTCGACATCGGCAAAACTCAGCCCTTCTATCAGCACCGATCCCGTCCCGCCTATCAGGTCAAGATCCAGCAAGGTCGCGCCGCCGGCATCGGACAGGGCCGGGTAGACCTTTGCGTTAAAATTGCTGGCCGACAGGCCACAGGCGCCAAGATCGAATGGCATCCGGGCGAGCTGTTGCCGCGTGTGTGTTTCATCGTGACCTACATGCCGATAGAGCCAGAGTGGATCATACGCTTCTACAACCAGCGCGGCATCGCCGAGCAGCACATCAAGGAAGGCAAGAACGCCATCACCTGGACCTGGCTGTCCTGCAAGCGGTTCTGTGACAATGAGATCCGGCTTCAGCTTCATGCATTTGCTTATAACCTTGGTGTCTTCCTGCAAGGTGTAGACCTCTTGGAAAAGGTCGCCAACTGGTCGCTGACAAGTATCCAGAGCCGCCTTATCAAAATCGGGGCAAGGGTCGTACGCCATACGCGCAAAATCACGTTCCAACTGGCAGAGGTGGCTGTATCAGGCTACGTCTTCGGACAAATCCTCGCCGCCATCCGCGCCCTCAAGCCCCCGCCGAGGCCTGCATGACGCTCCAAACAACGAAACCAACACAAATGCGGCTCGATAGCCGCGCCTGGGCGCTGCCCAAATGGCCCAAAATCCGCGGAAAACGCCGACGACACGCCCGCCTAACACTCAAAACCAGTCGTTTTGCGGAAGAAAACATTGCCAGTGTTGCAAACACCCCTGAAAACGCACAAGCGAAGTGAAACACAAAGTTACTTGGGAAATGTCGATTTAAGACTGTCCTGCTGCCTGCAGTCGTGATTTACTAAATACGTGAATGAGCCACGCAGGAGTAAGGCATGGAATTCAGTAGCATTTTGGTAATTCTGGTCATCGGTGCAATCGCCGGATGGCTATCGGGCACAATCATGGAAGGTCGAGGATTCGGCCTGATCGGAAATATCATAGTCGGAATCGTGGGCGCATTTCTTGCAGGCTTGATTTTTCCGGCGCTGGGTTTTTCGGTCGGTGGTGGTGTGTTTTCGGCGATACTCTTCTCAACCATCGGCGCGGTTATACTGTTGTTTGTGATCGGTCTCATAAAACGCGTCTAGGCCATCCGTCCAAACGGAAGGCCTTGAATAGGAATTTAAAGCTTCTGCGAGAATGCCCCGGCTCAATGGGCCGGGGTTTTTGTTGTTAAGGACCACGAAAAGAATCTATTATTTTGGAGCCACTATATTAGTGACATTTGCGGTGTCATGGTTCGTGTTCGTGCAAGTATACAAACCCAGTGACAGTGCATATTTAGAGACCGCGACCTCTCATTATTTCAAGCATATGTCAGATGCTGGGCTTGGAGAATTTGCATCTTATGACGATTGCCGCCTTGACCAAGGCGACCTTAACGTCAGAACGCAGGCCACTTGGGGAATGTCGGTTTCTACCTAAAACAAGCGGGCAAGCCCCCAACTGAAGATCGAAAATGATCCAAATAGAAAGATCACCAATACATCGACGCACGCAAATGCAAAAAATAGAACGCTGTACAACGACTTATCTGAAGGATAGTCATTATACCATATGAGAGCGATAACTTTCAGCGAGAACAGAGGGTAAGCAAGATTGAACCCCGCAACACTCAGTGGAAAGAGAAGCCAAACGAACACTGAAAGAAGAAAGTTAGTAGCTTGGAATGCATAAAATTTTTCAGATTGCCAGGTGATTGACATGGGCGGTCCGAATCCTTTATCACTGAATGATATTGATATCATTTCCATTACC
>JABSSB010000130.1:0-4806 GCA_013214715.1 Paracoccaceae bacterium | reverse complement strand
GCTCTTGAGGGATGGAACCTAAAACCCAGACCTTAGGAGGCCCAAGCCCAAACAGGAAAACGAGACCTGAAGCGGCGGGCGCCGGCGGGGCCCTGGCCTGCTCCCCTGAAATATCCTCGTTCAAAGGAACCTACTTTGAATTACCGAAGCATATTTTTTGTTAAGATACCCATGGTTCTTCTAGTCGTAGGAACCGCCAGTTTTTTGTTGATCTATGGTTAGTTTATGACGGTGGACCGTTTGTTGCCATGATTCACGAAGGAAGATATAACAGCTTTTCTGACTACTTGAGGGAAAGAATCGTCGTCGCAATGCTATGCGCTCTATGCGTAGTATTGACATACAAATATCGAGGTGGCGCCTTTTTGGCAACTTCAGTATTCGCCTTTTGTTTAATTATATTCTCATAGAAGAAGAAAATGACTTTATCCTATATTTGTGATCATTTTTTCTTACGGAATATCAATCTCTCTCTTTTTTGCTTATTTGACTTTGAGGGAAATGCTGACTTAGATAGGCAGATTAATCAGCATCAGACGGTCCTTAAGTAACCCCTGAGTTAGTCATCCAGCGATCCATGCACCGCCAACAGGTCGATCTCGGCCTCTTGCGGTTCAATCACGCGGAAGGCTTCGCGCACGCCCGATGGCGTGATCTCGCGCGCGACAGTCAGCAGCGTGTTGGGGTCATGCTCGTCACACAGGTCCGACATATGGGCGATCTCGTCCCGCGCCACGCCCAAGGCGGCCTCCACCGACGGCGCGCCGTAAAGATCGACAAAATGCTGCGCCAGCCCCTGCTCCAACGCCGCCAGCTCATCGGGTTCAACTTGTGTGACCGCCACAAAGGTCACCCGGCCAAAGGTTTCCAGCCCTAGCCAGCCATTCGCAAAAGCCTGCCGGGATTTGCCGGTCAGGTCGGCCTCGGACCAGTTGGAAAACTCGAACCCGCCGGAAATGCACCATTCCCCGGTGCGGGCAGGAGAGTGAAAGACATTCATGTCGCTTTCATCGAAATGGATCGCGCGGGCCAGGTTCATGAGGTCTCCTCCAAAAGGCGGGTCAGCGGCAGCAGGTGGGTTATCTCACTGTCGCGCAGCAACATGCCAAAGCGTTCATCCACGCCCAGATAGCTGCCCGAGAGGCCCAGGATGGTGATCGGCTCTCCGACGCCATGGGCCATGCCAAGCCAATCGGTATGCAGGGGTTTGTTGCCTTCATCGCCCCAGCGATTGATCCAGGTGAGCATATGGCGCGTCCAGCTTTCCAAAAGCTGCACGCCTTCGACATCGGCGCAGCCTTCATCATAAAGCGAGGTCTGGTCCGGCGTCGCACCGGGCGCATCGCTCATCGAGATCAGCGGCAGGTCCAGCCCGATGATCAGCCAGTCGGGCATGGCGTCGGGGTCGGTGCCCGCGGCCTCCATGTTCAGGCGGCCACAGCGCGCGCCATTGACCCGCAGCCCGCCATCCCAATCCAGATGCACGGCCACCTCGGGCGGGGCCAGAGCGCCCAAAGCATTCTGGAACCCCACACCCGCCAGCGGCAGCATCGCGACCGCCTCCGACAGCGGCACTTCGGGGGCCAGCACCACAGCCGCGCGCAGCCTATCGGCCTGCAGATTATAGACCACAAGCCCCGCATCACAGCCCAGTACGGCGCGCGCCCGCGCGGTGTCCATCGGGTCGGTCGGGCCGGTGACGGCTTCCCCCTGCATCAGCGGGGGGAAGGTCGGATCGCGGACAAGGTCGAGCCCGCTGCTCACGCGTGCCCCGCATCCAGCAGCGCTTTGGCCACTTTCTGAAAGGCCGCGGCCTGCGGGCTGTCGGGTTTGGACACCACGATGGGCGCGCCACCATCCCCGGCCAGCCGGATATCCAGATGCAGCGGCACCTCGGCCAGCAGGGGCACGCCCAGCTTTTCCGCCTCGGCCGCAACACCGCCATGGCCGAAGACATGCTCCTCATGGCCGCAATTCGAACAGATATGCGTGGACATGTTTTCGATCATGCCCAGCAGCGGGGTTTTCATCTGACGGAACATGTCGATGCCCTTGCGCGCATCAAGCAGCGCCACATCCTGCGGGGTCGAGACAATCACCGCACCATCGAGTTGAAATTTCTGGCTCAGCGTCAGCTGCACATCGCCGGTGCCCGGCGGCAGATCGACGATCAACACGTCAAGCTTGCCCCATTGCACTTGGTTCATCATCTGCTGCAACGCGCCCATCAGCATAGGCCCACGCCAGACCACCGCCTGATCGTCATTGGTCATGAAGCCCATCGACATCACCGTCACGCCATGATTGCGCAGCGGCAGGATGGTCTTACCATCGGGGCTGGCAGGCCGCCCGGACACGCCGAGCATACGCGGCTGCGATGGCCCGTAAACATCGGCATCCAGCAGCCCCACCTTGCGCCCCTGCGCCGCCAAAGCGGCGGCCAGATTGGCGGCGACAGTGGATTTGCCCACCCCGCCCTTGCCCGAGGCCACGGCGATGATGCGATCCACCCCCGCCACAGGCTGCGGGCCTTGCGGAGCCGCCTTGCGCGCGGGTTTGAGATCGGGCGGCGCCTTGTCGGAATGGGCTGTCAACATGGCCGAAACCGTGTCGATTCCGTTGAGCGCCTTCAACTGCGCCTCGGCTTCGGCGCGGATCGGCTCATAGGCGGCAGACTGTTTGCCATCGATCTCCATGACAAAGCGCACCGAGCCGCCTTCGACATTCAGCGCGCGCACCACACCGGCGGCGACGATATCCTGCCCGGAGACAGGGTCATTCAGGCGCTTGAGAACCTCAAGCACCGCCTCGCGAGAGCTCATGCTTCGTCCCCTTTGATCAGGCCGGTCACGGTGTGTTCGACATCCAGCCCCTCAATGGTCAGCACCACCTTGGCCTCATAGCTGTCGCCCGGCTTGGCGCCTGATGCACGCAGCCCGTCTTCGATCGCCTGCTGCGAGGTCACCCCGACCTGCTTGAGGAATTTCCGCATCGACATGTTAAAGGCGTCATCCATCAGCCCTTGCTCCTTCTGGTTCCCCCGCTTGACGCAGCGCGATCCGCGCCATTAGGCTTGGCTCATGCTGCGCAAACTTGTTGTCCTTGCCGCTTTCTGTCTTGCCCCCATGGGCGCATCTGCCGATGGTCCGGGTCTGGCCGCGCCGCCGGAACTGCAAGACAGCGGTTTGTTGAAACATATCCTGCCGCGCTTCTCGCTCAAGACCGGGATACGCGTCACGGCGGACGATGCCGGGCCGATGGCCCTGGCCGACAGCGCGCCGGGTACGCCGGTTTTTCAGGGGCTGGGCACGGTCTGGCATCTGCGCATCGACGCAGGCGACCCCGCGCAGCAGCGGTTTCTGGAGTGGCTGACCGGCGATATCGGGCGCCGCACCGTCGACAGTTTTCAGCCCGACGGCACGCCGGTGTTCACCGCCGCCATCAAGGTCGAGGCTGAAGTGGCCGAGCTTGAGTATGACGGGGATCCGGTGGCGGGCGAGAAGGCGTCGCTGGTGCATTGCGGGCGCTGCCATGTGATCGGGCCGCAAAACGCGATGAATGGCATCGGCTCCACCCCGTCCTTTGCGGTGATCAAGGCGCTGCCGGAATGGGAATACCGCTTTCAGGCCTTTTACGCGCTGCGCCCGCATGGAGCCTTTACGGTGATCGAAGACCTCACCCCCGCCTTTGACCCAGAACGCCCGCCGCCGATCGTCCCGGTCGAGATGACGCTGGACGATCTGGACGATGTCATGGCCTATGTGGCCACCATCCCGGTGGCCGATCTGGGGGCGGCGATCCAACTTCAGTGATCCTTGCGGTCTGAATAATAATCTTCGGTTGTACGTGGTTGCGGACGCTCGCCTTGGGCGAAGGGGCTGTTTTCGCTGTGCATCTGCGCCTTGATCCGGCAATCATCGCACATCTGGATCATCCGGGCCTGCTGCGATGTGGCAAACATCGGATGCGTTCCGGCGAGCTTTTCCATAATGCGTTCCACGGTAGAGCGCACGCCGAAAAGCGCCCCGCATTCGACGCAGGCAAAGGGCTCTTCCTCATTCTGGACACGCTGGGTCAGCGCCGCATCGGACAGGTCCAGTTGTGGCTGCAAGGTGATCGCATCTTCTGGGCAGATGGTGACACAGATGCCACATTGCAGACAGGCATCTTCCTGAAAGCGCAGCTGCGGCATGTCCGGGTTTTCCAGTAACGCCCCCGACGGGCAGAGCGAGACGCAGGACAGGCACAAAGTACAGGCATCCCGATCCACCAGAGTCGCCCCATAAGGTGCCCCGGCTGGCAGAGGCAGCGGTGCGTCGGCCTCAGGGTTGAGGGCTTGTGCGGCGAGCCGTGCGACCTGACGACGATTGCCCAGCGGCAGGATGGGCTCAGCCACCGGGGCCTGTGCCTCTGCCCCGTAAAGATGATCGCTCAGCGCATCGGGGTCGATGATGTCCAACAGCGCCAGCTTGCCCGGCCCGGCAATGGCCTCGGCCAACGCCAGCTCACGGTTCAGCGCGTCGCGTTCGGTGCTGGGGGCCAGCAGCACCTCCACCCCGGCAAAACCCAGCCCAAGCCCGGCCAGCATCTCGGAATGGCCAAAGCCAGAGATCACCGACAGGTTCAGCGGGATCACATCCGCCGGAAGCCCGCGACCAAACCGCGCAGAGAGGCGGATCATCTCGGCCCCGTGAGCATCATGGACCAGCAGCCGCGGTGCCGCGCCACCCGCCGCGCGATAGGTCTTCGCCAGCACCTGCTGGCGACCATGCCGCTGGGGGCCGCGCTCCAGCGGCATGGTCGCCA
>JABSSB010000013.1 GCA_013214715.1 Paracoccaceae bacterium | reverse complement strand
TTGCCCGCCTGGGCAAAAGCGTGGGCCAGATTGACCGAGGTCGCGGTTTTCCCAACCCCGCCCTTGTTGGAGTAACAAGCAATGATCTTCATATGCGGGCCTCCCCGGCCTGAAACTGTGCCACAAATCGGGCGCGCGTGCCCTTGCTGTCAAATTCGGCGAAGCGGGCTTCGACCAGAGCGCGCTGTTCAAGCTGGCGGCGATGCAGTATGGCAATCAGCGCCCCAACCGATTGCGCCACGGCCATTTCCTGCGCGCGGGACTTGGCACTGCGCGGCGCGACCGCCGCACGCGCCTCAAGAAAGTCGCGCAAACTATCCTGCTGGACCGAATAATCATTGAACAACCCCAGAACATCCTGAAGCTTTTTCAAAGCCTTGATCATTATCTTGACCTCGGCCTTGTCGAACATGGGCGTAAAAAACTCCATCAGGTAGCGCAGTTTTTTGCAGTGGATGCGCAGTTCATGCACATCGTCATCCGGGGTCTGCTCATCGATCGCGCGGGCGATTTTGCAAACCTTGCGATACCGCTTCCAGATCAGCTGTTTGGCATAGGTCTCACAATCCAGTGCCCCGTTGGGGCCAGCCTGCAGGGCCGTCGGAGTGACAAACATCTCGCGCAGGTCCGAGATGTTCTTGTCATAGGCTTTGGATTTGAACCGCTTGGCAATCGCTTTCAGGCAGGTTTTGCGCTCTGCCTCAAACGCGGCGAACATCACATCCAGACCGGGATGCAAGCTGTTGGGCACGAGATCAAAATAGGTTTGTCGATCCAAAAGATACACGTCCAGATCTCGCAGGCGGCCGGTATGAGCCATATGCTCGGAAAAAGCCTCTTTCAGCATGATGGTCTGCGGGTCCGAATAGACGCCCTTGAACAGCGACAGGACGGAGCGGACCTTGCGGAGCGCCACGCGGTAATCATGCAAAAACTCGGTATCCAGATCGGCCATCACACCGTCTTCATTCAACCGCGCCACATCGATATAGGCGACGTTGATCCGGCTTGCTGCGTCGAAGGCATTGTCGTCGCGCGCCATGGGAATGTCCGGCTTGGCGACATAACGCGGCAGATCCGGGGCCAGTGCGGCAAATACCTTCTCGGCCAATTGATCTGGGCGCGTGGCTGCAGGCAATAGTGCTTTTCGCAGCTGCGCCAACGCTTTGTCATAGCCGCGCAGCCCCTGCAGAGAGGCCAAAGTGACAGAACCGCCCGGCCCTGACAGACACAGCAAAAACAAGCGCGCCAATGTTTTGTCTTCGTCATCAAGCAAAGCAAGGCTTTGCCGCGCCCCTGTGCCCGAGGCCAGTGGCAGAAGCGCCCGCAAATCGGGCACAGAGCTCAAACCATCGCGCAGCGGTCCTGCCGGCAGGTCGGCCACGAAGCCAGATGCCGCGAATGGCCCTTCGATCATCAAACCATCGGACCCGATCAGAACCCAATCATTGTCAAACTGCACCAGAATCTGACCCGCATCGCGCAAGTCCTGATCATGGGTGTCGCGCAGCATAATTGGCACATCAGAGTGCTCAGCCCTGTCCACCAGCCGCAGTTTGCGCGGCAAAGCCTCTCTCAGACTGGCCTCAAACGCCCCTGTCAATACCAGCACGTCTCTGGTCGCCTGCATGCGCCGCCCTCGGTTTAATTGCAGCACTTCAAGTAGTCCTCAATCAGACGCTCCACCAGCTTTTGAACACTGGTGTCGTCTTCAATGGCTCGGATTTTGAGGGCTTTGAGCGTTTTGGCCTCTAGCCGCAAAGAGGTGTTCTTCTTGCTGTCCTTAGCCACTCGCTTCGCCCCCGTTATGGCGAAACGATGATGACATGACGTCATGGCGTCAATGAAAAGGCGTGAGCTCAAAACGAAAAGGCCGGGCATTTGAGCCCGGCCATAGATCGGATTTATGCACGGCGTCTGCGGCCACCCCCGCGCCCGCGGCGGCCCCCGCCTTCAGCGCCCTCAGCATCAGGGGCTTTGTTGAACCGGATCCACTGTCCGCCATGGGCGTCATTGTCGGTCAACAGATTGGCCGCGCGGATGGCCTCCATCTCTTTGCCAGGGCGCCACTTGGTGGAGCCAAGCCCAAACAGCGTCACAAAAGCCTCATCCTCCATGCCTTCGGGCAGGATGACGCCAGCGGCTTCAACCTCGGCTTTCTTTTCGGCAATCTTCTTTTGCGTCACGGGCAACGCCACTGGGTTCATGATGGCCGAAGTCATGCCCGCGCCCATTGCCATAGGCAGGAACGCGTTGTTGATGCCATGACGGTTCGGCAGCCCGAAAGAGATGTTGGACGCACCACAGGTCGTGTTCACGCCCAGTTCTTCGCGCAGGCGACGCACCAGCGTGAAAACCTGATTACCTGCGGTGGCCATCGCCCCGATCGGCATCACAAGCGGATCCACCACGATGTCATGCGCGGGGATGCCAAAATCGGCAGCCCGTTCGACGATTTTCTTGGCCACGGCAAAGCGCACATCCGGATCTTCGGAAATGCCGGTGTCATCGTTGGAAATCGCCACGACCGGCACGTTGTATTTCTTCACCAGCGGCAGGATCTGCTCCAACCGTTCTTCCTCGCCAGTGACCGAGTTCAAAAGCGGACGGCCTTCGCAGACCTCAAGACCGGCCTCCAGCGCCCTGGGGACCGAGCTGTCGATGCAGAGCGGCACATCCACCAGCCCCTGTACCAGTTCGATGATCTGGCGCATCAGCGGCGGCTCGGTCTCATTGGGGTTGGGGTTGGAGTTGTAGACGACCCCTGCATTGATATCGAGAATCGTGGCCCCGGCCGCAACCTGCGCCAGCGCGTCTTTTTCAACGGTCGAAAAATCGCCCGCTTCCAGTTCTGCGGCCAGCTTTTTGCGGCCGGTGGGATTGATCCGTTCGCCAATCACGCAGAACGGCTGGTCAAAGCCGATGATCGCGGTTTTGGTTTTGCTTTCAACGATGGTCTGCGTCATTGGCTCGTCTTTCAGTTGGCATTGGCCGGGCGGGCCGAGGCGCCGCCATTGTCGATTGCCCAGTTGGCGTTGGTCTTGATCCCACCCAGTGGGAAGAAATGCACGTTGGTGATGTTGAATTCCGGATTCGCCGCCTTGTGGGCAGCCAGGTCTGTCAAAACATCTGTCGGCTCATAGGGCAACAGCAGCTTCGAGATATCCAGCGCACGCCGCTCCAACACTTTCAGGGACGGCCCCACACCGCAGGCGATCGCGAATTTGATCAGGGTCTGCAGCTTGGCCGGGCCGGCGATGCCAATATGGATCGGCAGCGTGATGCCTGCGGCCTTGATGTCATCGGCCCATTTGATGATGCCCGCCGCGTCAAAGGCAAACTGTGTTGCCAGCGCCATCTGCGCATCGGTGCGGCTGGCAAAGTCCTGCTTCCAACGCAGCGCGGCGTCCACATTTGTGCGGCTGCCGTCGGGATCGATATCCTTGTTGCCTTCGGGGTGACCCGCCACATGCAGATGGGTAAATCCAGCCTCATCAAAGAGGCCCGTTTCCATCAACTGCATCGAGCTGTCGAAATCCCCCACGGGCTGCGCCACGCCACCAGCCAACAGGAGCGCCTGTTTCACATTCGCCTCGCCCTGATAGCGGGCGATCCAATCGGCCAGCGTGGCCTTGTCCTTGATGATCCGCGCCGGGAAATGCGGCATGACCCGATAGCCATCGGCGTTCAGCCGTTTGGCCGTGGCCACCATGTCGTCAATCGGAGTGCCTTCGATATGCGCGATATAGACCCGTGTGCCTTCAGGCAGCAGGGCGCGGAAGTCTTCAACCTTGGCAGCCGTGCGGGGCATCACCTCGATCGAATAGCCTTGCAGGAGCGCCTCCATCTCAGGCGTGGCGCCTGGGGCCGGGGCGATCTCGTCCTTTTTGCGGAAATTCAACAGAGCCATCACGGCCTCCTTCAGTGATGTGAGCCTCAGGCCCATCCGTCATTCTCGATCAGCGCCTTCAGACGGTCGCTGTCAAATTCCTGTTCCAGCCGCGCGGCCTCGGCCGCGACGACCTCATCGGGGGTGCCATCGACCTCATAGGGCGGCGCTTTGCGCCATTCGGCCAAATAGGCATCGGTGTCGTGCGCGCCGACCTTCATGGCAGCGCGATCAATCGCCTGCTCAAACCGTTCGGTCAGTTGTTTTTTCGCGCCACGCCGTCCCTTGCCCACGATCACCTGGGCCGGGATATCGCGCCAGTAGACCACCGTTACATCCGGCATGACTCGCTCCTCTTCTATTCGTTGGACCTATGTAAGATGTCGCGGACTTTTTGCGACGCCTGTTTTCGACATTCAGACGGCATGCAGCGACCATCTTGCAGGCCGCGAGCTTTCGTGCCTATTGTAATATCAACACGATATAGTCGGAGGGCGCAAAAATGGCGCCCAAGCGTCCCAAAGGTGCGGGCGCTTTCCCGGTCCCGGTCGAGAGCCCCGCGCCCAAATCGCCCGATCCGCACGCGCTCTATGCGGCGCTGGATTTGGGAACAAACAGCTGTCGGATGCTGGTTGCCCAACCCAAGGGCAGCGGCTTCCATGTGGTCGACAGCTTTTCGAAATCCGTGCAGCTGGGCGCGGGGTTGGAAGCCTCGGGTCGGCTGTCGCACGGGTCGATGTCGCGCACGGTGCAGGCGCTGCGCATCTGCAAACAAAAGCTGAAACGCAACAAGGTCCGGCATATGCGGCTGGTGGCCACTGAGGCCTGCCGCCGCGCCAAGAATGCGCGCGATTTCATCCGGCAGGTCAAACGCGAAACCGGCCTAGAGTTGGAGATCATCCAACCCGAGGAAGAGGCGCGGCTGGCCGTTATCTCCTGCGCGCCTTTGGTGTCGACGCGCACGGATCAGTTGCTGGTGGTGGATATTGGCGGCGGCTCGACCGAACTGGTTTGGATCGATCTGTCGGCCGTGCCCAATCGCGACCGCCCCCGAGCGATCATGCGGCTGCATGCCGGGTTTCATTCCGCTGACAGCCCGTTTCCAACCGCCAAGGTCGTGGACTGGATTTCGGTTCCGCTGGGCGTGGCGACGCTGCGCGATCAGTTCAATGATGTCGATGATGATGCCGCACGCTTTGCGTTGATGAGTTGGTTCTTCGAGGAACAGCTGGCCGAATTCGCCCCATACAAAGACGAACAGGCCCGCGCAGGGTTCCAGATTATTGGCACATCCGGCACGGTGACCACGGTTGCGGCCTCTCACCTTGGGCTGCGACGCTATGAACGGGCCAAGGTGGATGGGCTACGGATGAGCTCGGACCAGATCGACGCAGTGATCCGCCGCTATCTGGCGCTGGGTCCGCAAGGCCGCCGCCGCGACCCGCGTATCGGCGAAGACCGCCATGCGCTGATCATGTCCGGGGCTGCGATTCTGCAGGCTTTGCTGCGCTGCTGGCCAACAGATAGGCTGTCAGTCGCCGATCGGGGCCTGCGCGAAGGTTTGCTCTACGCTCAAATGAGCGCACACGGCGTTTTGGAAGATGGCCCCTACTGATATGATCCCTGCCCTGGCGCAGGTTTGACCCATGTTTTTTGCGATCACCTCAACGCTGGCGTCCTTGATCGTGCTGTCAGCCGTGTTTTTTGCCTTTCGTGCCGCGCATACAGCGCGGACACCGCAAGGGGCGTTGGGTTGGGCGATTTTTCTGCTGTCAGCACCGTTCTTCGCCGTGCCGCTTTATCTCTTTCTCGGACATCACCGCTATCGCGGCTACCTGATCACACGCCGCAAGACCGAGGCCGTGATTGCCGGTCTGAAAGCACAAGCCGAAGCCTTTGCGCCCTACCCCGACAGCGTGCCGGTCAATGTTGCTCCGTTTGAATATTGCGCTGGATTGCCAACGGTGCGGGGCAATGCAGCCGATTTACTGATAGATGGGCAAGCCACCTATGACGCGGTGTTTGCCGCATTGGATCGGGCCGAAACCTATATCCTCTTCCAGGTCTATATTCTGCGCGACGACCATCTTGGCAACGCGCTGGCCGACCGACTGCTTGCCGCTGCCGCTCGTGGGGTCCATGTGCGGGTGATGGTCGATACGGTTGGCAGCCTCAGGCTGTCGCGCAGTTTCACCGATCGTCTCAGCGCAGGCGGCGTGCAGATTGCCGAGCGTCGCAGGCGGCGAGGCCCACGCTTTCGGTTCCAGATCAATTACCGCAACCACCGCAAGACCATCGTGATTGACGGCCAGATCGGATTCACTGGCGGTTTGAATGCGGCGGATGAATATATGGGCCGCGACCCGACCTATGGCCCCTGGCGGGATACGCATCTTCGGGTCGAAGGCCCGATCGTGTCCCAGCTGCAGCTCATCTATGTCGAAGACTGGCACTGGATGACCGGAGAGCTCTTGCTAGAAGATCTCAACTGGAATTCCGGCACCGCCGGAGATGACATGCCCGCGCTGTTGGTGCCGACCGGTCCGGCCGACGCGGCGGAAACCGGCACGATGTTGATCTTTGCCGCGATTTCCCAGGCGCGGGAGAGGATCTGGCTCGCGTCGCCTTATTTCGTGCCGGATATCGATGTGATCCGCGCCCTGCGCCATGCCGCACTGCGGGGGGTGGATGTGCGCATTCTGGTGCCCGATGTGATCGACCACACGTTGCCATGGCTGGCGGCCTTTGCCTATTTCGACACGATCAGAGAGGTCGGCGTGCGCGTATTTCGATATACCGACGGGTTCATGCACCAAAAGGCTTTTGTGGTGGATGATCGGATCGCCGCCGTGGGCACCACCAACCTCGACAGTCGGTCGTTTCGCCTGAATTTCGAAGCGATGGTGCTGATGTTTGATGATGACATGGCGGCGCGTGTATCGCTGATGCTGGACCGCGACATGGGACGTGCCATCGAGCTCAAGAAATCTTTGTCAGAACAGCCGTTCTGGGTGCGTCAGGGGGCCCCTGTCGCGCGCCTGTTTTCACCCTTGCTGTAACCCATCAGCCTTGCGCACGGCGCAGCATCTTGGACAGAAGCGCCGCGATGAAAGCGGTCGAAATCCCAAAGCCCAACAGCCCTGTCACAGCCGCAAAAGCCGCAAAAACCCGCGCGCCCTCTCCCAGCGTGATGTCGCCGTATCCAAGAGCAGTATACGTCACGAGGGAAAAATAAATGGCCGTGTTCCAGTCGGAAAAAATGTCGCGGCTCAGTAGGGCATGCGCCCAGATCCAGACCTGTGCCGTATGCCCCAGAACCGTGATGATGATGGCAGCCGACAGGCGCAGCAATTGCGGTGCCACACGGTCAGAAGCGCGCTCACCAAAGCGATTGAGAAAACCAACGCTGAAGGACACGACGATCGTGTGCAACACTATGCAGGTTGTCAAAAAGACGGTGCCCCACATCAACTGTTCGCTCAAATCCATTATGTCTCACTCCCCGGCAATGGACATTCACCCGCGCCGCTCCATAGTCCTGATCCGAATGCATGGATCGTGGATATGCTGCTCGAAATCAATGACCTGATCAAATCTTATCCGTTGCCCGGTGGCGCAGCACAACCTGTATTGCAGGGCGTATCGCTGACGCTGGAGGCGGGGCACAGCCTTGCTTTGACCGGAGAAAGCGGGTCGGGCAAAAGCACCTTGCTGCATCTGGTCGCGGCTTTGGACGGGTTTGATGACGGTGAAATCACCCTGTCCGAGACCCCCTTATCCGGGCTCGATGATGCCGGGCGCGCCGCGATCCGGCGCGATGTGGTGGCTTTGGTCTTTCAGCAGTTCAACCTTGTGCCATCCTTGACGGTCGCACAGAACGTGGCGTTGCAGGCGCGCATGGCGGGGCGGCACGACCCGGCGCGCGACGGCATGCTGATGGCGCGACTGGGGCTCGAAGGATGCGAGGCGCGCTATCCCGAACAGCTGTCCGGCGGGCAACAGCAACGGGTTGCGATTGCCCGTGCCTTGTCTGTCGCGCCGCAGCTTTTGCTTGCAGATGAACCCACCGGCAATCTCGACGAAGAGAATGCCGCCACTGTGCTGGATTTGATGCTGGAGCTTGTGTCCGAAAGCGGCACTGCGCTGTTTCTGGTCACGCATTCCGATAAGGTCGCCGCGCGTCTGGACCGGCGTATCCATCTGCGCGCGGGGCGCATCGGATGATCTGGACCGGGCTTCAGGTCTTGCTCTCGCATTGGCGGGCCAATCTGGTTCAGCTGGCAGGCCTGTTGGCTGGATTGGCGCTGGCAACGGGCCTTTGGTCGGCGGTGCAAGCCATCAACGCGCAGGCGCGCGCCAACTATGCTGAAGCCGCAGATCAACTGACAGGAGGGCAGTTTGATCGGCTGACCCATCCGGACCGGGATTTGACGGTGGCTGATTTCGCCGCCTTACGACGCGCCGGATGGGCAGTGGCCCCGGTGCTGGAGGGCCGCGCAACGCTTGGCGCGACCCGCGTGGCCGTTCTGGGCGTAGATTTCGTCAGCTACCCCCCCTTGCCCGCGCTGGAAGATCTGGAGGAAGGCACCACCCCGATCGAAATCCTGATCACCCCCGGCCGAGGATTTGCCCGCCCGGAATTGGTCGCACGGCTGACAGATGTGCCGGATTTGCCACCACTGATCAGCACGGATCAGGTTCCGCCCGGCACACTTCTGGTCGATATCAGCTGGGCCGAAACACTATTGGATCGAGCGGGTCTTTTGAGCCACATGATCCTTCTGCCAAATGCCGAGCCGGGCGCCCAACCGCTGAGCGAGGTTATATCGGGGCTGCAGCGTGACGGCGCCTCTCAAGACACAGACATCACCCGCCTGACCGACAGCTTTCACCTCAACCTCACGGCCTTCGGGTTGCTCTCCTTTGCGGTGGGCCTGTTCATAGCGCATGGCAGCGTTGGGCTGGCCTTCGAACAGCGCCGCCCGGTGATCCGCACATTGCGGGCTTTGGGGCTGCCGACACGGCGCCTTGCGGCTCTTGTGCTGGCCGAACTGTGTTTGCTTGCGTTGGTTGCGGGGCTGATCGGGCTGGTCCTGGGCTATGTCGTGGCCGGGGCGCTTTTGCCCGAAGTCGCCGTGACCCTGCGCGGCCTTTACGGCGCGCCGGTCGATGGCGGTTTGGAATTGCGGACCAGCTGGGTGCTGGCAGGGCTGGGTATGGCGCTGCTGGGCACCGGGTTGGCCTCGGTTCAGGCGCTGTGGCGGATCGCGGCGATGCCACTTTTGGACAGCGCCACCAGCCAGACCTGGATGCGCCAGAGCCGTGAGGGCAACACGCTGCGTTTGCTAACGGGGCTTGCATTGGTACTGGCGGGCGTTTTGGCGTCCCTCACGATCCCCGGTCTGATTGCGGGCTTTGCGCTGCTGGCTGGCCTGTTGATGGGCGCGGCTGTGGCTTTGCCGCCCGTGCTGGGCTGGCTGATCGATCTCGGCAGCCGTTTTGGCAAAGGTCCCTTGGGCGAATGGCTATGGGCGGATATGCGTGCGCAATTGCCCGGACTGTCACTGGCGCTGGCGGCGCTGTTGCTGGCACTGGCCGCCAATATTGGCGTCGGAACCATGGTATCAAGTTTTCGGCTGACCTTTCTGGGTTGGCTGGATCAGCGGCTGGCATCCGAGCTTTACCTACGCGCCGAAAATGACGCGCAAGGCCGCGACATGGCCATGTGGCTGGAAGAACGAGTGGACGCCGTTTTGCCCATTCGCTCGGCCCCGCTGGATGACCTGATGGGCGCGCCCGGTCGCGTCTTTGGCGTGGCGGACCACCCGACCTATCGCGATCACTGGCCCTTGATCGACAGCACGGAGAACGCCTGGGACAGTCTGGCCAGCGGCGAGGCGGTTTTGATCAACGAACAACTCGCCCGCCGTCATGATATCTGGCCGGGCCAATCCGTGCAGCTTGACCGCGGGTGGGAGATGCCGGTCGTCGGTGTTTATTCGGATTACGGCAACCCGTCAGGTCAGGTGATGATGGGGCTGGACCATTTTGACGCGCGCTTCCCGACCGTCCCGCATGTCAGCTTTGCCCTGCGCGTTGATCCCTCGCAAGCCGATGCGCTGGCGCAAGAGATCAGCGCGCGCTTTGATCTGCCAGTTGGCGCGGTGGTCAATCAGGTGGAGGTCAAACAGACCTCTTTGTCAGTGTTTGAGACCACGTTTGTGATTACAGGCGCGTTGAATATCCTCACGCTTGGTGTGGCAGGCATCGCGATGCTGACCGCGCTTTTGACCCTACGCGACATGCGCCTGCCGCATCTGGCACCGCTTTGGGCGCTGGGCCTGACACGGGCGGAACTTGCTCGCTATGAAAGCCAGCGCAGCGTGGCTCTGGCCGCGCTGACGGCGCTTCTGGCGCTGCCTTTGGGGCTTGTTCTGGCATGGGCGTTATTGAACGTGATCAATGTCAAAGCCTTTGGCTGGCTGCTACCCATGCATCTGTTCCCATCCGATTGGTTGACCCTGTTTGCGCTGGCGCTGGCCACGGGCTGGTTGGCCGCCGCCCTGCCCGCCCGGCGCCTGCGGCGCACACCGCCCGCAGATTTGTTGAGGGTCTTTGCTCATGATCGTTAGGGTTGTTGCATGGCTAGTGCTGCTTTGGCCCGCATCAGCATTTGCGCAGGGCTTCGCCGGCATGGGGGCCGATGCCGAAGGCTATGCGCTGCCCCAGCGCGGCAAGGTCTTTGAGTTTCCCACCGACCACGCGGCCCACCCCGATTTCCGCATCGAATGGTGGTATCTCACAGCGGTTCTGACGGGTGAGGATGGCGAAGATTATGGCGCGCAATGGACGTTGTTTCGGACCGCCCTGGCGCCAGGCAGCGGCGAAGGCTGGCGCGATCCGCAGATCTGGTTTGCCCATGCCGCCGCCACATCTGCAACGGATCACCAACATTCCGAACTCTTTGCCCGTGCGGGCATCGGACAGGCTGGGGTCCGGGCCGAGCCGTTTGAAGCCTGGATAGATGACTGGGCCATGATCGGTCAGCCCGGTGAAGGGCTGCAATCCCTTGATCTGACCGCACATGGCGATGGGTTTTCCTATGATCTGACGCTCAGGGCAGACACGCCCTTGGTGTTTCATGGCGAGAGCGGGTTTTCCCAGAAAAGCCCCGATGGTCAGGCCAGCCATTATTATTCGCAGCCGAATTACAGGGTGACTGGCAGTATGTCTTTGTCCGGTAAAACCGTAGAGGTCACCGGGGAAGGCTGGCTTGACCGGGAATGGTCCAGCCAGCCCCTGCGCGAAGATCAGGAAGGATGGGATTGGTTTTCTCTTCATTTCGAGGACAACACCAAGCTGATGGCCTATCGCCTGCGCGGCTCAGACAGCGATTACACCCCCGGCACATGGATCGAGCCTGACGGCACGGCCCAATATATCAAGCCCGGTGAGATTATCCTCACCCCGCTGCGCGAGGCACGCGTCGACGGGCGCGACATTCCGGTGGATTGGCGGTTGGAATATGCCGCAAAAGGCGTTGATCTCACGGTTACCGCGCTGAACGATCAGGCGTGGAACAATACCAATGTGGTCTATTGGGAAGGCCCCGTGCGTGTCAGCGGCAGCCATGCCGGGCGCGGCTATCTGGAGATGACTGGCTATGACCCTGACTGAAACGCTGAACCAGGCCTGGGCGCTTCTGACACCAGAAGCCGGAGATCGCGGACCGATCATCAGCCTCGCCAGCCTTGATCACACCGGACAGCCGCAACTGCGCACCGTTGTCCTGCGCTCGGCGCAGCGCAGTATCGGGCAGGTGGCGATCTATACCGACCTCCGCTCCGCCAAGGTGGTGGAGTTTCAGGCCGATGCACGCGCCGCGGTTCTTTTGTGGTCAGCCGAGCATCAGGTGCAACTGCGCCTGACAGGTGATATCTCGATCCTCAGCGGGGAACCGACGCAGTTGATCTGGCAGGTGCTGCGCAAGGATCAGCGTCTGGCCTATGGGCATCAGCCCGCGCCGGGCACGGTGATTGAGCGCTCAGACGCGTGGGAGGATCATCCAGATCCCGCCAATCTTGCCGTGCTGAGCCTAAGCATCAACAGCCTTGAACATGTCAGCCTCGATCCCGCCGGCCATCGGCGCGCGCTGTTTCGGCGCGTCGATGATTGGGCCGGTCAGTGGCTGTCACCCTAGCTCGGCCAGACGCCGCTCCAACCGCGCCATGAGGTGATCGACTTCGGCCACCGCTGGGCCGGACAGAGCAGCCCCCGGTTTGCGCACGGTGGGATGCGCAATGGCGCCCCGTTTGGCCAGGATGTACTTGCGCACCGGCAGGCCCAGACCGGGCTGCGTTTCAAAACGGATGACGGGCAGATAGGCGTCAAACAGGTCATGGGCGCGGTCGGTGTCGCCCGCGTCATAGGCGGCGATGACCTGCGCCATCATCTCGGGATAGGCAAAGCCGGTCATGGCTCCATCCGCGCCACGCGCCATTTCTTCGGGCAGGAATTGCCCGCCATTGCCGCAGAGGATCGAAATCCGCCGGCTACCTGCATCTGATGCGGCACGCAACGCGCTGATCTTGGCCAGACCCGGCCAGTCTTCGTGTTTGAGCATCACACAGGTTGGGCAGTCTTCGATGATTTGAAGGATCACTTTTGGATCAATCTGCACATTGGTGACCAACGGGAAATCCTGTAGCACGAAAGGCGTATCCCCCAGCGCCTCGGCCACATCGCGATAGTAATTCAAGATCATCGCATCGGTTTTCAAAGTGGCAGGAGGCGCAACCATCACCCCGGCGGCGCCCAGTTCCATAGCCGTGTCCCCCAGCGCCTTGATCGAGGCCAGACCAGGCGCAGAGACTCCCACGATCACTGGCAGATCAGTGCGTTTCAGCACCCGGTCGATCACTGTGCGGCTTTCATCTGCGGCAAGCTTTCCGGCCTCTCCCATGATGCCCAGAATGGTCAACCCGCTGGCACCTTTTTCGACATAGAAATCAACCATGCTGTCGATACTATCGTAATCCACAGCCCCATCCGGCAGAAACGGGGTGACGGCGATGGTGTAAACGCCTTTCGCAGCTTCGGTCAGACGGGTCATGTGCTCTCCTTCAATGCCAAATGTCCCAAGGCCATCGACACGGCGGCCTGACAGGGATCAATCACGGGCAGGCCCAACGCGGCCTCAAGCGGTTTGCGATACTGCGCCATGCCAGCGCAACCCAGGATCAACACATCCGCGCCGTCGCGATCGCGCAAGGCTGTGCCAATCTCTGTCATCCGGGCAAAGCAGGTATCCGGGTCGGCCAGATCGGCCACGCCCAGCCCCAACGCGCGATCACCGGCCAGCCGGTCCATCACGCCCATCGCCCCGAATGCACGCAAATGCCTTGGAATTGATGCGGGCAGGATCGCGATGACACCAAACCTTTGGCCCTGCATGAGCGCGGTCATGACCGCGCTTTCCTGAATACCCCAAACCGGCACCGGCAGTGCATGACGCAGGCTGAACAGGCCGGGATCACCAAAACAGGCGATCACCACGCCGCTGGCTTGCGGCATCAGGGCTTGCGCCCGCAACATCAAAGGCGCGATCACGAGATCGGCCTGCAACTGGTTTTCGATGCCGGGAGGGCCTTCATGCAGGGTGTCGCAAATGATGTTGCGGCCCAATGCGCGCAGCGGATCAATGGCTGCGTCGATCCCATCGGTGACGGCCTGTGACGAATTTGGGTTGATCACAAACAGTGTCATGCGCCGTCCCGCGTCGCCTGCTGGATTTCAATCTGGTAGCCTTCCGGATCGCGGAACACGAACGCCTTGATCCCCAACGCCTCGTTTTCCCAAAGCTCCGAAAGATCTGGCAAGTTGGCCTGGGTCGCGTAGTCGTGCCACGCCGCGACATCGGTGACCCGAATACACAATTGCACCGGTTTGTCGGCAGTGGCGCGGTTCATGCCCTTCGCCTCATCCACCAACCCAACATGCGCCTGCCCGCCAATCTGGTATATCTTGCACCAGCCCTGATCGATGGCGAGGGCAAGGCCCATCACCTGTTCATAAAACGCCATCGCAGCAGACAGATCGCGATAGTAGAAAAAGGTAATGACTTTCTGCACCTCAGTTCCCGGCGGGGTCATTCGCTAGCCTCCAGCAATTGCACCTCTGGCGCGGGTGTCGCCTGCGTCACTGTGCCGATCTGCTCACGCCGCAGCCAATGCCCCTGCCCCGGTTGAGCCAGGCAGGCGCCGTCTTGAACGATGACCTGCCCGCGCATCAGAACCATGTGAACCGCCCCGCGCAAGGACGTACCCTCCCAGGGGTTGTAGCCGACATTGTCATGCAGATCGTTTGCGCCAAAGACAGTGCTGGCCTGCGGGTCCCACAGCGTCAGATCGGCATCCTTACCAATCGCAATCTCGCCTTTGCTCTTCAGTCCGTAAAGCCGTGCCGGGACGCTTGCCGTCAGGGCGGCGAAACTTTCCGGGCCGCCGCGTCCCTGCGCCATCATCGCGTCGAAGAGCAGCGGCAGGCGTGGCTCCAAACCCGGCAAACCATTGGCGATCTGGCTGAAATCTGCCTCCGGCCCCGCCGACAGCTTTCCGCTTTCGTCAAAGCGATAGGGAGCGTGGTCGGAGGACACCAGATCAATCGCACCATGGTCCATACCCTCCCAGAGGGCGGCCTGATCGGCCTCAGATCTTTGCGGGGGCGAGCACATCCATTTCGCACCTTCCAGACCGGGCTGGTCCAGCGCGTCTTCTGTCATGAACAGGTAATGCGGGCAGGTTTCCGCCCAGACCGGCACGCCCCGCGCGCGGGCCGCCCTTATCAGGTCAACGCCTTCGGCGGTCGAGATATGGAACAACATCACCGGGCAGGCCATGAACTCCGCAAAGGAAATCATACGCGATACGGCTTCAACCTCGGCCATGCGGGGATGTGACGGCGCGTGGTATTTCGGTGCGGTCAGCCCCGCGCGCAACAAAGCCTGCCGCGTCCAGTCGATCAGCCCATGATTTTCCGCATGCACGCAGACCAGCGCCCCGTGCAGCCGCGCCGCGGCCATGACCGAGAGGATTTGCGCATCATCCAGTCGGATATCATAGGTGGTGAACACCTTGATCGAGCGATGACCAGCCGCGATCAAAGCCGCCAAATCGTGGTCAAACCCGTCGACCTCCGGGTCCGAGATCGACAGGTGAAAGGCATGATCGACCCGCGCCCCACGCTGCGCCCGCAAGGCATAATCGGCCAGGGTATCGGACAGCCGCTGCCCCTTGGCCTGCGCAGCAAAAGAGATCACCGAGGTTGTGCCGCCCATCGCAGCCGACAGGGTCGCGGTTTCAAAAGTGTCGGCGTTCATGACCCCCATGCCGGACATCTGCTCGATATGGCAATGCGGATCGACCCCGCCAGGCATCACCCAAAGCCCGTTTGCATCAATCTCTTGCGACGCTGCTGCCAGATTGCGCCCAAGCGCGGCGATGCATCCATCCGCGATACCGACATCGATCTCGGCCACGCCATCAGGCGTGACCACCTGACCTCCGCGGAGCACACGGTCAAATTCAGAAATATTCCGATGCATGAGTCCCTACCTTTGACGTCAGATCGCCACAGAGAAATCTGTTTGGCAAGCCTTTGACATCCCTGGTTTAGCGCCTAAAGTCGCGGCAGTCCGGGTGTGGGGATGCCCAGGAGTTGACAGAAAATCGGACAGGTACTGGCCTGCCGAACGCCCGCACTTCAAAACTGCGGGCAAAGAACCTGAAGGGAGAAAGACTCAATGAAACTCAGAACCTTGCTGGCCGCCGCCAGCGCGACCGCCTTGATTGCAGGCGCTGCCAGCGCCGAAACGCTGCGTTGGGCACGCGCGGGTGATGCGCTGACGCTGGACCCGCATGCCCAGAACGAAGGCCCGACCTCGGCGCTGGCACATCAGATCATGGAACCGCTGATCATGCGTGACATGACCGGTGCGATCGTGCCGGTCCTCGCCACCGAATGGGGCCCCTCGGAAGACAACCCGAATGTCTGGATTTTCAAACTGCGTGAAGGCGTCAGCTTCCATGATGGGTCCGAATTTGACAGCGAAGACGTGGTGTTTTCGCTGAACCGTGCGATGTCGACCAATTCCGATTACAAGGAACTGCTCGCGTCGGTGACCGAGGTGCGCGCCGCCGACAAATACACGGTCGAAATTGAAACCGGCGGTCCAAACCCGATCATGCCGTCGAACCTGACCAATATGTTCATGATGGACAAGACTTGGGCCGAAGCCAATGGCGCGGTTGAGGTGCAGGATTACGAGGGCGGAGAGACGACTTTTGCCTCGCTCAATGCCAACGGAACCGGCCCCTACACACTGGTCAGCCGTGAACCCGACGTGCGCACCGTGATGACCATCAACGAAAACTACTGGGGCGCCAGCGAGTTTCCGATGGAAGTGACCGAGCTGATCTATACCCCGATCCAGAACGCCGCGACCCGCGTCGCCGCGCTGCTCTCGGGCGAAGTGGACTTCATCCAGGATGTGCCCGTCCAGGATCTGCAGCGTGTGGCCGGCACCGATGGTCTGGATGTGCGCACCGCGCCGCAGAACCGGGTAATTTTCTTTGGTATGAACCAGGGTGATACCGATCTGGCATCGGACAATGTGGATGGCACGAACCCGCTGGCCGATGTGCGCGTGCGCCGCGCCATGTCGCTGGCGATCAATCGCGACGCGATCCAGCAGGTTGTGATGCGCGGCCAATCTGAGCCGGCGGGCATGATCGCTCCGCCCTTCGTGAATGGCTGGACCAAAGAGATGGACGCCTCGTCGAAGACCGATCTGGATGCCGCCAAGGCGCTGATGGCCGAAGCGGGCTATGGCAACGGGTTCTCGATTCAGTTGGACTGCCCCAATGACCGCTACATCAATGACGAAGCGATTTGTCAGGCCGCGGTTGGGATGCTGGCGCAGATCGGTGTGACCGTGAACCTCGACGCCAAACCCAAGGCGCAGCATTTCCCGCTGATCAACAATCTCGAAACGGATTTCTACATGCTGGGCTGGGGCGTTCCGACCTATGACTCGGAATATGTGTTCAACTTCCTTGTGCACACCAAAGGTGATAAATACGGCTCATGGAATGGCACGCGCTTCACGAACCCCGATCTGGACATGCAGATCCAGGCTCTGGCATCGGAAACCGATCTGGAAAAGCGTGATGGCATGATCGCTGATATCTGGACCGTGGTGCAGGATCAGCAGCTGTATATCCCGATCCACCATCAGGTGCTGAACTGGGGCATGAAGTCGAATGTGGGCACCATCGTGGCCCCGGATGACGCCGCCAAGTTCAAGTATTTCACCCTGAACTGATGTGACGGCAGCGCGCCCTATTCGGCGCGCTGCCTTTTTTGGATGCGTTGGGCTTATGTTTGTATGTCTGTGCTCTATGCCCAGACATGCGCTGCGCAGGATGCTGGTCTGATTGATTTCGCAGGAGACATCCTGTTCGAGCTGCAGCAGCGCAGTTTTGACCGAAATCGCGAATTTTGTGGCACCATCGGGATTGATGCTGACGGGGCTTTAATTGCCTCGACACCCCGGCGCGGGCGACGCGCCTCTTGCACGCCGCTGGACCCTGATGGCGCGGTCGAGGTGGTCGCATCCTATCACACACATGGCGCCTGGTCGCCACGCTATGAAAGCGAAATCCCCTCCACCGATGATGTCTGGAGCGACATGGTTGAGCAGCTTTTCGGCTTTGTATCGACCCCCGGCGGGCGGTTCTGGGTGATTGACTGGCGCGACGGCTCAAGCCGGCAAGTCTGTCAGGCGGGCTGTATGCCGATTGATCCGGATATGCCGAACGGGGCCGATGGTGATGTGGCCCCCTATTATCTCTTGCATGAGATCGAAGAGATTTTCGGAAACTGAGCGGCGCCAGACGACCCAACAGAATCGTTGAGAACAAATAGCGAACAAATTATAATCCTCCTATGACCGCTGCCTTTCTCACCCGCCGTTCCGAAACGCCACGGCCCGCCTTGCAGTTTCATGAGCAGGTGTCGCTGACCACGGGACGCGCCCATGAGATCTGTGGCCCGGCGCGCTGGACGCTTGCGCTGTGGCTGGCGGCGGCCACGTCCGGCCCCGTGCTGTGGATCGCCCCGGCCTGGCGCCCGGATCAATTGCATGGCGACGGGGTGGCCGACACACTGTGCCCCGGACGTCTGCTCTTCGTGCGCCCCGGTCGGGCTGAAGATCTGCTGTGGTGCATGGAAGAAAGCCTGCGCTCTGGCGCTGTCCCGTTGGTGATCTGTGAATTGCCCGAGCCTCCGCCTCTGACGCCAGTGCGCCGTCTGCATCTGGCTGCCGATCAGGGCGGGCAGATGGGCAAGCCTCCGCTGGGTCTGATCCTGACACCCGGTGATGGCGGCGCGGCGGGGGTTGAAACGCGGTGGCATATGACCGCGGCCCATAAATCGGGTCAGCCCGGCTGGCAGTTGGAGCGGCGGCGCGCCCGCACCCTGCCCCCCTGCGCCTGGATCGCCACCCGCCCTGACGGCACGGTGCGGCTGCATCACGCCCCACTGTCAGAAGCAGCCCGGCCCTGACGCCAGTCACGCGGGCTCACGCAAATGATATAATGGCTTACCTGTCAAACGCCCCGGCATCGGCTATCGTTTGCACAAAGGGGAGAGATCACATGCCGCTGACCCGCCGCGCCGCCCTTGCCGGGCTCGCCTGCCTGACCGCCCTGCCCGCCCAAGCCGCGCCCCGGCGCTATGTGCTGGACACAGCCGGATCCGAGGTCGGGTTTCAATTCATCATGTCGGGCCTGCCCACGCGCGGCAGCATTCCAATCCTGCGAGCGGATATCCTGCTGGATACCAATCGGCTCGAAGCGTCGACCGTTGATGTGGAACTGGATGCACAAGGCGCATATACGCCCGCGCCCTTCGCGCTTGATGCGTTGCGGTCTCCTTTGGTGTTGGGGGTCGATGAATTTCCCCGCATCCGATTCAAATCACGCCGGGTTCAGCTTGGTCCTGATGGGCGGATTTCTGGCGGTGCAAAAATCACAGGCGACCTGACCCTGCGCGACATCACGCGCCCGATCACGCTGGACGCGGCCCTGTATCGGGCGCCGGGCAGCGCGGTGGACGATCTGGAACGGCTCAGCGCGCAACTGACCGGCAGCCTGAGCCGCGCGGCCTTTGGCGCCACGGGATACGCGCAGCTTGTGGCGGATACCGTCACGCTCGACATCCGCGCAAAAATCCGCGGCGTTTGAACCAAACAGGAAAAAACGACCCCGTCAGGTCGAAAACCGGACAGCAGCGCAGATAAATTCACGCGACATCTTGTGCATTATGCGCCTGCTGATCTCCTTCGCTGCTCTGTTTCTGTCTGTCCTACTCTTGCAATTGTCGTCGGGCGGTGTGGGGCCGCTGGACGCTTTGTCCGGTCTGGCGCTGGATTTCACCACCGAACAGGTGGGCCTTCTTGGCTCGGCGCATTTTCTGGGATTTTTCATCGGCTGCTGGTGGGCGCCGCGGCTGATGGGCACGATTGGCCATTCCCGCGCCTTCGCGACTTTTACCGCGCTCGGGGCGATTGGGCTTTTGCTGCATATGGTGATTATCGCGCCAATCCCCTGGGCAGTGATGCGGGTGGCGTCGGGCATGTGTGTGGCAGGCTGCTATACCGTGATTGAGGCGTGGTTGAACGCCAAGGTGACGAATGAAACGCGGGGGCGCACCACGGGCATTTACAGGGTTGTGGACCTCACAGGTTCTCTTGCGGCGCAGATGCTGATCGGCGTGTTGGAGCCTGCGCATTACATTTCCTACAACATTCTGGCGATTTTCTGCTGCGCTGCCTTGCTGCCGCTGACCCTGACCACACTGACCCCGCCATCAACCACTGGCGCGCCGCGTTTGCGCCCCCGGCTGGCTTTTGCCCGCTCTCCCATGGCGGCGGCGGGTGTTCTGGTCGCGGGCCTGACTGCGGCGGCCTTTCGGATGGTCGGTCCAATCTATGGCCAAGAGGTCGGGCTGCGCCCCGACCAGATTGGTCTGTTTCTGGCCGCCTTCGTTCTAGGGGGCGCATTGGCGCAGGTGCCGGCAGGCTGGATCGCAGACAAGGTGGACCGACGCTGGGTTCTGATCCTGTTTTCAGCAGCCGCGATGGGCAGTTGCGCTGTGTCAGCCAGCCTGACAGCAAGCTCTCCCAGCCTGATTTTCGCAGCATCTGCCTTTTTCGGCCTGACGACCTTCCCGATCTTCTCCATCGCGGCCGCCCATGCGCATGATTACGCCAAAGATGAAGAGCGGGTCGAACTCTCTGCCGCGCTGATGTTCTTTTATGCCTTGGGCGCGATTGCATCCCCGCTTGTTGTTTCACGCTTGATCGACAGCTTTGGTCCGGATGCGTTGTTTGGCTTCATCGCCGTCGGTCATCTTGGGCTGATCACTTTTGGCCTTGTTCGGATGAGCGCACGGCCCGGCATCGAACCCCGAACACGCTATGTCTACACGCCCCGCACGTCGTTTCAAATCGGCCGCTTGACGAGCCGGTTTCGTGGGCAGAACAAACATGATGGCTAGGCGGTTTGGGCGCAGGATAGACCCGGCTAGGCCACTTCGGACAGCAGGGCCTCAGCGACTTGTGGCAAATGGTCGATCCCATCCGGCAGCGAGACCTGTTTGACCGGAACCAGATCAACAACTTGCCGCATTTGGCCAAAATTCCACGCTGTCTCGGTCGGCGCCAGATTGAAATGCGGATAGCCATTTGCGGCAAGCTCGATCAAGGCGGTGGATTTCTGCATAGGCTCTATGCTGAAGGCATCATCAGGCCCGCGGCCCGACAAACGAAAGATCGCGCGCAATGGCTGAGACATGCTCTCATAACGCCAGGGGCCGGCCACGTCGTTTGTCTCAAGGTCCAAAAACCGCTTTTCAGACCCTCGCAAAATGCGTGGCAAATGGTCGGCCTCTTTATGGCCAAGATGGCGGAGCGTGTTGGGCCAAAGGCGCAATCGGGGATAGCCGGGATCGACCCTTACGCCGTTCGTCGACATCCCAAGCACCGCGACATCATCCGACAGCACGGGAACGCCCCGCGAGGCACAAAAGGCCGCCAGCGTAGATTTTCCCATGCCCTTGGGCCCGATGATGGCAAAGGCGCCATTGGCACCGCGCAGAACAGCGGCATGCAAACACGGGATCCGGCGCAGTCGTAGAACCGCGCCGATCACAGGACCAAGCAGATAGGCCAACCCATCCAGCAACAGGTAACCGCGGGATAATTCGGCACGAATTTGCGCCCCGTCCGCTGAAATCAGAAACCGCACCCCACCTTGCGCATCAACGCAGCGCAGTTCTGCCGCCCAACTTGAACCTGGACCCGGCCATACAGACAGGAAGGGCTGCCCCGGGCTGGCCTCTCCCCCGCTGCGATAAATCATCGGGCCTGGTGGCTCTGGCCAATTGGTGCCATCCGACGGCACGGTTTGCAGGGTTACCAGGGTATCTGTACGGCCGGGTCCGCGCCGAAGTCCCGGCAAAACCTGATCGCAGCGCAGGGTCAGGCCATAGATGGTATGATCTTCCCATGTCATTCCGATACAATATCCAGATGGACGGGCAGATCCCGTTCAAACAGATCAATCATCGCAGATCGCACATTGCATATTTTTCCGTCGGTCTCGCTGTCCCCAGTGACCACAGGCAGCGGAGCTGGCTTGTGGCTGGAAAGGGCTTGCATCACCGCCAGAAAATACTGTCGCACCGGGTCGCGACGCAACAGGCGTTGTTCGACATTGACCTGCAATTCAGCTTCGGGCGCATTGGCATAGCGGTGCCTGTAGCGGGCGCGCAGCCGCGCCATGCGCCGGCGCCGCAACACGGCCTGCGCCGCTGCGGGCAAAAGCCGGTTCAGCCGCTGCCGCAGCGTTTCGGGCGTTTGATCCATCAAAATCTGGAAACTGCTGCCACCGATGTGATGGAGCGCTGGGAGCGTCAGATTGGCCAAAGCCGCGCCGTGGTCCTGCATCATCAGGGTCAAGACCTTGCCGGTTTCAAAATAGTCAACATCATAGCCAAGCGCCTGAACGCGCTGCTGAACTTTTGCGGGTAGATCATCCAAGCGGTGGTTGTCAAAACCCAGCCCGGCCTCCTCCTGCGCGCGCCGTAATGCGTCGACCTCGTAGACGGCAAAGAATTTGCTGCCCAGCACGCGCACCTCGGCATCGCGATTGAACATCCCCGTCATGTTGCGGAACCCTGGAGTAGGCCCCTGAAAGTGGTCCACCAACTGGGGTAGATTTGCCCCACAATTTGGAGGATCAGCGATGGCTGGAAAGCGAGAAAAGCCGGCAGATTTAGTATCAAAGCTTCGCCAGGTTG
>JABSSB010000129.1 GCA_013214715.1 Paracoccaceae bacterium | reverse complement strand
AAGACCAACCTCAGACCGGCGGAGACAACCGTTCGGCCAGCAAAATTTTGTAAAGGAAAACAACGCCAGATGGCTAATACATCCATGGAGGAATTCGAAGCCCTCCTGCAAGAAAGCTTCGAAATGGACACACCCGAAGAGGGTTCTGTTGTCAAAGGCAAGATCATCGCTATTGAGGCGGGTCAGGCCATTATCGACGTAGGCTACAAAATGGAAGGCCGCGTCGAACTGAAAGAATTCGCAAACCCCGGCGAAGCTCCCGAAGTCGCAGTTGGCGACGAAGTGGAAGTGTACCTGCGCGCGGCTGAAAACGCCCGCGGCGAAGCTGTGATCTCCCGCGAGATGGCGCGCCGTGAAGAAGCATGGGATCGCCTGGAAAAAGCATACGCAGACGATCAACGCGTCGAAGGCGCGATCTTCGGCCGTGTCAAAGGTGGCTTCACTGTCGATCTCGGCGGCGCTGTGGCCTTCCTGCCCGGCTCCCAGGTTGACGTGCGCCCCGTGCGTGACGCTGGCCCGCTGATGGGTCTGAAGCAGCCGTTCCAAATCCTGAAAATGGACCGTCGTCGTGGCAACATCGTTGTCTCCCGTCGTGCCATTCTGGAAGAGTCCCGCGCCGAACAGCGTGCCGAAGTTATCGGCAACCTGTCCGAAGGCCAAGCGGTTGAAGGTGTTGTCAAAAACATCACCGAATACGGTGCCTTCGTTGACCTGGGCGGCGTTGACGGCCTGCTGCACGTCACCGACATGGCATGGCGCCGTGTGAACCACCCGTCCGAGATCCTGACCATCGGCGAAACCGTCAAGGTACAGGTCATCAAGATCAACAAAGAAACCCACCGTATCTCCCTCGGCATGAAGCAGCTGCAGGACGATCCGTGGGATGTTGTTGGCGTCAAATACCCGCTGGGTTCTGTCCACAAAGGTCGCGTCACCAACATCACCGATTATGGTGCATTTGTTGAGCTGGAAGCCGGCGTTGAAGGCCTGGTGCACGTCTCCGAGATGTCCTGGACCAAGAAAAACGTCCACCCGGGCAAAATCGTCTCCACTTCGCAAGAAGTCGACGTCATGGTTCTGGAAATCGACGGCGCCAAGCGTCGCGTCTCCCTGGGCTTGAAACAGACCATGCGCAACCCGTGGGAAGTGTTCTCCGAGAACAACCCCGAGGGCACCGAGGTTGAAGGCGAAGTCAAGAACATCACCGAATTCGGTCTGTTCATCGGCCTCGACGGCGACATCGACGGCATGGTTCACCTGTCCGACCTGTCCTGGGACGAACGTGGCGAAGATGCGATCCAGAACTACCGCAAAGGCGACATGGTTCAGGCCGTTGTATCGGAAGTCGACACCGACAAGGAGCGCATCTCGCTCTCGATCAAGGCGCTGGGCGGCGACAAGTTTGCCGAAGCAACCGGCGGCGTGAAGCGCGGCTCGATCATCACCGTCGAAGTGACGGCGATCGAAGATGGCGGCATCGAGGTGGAATACGAAGGCATGAAATCCTTCATCCGCCGCTCCGACCTGTCGCGTGACCGTGCCGAGCAGCGCCCCGAGCGGTTCTCGACCGGTGACAAGGTCGATGTGCGCGTCACCAATATCGACAGCAAGACCCGTCGTCTGGGCCTGTCGATCAAGGCACGCGAGATCGCGGAAGAGAAAGAAGCCGTGGAACAGTATGGCTCGTCCGACAGCGGTGCATCGCTGGGCGACATCCTGGGTGCGGCGCTCAAAGGCGACGAATAAGACGCGTTTGCGCTTTAAACCGGCCTTTGCGCCGGGGACCAAACACCGAGCTTGCCGGACCCTGTCCGGCAAGCTTTTTTGTTGCTGTGCCGCATTTGGTCTTCTCTTGGCTTTTCGACCTGAAACAAAGGGCCTACGGTGCGATCTGCTTGGAGTAGCTTGCCTCTTTCCAGTCAGCCGGATCACTTGAAGGGGCTATCCTTCCCCTCTTTTCAAACCCGCCCAAGCCCAATCCGTTAAAGCTGACGATGACATCAGTGAGCACATCATCCGCGTTTGAAAATACGCAACTGATCGTGCCCTCTGTATCTTCATAAATGCTCAGGAAGACTGCGCCGGGATATGTCGCCAACGCGCCTAAGCGCGTTTCGGTCAATGTCGGGGCATCCAGCCGCAGGCCCGTCAAGCCGCGAAACTCTGGTGCGATATGGTCACGAACCGCGGCAATGCAGGCCATGTCCCTTTTTGCATGTGTCTCCTCATGAAAGCTGTAGGTCTTTTCAACAGAGATCTGGTCGCCAAAAGCCATGCCCGCTGAAAGGCAAATCGCCGCGGTGGGCGCAATGATATGCTTCAAGTCTGTCCTCCTTCGGTGTGAAAATCACTTGCACCAAACCGCCCTTTACCGACGATCCGGTCGAATGGCCTAGGGGACGGCAGTGGCCAATCAGTTTTGATCTGTAAAGCCGCTTCTGCAGCCGGGGGTATCAGGTGTGGCCGCAATGGGCTGGACCGCATCGCTCAACTGCCGCAAAGCGACCTGATGTCTTGTCTCAATCCGGACGAATCGCTGCAGTGGCCATTGGCCGCGATCAGTGCGCGGCCACGGCGAATGGCGCGTCACAAACCCGATTCTTGCCCAAGCCACAGCGGATCAAGGGCCAAACTTGGGGCGGCGGCGGGTTTTTTCCTTATTCGCCCGACAGTTCTCTTTTGCGTGGGCGGGCAAAAACCCTATAGTCCATGCTTACGCGAGGCGTGCTGTTTCACGATGTTGGGAGGTCGCGATGATCCGGTCGGAACTGATTCAATTGATTGCAGATGAAAATCCGCATCTGTACCAACGCGATGTTGAACGGATCGTAAATACTGTCTTTGAAGAAGTGACCAACGCCATGGCGCGTGGCGATCGGGTCGAACTGCGCGGCTTCGGGGCCTTTTCGGTGAAAAAGCGCGACGCGCGTGTGGGACGCAACCCGCGCACCGGCGAATCCGTGAGCGTCGAGGAAAAGCATGTGCCGTTCTTCAAAACCGGCAAACTGCTGCGTGATCGTTTGAACGGAAAGGCCTGAGCCATGCGCTATCTGACCTATGCGTTCCTTGCGGCCATTGGGGTCATTCTGATTTCCGTGTCACTGGCCAATCGCACCGCCGTGCAGTTGAACCTCGTGCCAGATGGGTTGGTTGATATCTTGGGGTTTCAGGCCAGCGCCAAATTGCCGCTTTTTGTGGTCGTGCTGGGCAGCATCATGGTCGGCATCCTGATCGGCTATGCGTTTGAATGGCTGCGCGAAGCCAAGCATCGCCGCGACGCTGGGCGGGGCAAACGCGAAGTGCGCCGGCTTGAGCGTGAGGTCGTCAAGCTCAAGGACCAACGCGATCAGGGCAAGGATGAGGTTCTTGCCATTCTTGATGAGGCCAGCTGACATTTGTCCGAGATTTCGGTGAAAGTTTGTGGGCTGCGGGATGCAGCCTCTGTCGCCGCCTGCGTAGATGCGGGCGTGCGCTATCTTGGCTTCAACTTTTTTGCCAAATCCCCCCGGTCTGTAACGCCGGAAGAGGCGGCGGCGCTGTCAGTTGATGTCCCCCCCGGTGTGGCCAAGGTGGCGCTGGTGGTGAATGAAGGGGATGATCGGCTCGATGAGATCATCCGCCAGTCTCTGCCCGACATGATTCAGCTTCATGGCAAGGAAGACCCCGCGCGCGTGGCCGAGATTCGCGCGCGCTATGGCCTGCCGGTGATGAAAGCCATCGGCATCGCCGAGGCCGAGGATTTGGCCCAGATCGACCTGTTTTCACAGGTGTCCGATCAGTTACTGATTGATGCCAAAGCGCCCAAAGGCGCCGATCTGCCCGGCGGCAACGGGCTGGCCTTTGACTGGCAGCTGCTGCGCGGCCGGAAATACTGGACCAAGCCCTGGATGCTGGCGGGCGGGCTGACGTTCGATAATGTGGCCGAGGCCGTGCAGCGCACCGGAACGCGGCAGGTCGATACAGCCTCCGGCGTGGAAACCGCGCCGGGCATCAAAGACCCGGCCCTGATCCGCGCCTTTGTCGCCGCGGCCCAGACGGTGCCCGTGCCCAGCCTTTAACGCAAGGCTAGAAGCTGCCGCGCCTCCTGTTCGGACTGCGCGACCATATCTGCATTGGCCATGCGCCATTCACGATAAGCGCGATAGCCTTCGCGATTGACCCAGGCCCGGTCTTTCGGCGTCAGGGCGGCAAAGTCTTCCGGCGTCAGGCCCGGCACAAGCTCAAGCTTGATCTCTTGATAAAGGCCAAGACATTGCCGCGTTTCATCTGCTGTCAACTGACGCAGCGCAGCGGCTTCGGAACACAAGATATAGGCGGCCACGAGGCCAAGAAATTCAGGCGACATTTCACGTCTCCAAACTGGAGGACAGATCGCTCCCAGCCGCAAAACGGCCTCTGCCCGAAACGGGTCACATGCACCGGATAGGGCCGGTCCACGCGATTAAGATGCCGCGACAGGCTTACCAAGTCATGAATGGACCGCACGCTCCAGCCTGCGACACAGTGTTTTTCGCCCAATTTTCGAGCATATGCACACAGGTTAGGCTAACTTATCTCGCCAACTGACTCCGCCCAGCCCGATGCGGGCGCGATTGCCGCGGCATTTGCGCTGGAAATACCGGCTCCCGTCCCATATTCCCTGCAAGACAGATGAAAAGGGCGATGGCGCGATGAACGAACTGGTCAACTCCTACACTTCCGGTCCCGATGAACAGGGACGCTTTGGCCTGTATGGCGGGCGCTTCGTATCCGAGACCTTGATGCCGCTGATCCTGCGGCTGGAAGACGAATACGAGAAGGCCAAGACCGACCCAAGCTTCTGGGACGAGATGCATCACCTGTGGACGCATTACGTGGGCCGCCCCTCGCCGCTCTATTTCGCGGAACGCCTGACCGAGCATCTGGGGGGTGCCAAGGTCTATATGAAGCGCGACGAGCTCAACCACACCGGCGCGCATAAAATCAACAATGTGCTGGGCCAGATCATCCTTGCCCGCCGCATGGGCAAGACCCGGATCATCGCAGAAACCGGCGCGGGCCAGCATGGTGTGGCCACGGCCACGGTCTGTGCCAAGTTTGGTCTGAAATGCGTGGTGTATATGGGCGCGCATGATGTTGAACGTCAGGCGCCCAACGTATTCCGCATGAAGCTTCTGGGCGCCGAAGTTGTGCCAGTGACCAGTGGGCGCGGCACGCTGAAAGACGCGATGAACGACGCGATGCGCGACTGGGTCACCAATGTGCATGACACCTTCTATTGCATCGGCACGGTGGCTGGCCCGCATCCCTACCCGGCGATGGTGCGCGATTTCCAGTCGATCATTGGCAAGGAAGTGCGCGAGCAGATGACCGCCGCCGAAGGCCGCCTGCCCGACACGGTGATCGCCGCGATTGGTGGCGGGTCCAACGCAATGGGCCTGTTCTACCCTTTCCTCGAAGACAAAGAGGTCGGCATCATCGGCGTCGAAGCCGGTGGCAAGGGCGTTGACGAAAAGATGCAGCATTGCGCCTCTCTCACCGGCGGACGTCCGGGCGTGCTGCATGGCAACCGCACCTATCTGTTGCAGGATGAGGACGGGCAGATCCTTGAAGGGTTTTCGATCTCTGCCGGTCTCGATTATCCGGGCATCGGGCCGGAACATGCCTGGCTCAAGGATGTGGGACGGGCAGAATATGTTTCGGTCACCGATCTTGAGGCGCTTGAAGCGTTCCAGCTTTGCTGCACGACCGAAGGGATCATCCCCGCGCTCGAACCCAGCCACGCGCTGGCCCATGTGATGAAAATCGCGCCGACCCTGCCGGCCGATCACATCATCTGCATGAATATGTGCGGGCGCGGCGACAAGGACATCTTCACCGTCGCACGGCATCTGGGCTTTGACATGTCCGGCCCCGAAGGCCGCAACGTCGAGTAGGATGCAAACCGGGCTGATCGGCGGCATTGGACCCGCAGCACCGGATGTCTAATACTTCGGGATGATTGGCCATGCTGCAAAGGCCGGGCGCGCTCTGGATGTCACCATTGTTCATGCGGACACGCCAAGATTGCTCGGCAATCTGATGGCCGGAAACGTGGCTGCCAATGCGCAGTCTTTGACCGGCTGACGCGCCGCCTGCTGATGGTTGGCGCGGGCTGTGTCGCGGTCACGTCGATTGCCGGTCATTTCTGCGTCGACGCGTTCAAACAGATCTCGGCCTTGCCAGTGATCGACCAGACCGACGCGCTGGATGTGGTGCATGACGCCTATGTCACGCTGGCCAGTCCGGACAGAGCGCATCCGAACTTGAGCAGGTGTCTTAAGCACAGGTCAGGCCATGATGGATCAGGGGGCCGAGGCGATCCTTCTCGGCGGGACTGATCTGAACGCGGCGTTCGACCGGCTCACCCCCGATGTCCCAATTTTGGACTGTGCACACATTCCTACTCAAGCGATTGCTCAGCACATCTGAACTGATCACACGCAGATGTGAAGCCATTTACTGGTGTCAGGCGGTACCGTTGCGCTAGTGCGAGGAGACAGTTTTCACGAGTCGAGGCCCGATCCGATGCTTACAAGACGTCATTTCATTGTCACGTCCACAGCCCTGTTTTCTGCGCAACTGGCGACGCCTGCATGGGCGGCGCCGGTGTCGAACCCGAATAACTGGGCCTCATGGGATGCGCGGGTTACCCCGGTGAATTACGACCCAGGCACCTCAAATCCCTGGGGGCTGCATCCGCGGTTCCTGCCGCAGCGGGTCGAAGCCAATGCGGGGCTGACGCCAGGCGATATCCATGTCGATGCGGTAGCTCGCTATCTCTATCATATCGAGCCGGGCGGCACGGCGATGCGCTATGGCGTGGCGATAGCGAAGGGCACGCTTTACGAACCCGGCAGCTACACCATCCGCCGCAAGGCCAAATGGCCGGTCTGGACCCCCACGCGCGAGATGATCCAGCGCGAGCCCGAAACCTATGCACAGCATGCCAACGGCATGAATGGCGGACCGAACAACCCCTTGGGATCCCGTGCCTTTTACCTCTATGAAGGCAACCGAGACACCTATCTGCGCATCCATGGATCGCCTTATTCACGCTCCATCGGCGGGCGGGCAAGCTCGGGCTGTGTGCGCATGGTCATGGCCCATATCATTGGGCTTTACGAGAATGTCGAAACCGGCTCAACCGCCATCCTGCATCCGCCAGAGCCGATCATCAGCGCGCGCAGCTAGGTCTTAGACCTCGCTGGGCGCACGCGTGCAGATCGGGCGGCCCGTGTCGGTGCGCAGCGGCAGATAGGTTGTTTCGACAGGCCCGTTATGCAGCCATTGGTAACAGCCGTCTTCGGGATCGATGCGCAGGTTCGACAGGTCCTGGAACGGGGCCGCAATGGCCAGAACGCCTTCGGGTACGTCCGACACTTGTCCCTGAGGTGTTGTGGTCTCGGCACAGCCTGCCAAGGCCACCAAAGCGATTGCAACCCAAACTCTGCCACCTGTCATGACCATCCCCGATCCTGCTTGTCCAAGCTGCGTTGGGTGATTCTCTCCCCACGCGCTATCTACCTAGCTTATCGGTAATCCATCGCGCCGCATGGGCCAAGCGTCAGACGTCGCCCAGACGCGCCTCATAGCGTTCGAGCACTTCCATCGGCACGACATCCAAAGCCCGACGATGCGTGGCAGCCAGATTGACCAGCGGCGCGCAGCCATCCTCATGCGCCTGCAAAAACCGGCTGGCGCAGAGGCACCAGTGATCGCCGGGCTTGAGACCGGGAAAGTTGAACTCGGGCCGCGGGGTTGAGAGGTCATTGCCGACATATTTCGAAAAGGCCAGAAACTCCGCTGTCATGATCGCGCAGACCGTATGTGATCCGCGATCCGCGCTACAGGTGTTGCAATGCCCGTCTCGGAAAAATCCGGTCACGGGATTGGTGGAGCATGGCTCCAACTGGCCGCCTTGCACATTCAGACTTGGGTCGGGGGTGATCATGGGCGGCTCCTCTGGCGCTACCCGTTTACCTAGACTATCTGTCCTATGGTGCAAGAGCGCGGGCGATTTTGCGGAATTCGGCCACCCAGGCGGTTTTTGTGCCGGGCTCACGGAAATTGCGGTCTGTGGCGGTGGACACGATCAAAACATCCCGTTCTCGATCCAGATAGAGATATTGCCCATAAATGCCATGCCCGAAGGCCTCGCCCGGTTGGGCATCCACAGGGAACCACCATTGATTGCCATAGCCGATCTGGCCAGGCTGCGTCGGTGCATCGGGCTGCAAGGACTGTTCAATCCACTCCGCCGGCACAACCTGCACCTCACCTGCGCGCCCGTCCTGCAGCATCATCTGGCCAAAGCGCGCGTAATCCCGCGTGGAGAAATTCAGCCCGCCCAGAACAAAGGCCACGCCCGCGCCATCGGTGAGATAAGTGCCGCCCTGCTCCAACCCCAGCGGGGCGAGGATTTTCTCGGCCATCAGCTCGGATGCCGACCGCCCTGTCGCGCCGCGGATCACCATGCCCACCACATGCGTGTCAATGGAGACATATTGCCATTGCTGCCCCGGCGCGCGATCGGTTTCGGTCAGGTCCAGCGTGAAGGCGTCCATCTCACGCCCCAGCGCCAGAACCCGGCCCATGCGATTGATGTCGCTGTGATAGTCGAAATAATCCTCGTTGAAGCGCACGCCGCTGGTCATGTTCAGCACGTCCCGGACGGTGGCGGCATCATAGGCTGTGCCCGCCAGACGCGGGTCGTATTTGCGCACCGGATCATCAAGGCTGTCGATATGGCCTTCCGCCAAGACCACCCCAAACAGCGCCGAGAGATAGCTTTTGGCGATGGACCATGAAATGCGCCGATCCTCTGGCCCGGTGCCGCGCAGGTAATCCTCATAGCGGATCACCCCGTCCTTGAGCACCAGGAAGGATGTCACCTGCCGCGCCTCCATCATCGCGCGGGTGCTGTCAGGCAAGGTGATCGACGCCCCCTTGGGCAAAGGCGAGGCCGGTCCCGGCCCAGCCGGCAGATCGACATGCAAGAAGGCCGCATCCATGTTCGAAAAGTTCTGCGTGATATGCTCGGGCTCGAACAGTGTGTTCACCACCATCAGGCGGCGGATCTCGTCACCTTTCCACAGCCAGCCAAGGCCCGCCGCCACGGCCAATGCCAAAATGATCCCCGCCAGCCATCGCAAAATGCGCATTTGCCCGTCCCTCCGCTTTTTCGACAGAATGGGCGTGTGGGCCTGAGCGGCAAGGCGGACGTTGGGTCAGGTAGCGCACCAGTCGGTCCAGCGCCCGTGGAAATCAACCCGCGCCAGATCGATGCTGTGATCCCCCGGCCACAGCCGCAGCGACAGACCGGCGCCGCGATCCTGATCATCCGCCTCCATACGCAGCCACGCGAGGGGACAGTCCTCACGGGCGCGAGCGCCGGCCGCCTCAATCATCGCCGTCCCGCGAGATTGCACCGCTGCAGGGAAATACTGCCAGGCAATTGTGTGATAGATCAGATGCAGATGGCCAGGGCGTGGGGGCAGGCGCTGCTCCAGCCAGTCAATCGCATCACCGCGATCCACCGCGCCATCGCGGGCCTGCATCGCGGCCTCGGTCAGGGCTTTGCGCTCGGGCTGGTCGGGCCAAAGATAGGCCAGCAGACGCAGCCGGTCATCGGCGTTGGCAGGGTCCAGCGGGTTGAGGTCGACGCCGCGCCGGTCTGCGACCTGCAGCCCGCTTTGCGCAGGCAGGGGGCCAGACCAGTCCGGGCGCAGGGTCAGGGCCGGATCGTCGGGGCCCAGCCGCCCTGCGTCGGTCTCCAAGGCAAAGCGGTCAAAACTCAGGTTCAGCCCGCCGCTTGCGCCCAATTCGCTTGTTACAAATGGCAGATCATGCCGCGCCGCGATCCAATGCGCCGCGGGGATCAACGCAACCGAGCGGCGGACCTCATTGGTTTGCGGGGGCGAGGTCATCCATGTTCTGAAGAAATCGGCGTGACGTTCAAACGCGGTCAGCACTTCACCGATCAGCGCGTCATCACTGGGCTGCGCCGGGGGATAAACCGCCGCCAGAGCCGCGTCCTGCCCCGTCAGCACCAGCGCATGCAGCCCGCCCGCCATGCGCAGGGGCAAGGAATGGCCTGACGAGCCCAGATCGCCGTCAAACCCCGCGCAGATAGCATCCATCACGCCACCTTTGGGCCAATGATCGGCCAGCAATGGCATCAACCGCCCCATGAAGGGTGAGCCCAGTGCCGCGCAACCACGCCCTTGGGAGCGCAGAGCCTCGTCCAGCATCATCTGAACTTGTCCAGAAGCTGCTGCATCTTGGATTTCGGCTCGGGCGCGGGGTCAGGCTCGGGCGCGGGTTTCGCAGCGTCTCGCTTTGGCTTGGAGGTCGAACTGCGCGGCGGGGCCACGCGCAGGGCCACCGCGTTCATGAACTTGCCGCCATCATCGGCGGCCAGATGCGGTGCGCCGTCCGAGATGCCGCGCAGCAGATCATCCAGCCAATCCTGATCGGCTTTGGCGAAATCCTGCAACACATAGCCCGCCACGCGATCCTTGTGCCCCGGATGCCCGATGCCCAGCCGCACCCGGTCATAATGCGGGCCGATATGATCATGGATCGAGCGCAACCCGTTATGCCCGGCATGGCCGCCGCCCGCCTTGACCCGCGCCTTGCCGGGGGCGAGGTCCAGCTCGTCATGGATGACAATGACATCGGTGCTGTCGAGTTTGAAAAACCGCATCGCCTCGCCCACCGACTGGCCCGAGCGGTTCATGAATGTGTCGGGTTTCAGCAGCAGGGTTTTCACGCTGCCCAACCGCCCTTCGGCTAGGGCGCCCTGAAACTTGGCGCGCCAAGGCGAAAACCCGTGATCCTCGGCGATCCGGTCCACCGCCATGAACCCGATATTATGCCGGTTGCCCGCATATTTTGCGCCCGGATTGCCCAGACCCACGATCAGTTTCATGGCTCGACCCTTCGTGTTGCCGCCCGTGAGCGTTCTTGCCCAACTCTGGCGCAAAAGGCCAGTGTCACAAAACTTTCACGCCCCGGTGTTGGGAAGGGCTGGACAGTTTGCCCGGCTTCACGCTAGGCAGCGGCCAAGTAATTCGAGAATTCGTGAAATAAGGTATGGCGATGACGAAAGTGGCAATCAACGGGCTGGGCCGGATCGGGAAACTGGTTCTGCGCGCCTTTATAGATGAGGGTTTGGACGCCGAGATCGTGCTGATCAATGACCCCGTCGGCACGCCCGAGCAGCACGCGCTGCTTTTGGAGTTTGATACCGTGCATGGTCGCTGGCCGCGCCGCTTTGCCTATGACGCGGACAGCATCACCGTGGATGATACGCGCATGAAACTGACAGCGGAGAAAACGCTGGAGGCGCTGCCGCTGAGCGAGATGGGCGTCGATGTGGTCGTGGATTGCACGGGCGTCTTCAAGACCAAGGCCAAGGCGCAGCCCTATTTCGACGCGGGCGTGAAGAAGGTCATCGTGTCCGCCCCGGTCAAGGAAAAGGGCGTCGCCAATATCGTCTACGGCGTCAACGACGACATCTATGACCCGGCAATTCACGACCTGATCACGGCGGCCAGCTGTACGACCAACTGCCTCGCCCCGGTGGTGAAGGTTTTGCATGAAGGGCTGGGGATCAAACATGGCTCGATGACGACGATCCATGACGTCACCAACACGCAGACCATCGTGGACCGGCCCGCCAAGGATATGCGCCGCGCACGCTCGGCCCTGAATTCGCTGATCCCGACCACGACAGGCTCGGCCACGGCGATCACGCATATCTTCCCCGAATTGAAAGGCAAGCTGAACGGCCACGCGGTGCGGGTGCCGCTGCTGAATGCCTCGCTGACCGATTGCGTCTTTGAAATGGACCGCGCCACCAGCGTCGACGAGGTCAACGCGCTCTTCAAAGCCGCCGCCGATGGCCCGATGAAGGGTATTCTGGGCTATGAGACCCGCCCGCTGGTCTCAACCGATTACACCAATGACAGCCGGTCGAGCATTGTCGATGCGCTTTCGACCATGGTCGTCAATGACACGCAGGTGAAGGTCTATGCCTGGTATGACAATGAATGGGGCTATGCCTGGCGGCTGGCCGATGTGACCCGCATGGTGATCGGGAGCCTGTGACATGACCACCGCAACGCGCCCAGACGGGCTGTCGGCCTATATCGCGGTCACGGCGGCCTATTGGGCCTTCATGCTGTCGGATGGCGCGCTGCGGATGCTGGTGACGCTGCATTTTCACACTCTGGGCTTTTCTCCGATACAGCTGGCCTATCTGTTCGTGCTTTATGAATTCATGGGCATGGTCACCAACCTGTCGGCGGGCTGGATCGCGCAACGCTTCGGGCTGACCACGACGCTATATGTCGGGCTGGGCGTGCAGATCTTGGCGTTGCTGCTGCTTGCGCAGCTTGATCCAAGCTGGACCGTGGCCCTGTCGGTCACGTTTGTGATGATCGTGCAGGGCCTGTCGGGCGTGGCGAAAGACCTGTCAAAGATGAGCTCCAAAAGCGCGGTGAAACTGCTGGCCCCGACCGAAGGCGGCGGGCTGTTTCGCTGGGTCGCAGTGCTGACCGGGTCGAAAAACGCGGTGAAAGGTGTTGGCTTTTTGCTGGGCGCGGCGCTGCTGGCGCTCTTTGGCTTTGTTTCGTCCGTGCTGGCGATGGCGGCGGTGCTGGCCGTGATCCTTGTGGCCGTTATGGTCTTCATGCCCTCGGGCCTGCCGCGTGGCAAGAAAGGCGTGAAGTTCAAAGAGGTCTTTTCCAAGGACCGCAATGTAAACCTGCTGTCGCTGGCGCGCGTGTTTCTCTTCGCCGCGCGCGACGTATGGTTCGTCGTGGGCATCCCGATCTATTTCTATTCGGTCCTGTCCGACGGGACCGAGGCCGGAAACCGCGCAGCCTTTTTCACCATCGGCACCTTCATGGCGCTTTGGATCATCGCCTATGGTGCGGTGCAGGCGAGCGCGCCCAAGCTGCTGAAGGCCCGCGACAAAACAGATGCCGAGATTGTGCGGCTCGCGGTTCTGTGGGTCGGCACGCTGGCGCTGATCCCGGCGGCTTTGGCCTTGGCGGCATGGATCGCAGGCCAGCCCGCCATGTGGCTGACTGTGACCGTGGTGGTCGGGTTGCTGATCTTCGGCTTTGTCTTTGCAGTCAATTCCTCGGTCCATTCCTATCTGATCCTCGCCTTCACGCGGTCAGAGAGGGTGACAATGGATGTCGGTTTCTATTACATGTCCAACGCGGCCGGGCGTCTTTTGGGAACGCTTTTGTCGGGTGTGAGTTACCAGATGGGCGGCCTGCCCGCGTGCCTTGGCACGGCGGCGGCGATGGCGGCCCTGTCCTGGCTGGCCGCGCGGCAGCTGCACGCCGCGCAAGAGGAGGTTGAGATATGAGAGCTTTAATTCTGTTGATGGTGCTGGCAGCACCTGCATGGGCGCAGACGGTCGTGGGCCTGCCCAATCCTTCGGCGGTGTTTTGCGAAGACAGCGGCGGCAGCTACATGATTGTTGACAGCGATGCCGGTCAGTCCGGTGTCTGCCAATTGGCCGATGGCACAAAGGTCGAAGCCTGGGCGTATTTTCGCGCAAACAGTGCCGCAACCTCCGAACTGGCCAACCCGGCCGCCACATTCTGCGACAGCCTGGGCGGAACCTATGCCATCCGCAGCGCATCAGACGGGTCGAAAACTGGTATTTGCACCCTGCAAGGCGTAGATTTCGACGCTTGGGGGCTGTTCAGGGCCGCCCATCCCAAACAACCGTAATCGTCACGTGGCCAGGATCGCATCAGGCTGTTAAGGTTGACCCCGAAACAGTTCGGAGAGGTCCATGACATATCTTGGCGCGGCCGTTTTGGCCTTGGGAATCGCAGCAGCATCAGCAGCGCAGGCTGACACGTCGGCGACGCAAAGCTCCAACCCGGCAGCAGATTTCTGTGAACTGAGCGGCAACACCTATATGTCGCGCGAGAATGACAACGGCGCGATGGTGGGCTACTGCCTGCTGCCCGATGGCGCAGAGGTCGATGCCTGGGAGTATTACCGGGGGCAGGCGCAGGCGGCGGTCACCCCCATCACAGACCCGGCCTCCGAGCATTGCCAGCAAATGGGCGCGCGGTATGAGCTGCGCGACACCGATCTGGGCACGGAAACCGGATTTTGCGTGAATTCGGACGGTCAGGAAATGAATGCCTGGGACCTGTATCGCAATTTCCACGACCGATCCGTGGGGCCGCTGATCCGGTTTTGACGGTCTGCCGGCGCGTCACTGACTGAAAACACCGAATGCCAGCGCAAAAAACGTGCAGTAAGTTGGGCAATTAAGTCCAAATTACGGCAGAATTTTGACGAATTCTTAATTCCTCGCTAGATAGGATGTATAAGATCTTGTTTTGCGGAGGTTTTGCCGTGTCCTATACCGTATCTTTTCTGGTGACGCTGACCTATGTCGGGGCGGCGGTCTTGGTGATGGGCAAAACGGCCGAAAACATCTCTTACAGCGCGGCGGGCCCACAAGCCCCGGTCACATCACCGCTTCAGTGACAAAAAAAACGGGGCCAAAACGGCCCCGCTTTCGATCTGTAGCTTAGGGGAAGAGAGTTACTCTTCGCCGCCCTCGGCTTCGGCCTCTTCGGCTTCTGCCTCGTCATCGGACGAGCCAAGACCTTTGGGTGCCGAGATATTCGCGACCACGAAGTCACGGTCGATGGTAGGCTTGGCGCCCGACGGCAGCGTGATCGACGAAATCGTCACAACGTCACCGATGTTCAGACCGGTCAGATCGACGGTCAGCTTTTCGGGAATGTCGCCAGCGGTCACAACCAGTTCCACCTCGGGGCGGACAACGGTCAGCATGCCACCTTTTTTGATCCCCGGGGCTGCATCTTCGTTCACGAATTCAACCGGGATGAACAGGTTGATCTTCGTGGTGCGGCGCAAGCGCATCAGGTCGAAATGGGTCGGCAGGTCTTTGACCACGTCGCGCTGCACGTCGCGGCAGATCACGCGGACGTCGTCATGACCGTCAACCTTGAGGTTGAACAGGGTCGACTTGAACCGTCCGGCCTTGAGCTTTTTGAACAGCTCGTTGAACGGGATCTGAATTGCCAGCGGGTCAACATCGCCGCCAAACACAATCCCAGGAACCATGCCATCGCGGCGTGCCTGACGAGCGGCGCCCTTGCCCGTCCCCGTCCGTTCCTGGACAATGAGATCAGGAATCTCACCAGCCATAGTAATCTCCAATCATTGCTAGGGCGGGCATCCTCCAAGGCTGTATGCCCGCGTGAAGCCGTGCGGTTACACGAGTCGTGGCCAAATGAAAAGCCGTTTTCTTTCGCGCGCGGCGCGCCATGTCTTGCGACAGGGCAGCAACCGTGCAAGGGCAGGTCATGAGCTTTGCCAGCGATCTATATCTCAGCCGCAAACCCGCCAAGGCCTTTGTGCTGATGGGCGTGGTCTGGGCCGTGTTTGCCGCGACGATGCCCGATCTGAAGTCCCAGATCGGCGCGTCCGATGCAGCCTTTGGCGTCGCGTTCATGATCGCCAATCTCTCGGCCTTTGGCGCCGCCTGGTGTGCGCCGCGGGCCGATCATTTGCTGGGTCGGTTTGGCGTGGCGGTGATGGGCCTGATGATGGCGCTGGGTCTTTTGGGCATGGGCGCATCGCCCAGCGTGGTGGTCTTTATGCTGTTCGGGCTGTGGGCCGCACTGATGTCGGGCATCTGCGACATTCTGATGAATGCCCGCGTGGTCGAGGCAGAATCCCGCAGTGGCCGTCCGTTGATGAACCTCAACCATGCTTTGTTTTCCTTTTCCTATGCCGGCGCCGCGCTGGTCACGGGGGTGTTGCGCGATGCCGGTTGGTCCCCGCTTGAAACCGCGTCCTTGGTGGTGCTGATCGCGCTGCTGTTCATGCCGGGCATGATCATCGCGCCCGAGGCCGCCCCCGCCGCAGGATCGCTGCGTCCCAAACGCGGCGGGCGCGTGGTGATCTGGCTGCTGGGTCTGGTGGTGATGGCGTCCTTCATCACTGAAACCACGGTCGAAACCTGGTCGGCCCTGCATCTGGAACGCAGCCTTGGCGGCACGGCGGCGCAGGGCGCGTTGGGGCCTGCTCTGATCGGGATCACGATGGGGTTGGGGCGGCTTTTGGGGCAGGCCGTGGCGTCGCGCTTCAGCGATATCGCGATCCTTGGCGTGACCTGCATCGTCTCGGCCTGCGGGATGGTGGGGATCGGTCTGGCGCCAAACCTGATGGTGGCCTATCTGGGCCTGTCAGTGCTGGGCTTTGGTATTGCGCTGGTCTATCCGATGGCCTTGTCGATGGTGGGACGGATCGTGCCCGCCCCCGACCGCGTGCGCGCCATCGGTCTGGCCACGATCATCGGCTATAGCGCGTTTTTCATCGGGCCGAGCCTTGTAGGTATCTCGGCGGATCTGTTCGGCCTGCATATGGCCTTTGTTCTCATCGGAGCGTTGATGGCGGGCGTGGCGTTGATGATCCTGCCGATGATCGCCCGCCGCGCCACGGCCGAAGTGTGATTTAGCGCAGCAGCAGCTTTAGAAGGAACATGCCCGGAATGGTCACCAGATACATGGTGATCCCATAAAGCCCCGAGGGCAGTGCAAATTCCGGAATGCCGCTGGCCGCGGCGACAAGCCCGGCCACGGCGATGCCCAAGGTTGCGTTCTGCACGCCCAACTCGACCGAAATCGCCAAACCATCCGGCCCGGTCAGCCCCAGCAACCGCGCCACGACGCCGCCCAGCACCAAAAGTACCAGATTCATCGCCACCAATGCCGGACCCAGCACGCCAATATTGTCGACGAAGATATCCCAATTCGTCGCCAGCGCGGCCAGCACGATCACCACAAACAGGACCAAAGCCACCAGAGAGACCTTGCCTTCGGCCCGATCGGCAAAGCCCGGCGCAAAAAACCGCAGCAAAAGGCCGAGCAGAACCGGGGCCGCGGTGATGGCAAACATCGACACGCCGATCGCCGTCACATCAATCGGCGGGGCTGCATCCCCCAAGGTGGCCGAGGCCGCCCAGCTGACCAGAAACGGCACCGTCAGGACCGACAGCAAGCTCACCACCGCCGTGAGCGTGATCGACAGTGCCACGGTCCCGCCCGCCAGTTTGGTCAGAATGTTCGAGGTCACGCCACCGGGACAGAAAGACAGGATCATCACGCCAAAAGCCAACGCCGGCGGCAGATCGAAGATCATCAGGATCACCAGCGCCACGGCCGGTAACAACGTGACCTGAGCCAGAACGCCAATCAGCACCGCGCGCGGCATTTTGAACACCCGCCCGAAATCGGCGAAGGTCAGTCCAAAGCCCAGCGAGAACATGATGAAGGCCAACGACAGCGGCAATCCGATATCAATCAGCATTTTCCGCTCCTCCCCAGCAACGTTTTTTGCAGCTTGCACAGGTCAAAGCCATTGCAAAAGCCTTCCCTTGCGGCACCCGAAACGCGAAACTGGCCTTGAGCATTACAGGAGGGCGTGCCATGACGGGCAAAGCGATTACAACCGCAGAAGGCATGGTTCTTTGGGTCAGGGTTTTGACCGGGTGCAGCGGCGGGGGGCCTGAATGTGTAGCCGATTGTGGATCGCCCCACCGGATGTCCGGCCAACGCTCTGGACGCGATGACCCCGGTCAGGAATTGAAAGGATCAGCATAGATCATGGCACCGTACCAACACAAGCGCTCGCTCGCCCGCAACCTTTTGATCGCGGCGGTGATGCTTGGGATTTGCGCAGGTTGCGAGCCCGTCGCGCCGACAGCGTCCTCGGCTCCGGCAACCAGTAGCCCAGCTCAAAGCGGTGTGACCATCAGCGGAACAGCGCGCGCCGGTGTGCGCAGCTCGTCATAAATGGCATCCGGCCCAAGCACAGGACGCGCTCGGGCCAATGCGATCAGATCGCCGCTTTCAACGCGTCAACCAGATCGGTCCGCTCCCAGCTGAAGCCACCATCGGCGTCAGGCTCGCGCCCGAAATGGCCATAGGCTGCGGTGCGCTGGTAGATCGGCTTGTTCAGGCCCAGATGCTCGCGAATGCCGCGCGGGGTCAGGTCCATGACCTGCGCCACAGCCGTTTCGATGGCGGCGTCCTGAACCTGTCCAGTGCCATGTGTGTCGACATAGATCGACAGGGGCTTGGACACGCCGATGGCATAGCTCAGTTGCAATGTGGCGCGGTCGGCCATGCCAGAGGCCACGATATTCTTCGCCAGATAGCGCGCGGCATAGGCGGCAGAGCGGTCGACCTTGGTCGGGTCTTTGCCCGAAAACGCGCCGCCGCCATGCGGGGCCGCGCCACCATAGGTGTCCACGATGATCTTGCGCCCGGTCAGACCGGCATCGCCATCGGGGCCGCCGATCACAAATTTGCCGGTCGGGTTCACATGCCACTCGGTTGCGTCGCTCAGCCAGCCCTCGGGCAGGCTCTGGCGGATATAGGGCTCCACAATGGCGCGAATGTCGTCAGAAGTCAGCGACTCATCCAGATGCTGCGTCGACAGCACGATGGAGCTGACACCCACCGGCACGCCATCACGATAGACGACCGAGAGCTGCGATTTCGCATCCGGACCCAGCGCTGGTTCCGTGCCATCTTTGCGGACCTCGGCCAGACGGCGCAGGATCGCGTGGGCATATTGGATCGGGGCCGGCATCAGCGCCGGAGTTTCATTGGTCGCATAGCCGAACATGATGCCCTGATCGCCAGCGCCTTCATCCTTGTTGTCGGCGGCATCAACGCCTTGCGCGATATGGGCGGATTGTTCGTGCAGAAGGTTCGTCACTTCGCAGGTGGCATGGTGGAACTTGTCCTGCTCATACCCGATATCCTTGATGCAGGCGCGCGCGATCTCGTCGATGCGGCCCATATATTCGGCCAGTTTGGCCTGATCGCTCAGCCCGACTTCGCCCCCGATCACAACACGGTTCGTGGTGGCAAAGGTTTCGCAGGCGACGCGGGCTTCGGGCTCTTGGGCCAGAAACGCGTCGAGAACGGCATCCGAAATGCGGTCACAGACCTTGTCGGGATGCCCCTCGGACACGGATTCCGAGGTGAACGTATAATTCTGTCGGGACATGAGGTGCTCCATTAAAAAGTGTCCCTCACGCCAGGAAGCCGTTGTGAGAGGTCGGACCGTGCTAGTCACGGTTGACTGGAAGGTCAATGCGATTCCGTGCGTTTGCGCCGCAGCAACAGACCAAGTGCTGCAAATGCCACGAAGATCCCCGCGGGCCAGTCGCCCAGACGGCTGTAAACCGTGGGCGGCAGCGCAGCAGGCAGCACGGCATCCAGCGCCCCCATGCTGCCCAAGGGAAGCATCGCCGTGACCTGCCCGGTCGGGTCGATCATGGCGCTGATCCCGGTATTGGCGGCGCGGATCATGGGTAGACCCTGTTCGATGGCCCGCATCCGGGCCTGCACCAGGTGCTGATAGGGCCCCGACCGTGCGCCGAACCAGGCATCATTGGTGATCGCCAGCAGAACCGCCGGACGCGCCGTGCCGCGCAGATCCTGAGGGAACACCGCCTCGTAACAGATCAGCGGCAAAGCAGCCCCAATGCCGGGCAGATCAATCAGCGACGGCCCCGGCCCGGCGGTATAGCCGAAATCCACCCGTTCGGCCAAACCGCGAATGCCCAGAGAACGGAACAGACCCGGCAGCGGCATGTATTCGCCAAAGGGGACAAGGTGATGCTTGTCATAGACCTGCTCCACCACGCCGCCTGCGCCCAGCAAAATCGCGGAGTTGTAGACCGCTCCGTCTTCGACCCGCTGCACGCCGCTGAGCAGCGGGACACCGACCTGCGTGGCAATGCTCTCGAGCGGGACGGGATCCCAGCCCAGCGTGCCGGGGATCGCGTTTTCGGACCAGACGACAAGATCCACCGCCGGCTCCTGGGTCGAGAGGGTCATGTGCCGGTCGAAGAACACCGGGATCCAGTCGGGGTCCCAACGCAGGTGCTGTTCGGCATTGGGTTGCACGATGCGCACGGTCTGATCAGTCATGGTGACCTGCGGCGACGGGAGCAGGACCAGCGCCGCCAGCAGCGCCACCGGCACTGCCGTCAGCCGCCCGCGCCGATGCTGGAGCGCGGCCCCCAGCGGCATGGTCGCCAGCAGGGTCATCGCGCCCAGCCCGTAAGGCCCGATCACCGCAAGACTTTGCGCCAGCGGCGTGTCGATCCAGATCTGCGCCAACCCCGCCCATGGAAACCCCGTCAGCACATAGCCCCGCGCCAGTTCGGCCAGTGCAATCAGCAACGCCGTCAGCCAGGCCCGCCCGCCCGCGATCCAGGCCGCCAGCGCCCAAAACAGCGCCAGCCCCCCCGCCATACCGGTCAGGGCAAAAGGGATCATCCAGCCATGCAGCGCAGCATCAACCAGAAACGGCTCTGCAATCCAGGACAGGGCATGGGCGAAATAGCCTGCGGCAAAGCTCCACGCGATCCACGCGGCGCGGCGGCGGGTCTGGTCTACGGCGACCGCTCCAAGCAGCACCAATCCCAAAAGGGTCACCGGCCAGGCCCCATAGGGCGCAAGCCCAAAGGCGGCCACCATACCGGTCAGCGCCGCAAAACCAGCCAATTGCCAAAGCGGTGTCTGGGTCATTCCGGCCGGTCTTGCACCCGCACCCGCAGCCGTTTGATCCGGCGCGGATCGGCATCGACCACTTCGAACTCGACCCCATCAGGGTGGCGTACAACCTCGCCCCGCGCGGGCACCCGACCCGAGAGCATGAAGACCAACCCGCCCAGTGTGTCGATCTCTTCTTCATCGACATCTTCGTGATTGGTCAGCGAGCGGCCAATTTCGGCCTCGAATTCGTCCAGCGGCGTCTTGGACAGAGCGATATAGCAGCCCGGCTTTTCCTTGATCCAGGTCGCGGCCTCATCGGTGTCGTGCTCGTCCTCGATTTCACCGACAACCTGTTCGATCAGGTCTTCGATGGTCAGCAAACCATCAACCCCGCCATATTCGTCGATCACCAGCGCCATATGGCGGCGTTCGGTCTGCATCTTGGCCATCAGCACGGCCAGCGGCATCGATGGCGGCACAAACAGAAGCGGGCGCAGCATGGCGGACAGATCAAAGCCTTCGTGATCCCCGTTGAACCCGTGCATCAGCGCAAAGTCTTTGAGATGCACAAAGCCCAATGGCGTATCCAGCGTGCCGTCATAGACGGGCACGCGGCTCATGCCGCTGTCGCGAAAGACCTGCACGAGCTCATCGCGTGAAATCGTGTTGGGCACGGCCAAGATATCGGCCGAGGGAATCGCCACATCATCCACGCGCAGGCGTCGCAGATTGACCATGTCGCGCGCAGGCTGCGCCTGGTTTGCCGTGGGCTGGGTCTCTTCGGGCTCGGTGCTGGTCGCGCCAAGCCGCCCGAACAGGCGCCCTATGATGCCATTGGACTCCTCATTCCTTGAGGAAGCTGTGTCGGACTGCGCGCCATGCGCCGCGCTAGAACTGCCGTCTGTGTCGCCCATCTATCCAAACTCTGTCGAGGCCTCGCGCCCCTAGTCTTCCCTATATGGATCAGCAATGCCCAGTTTGCCAAGGATTTCGACCTCCAAAGCCTCCATTCGGCCGGCATCGGCGTCGGTTTCGTGATCATAGCCCAGCAAATGCAGCGTACCGTGCAGGATCAGATGGGTAACGTGATCGGGTAGAGGCTTGCCCTGCTCCACCGCCTCGCGGGCGCAGGTGTCATAGGCAATGGCGATATCGCCCAGCTCCAAATCGCCCATCATGTCGGGTTCGGGCGGATGGGGCAAATCGCCGGGGGCATTGGGCGCAAGCTCTTCGGCGGGCCAGCTAAGGACATTGGTCGCTTTGTCCTTGTCGCGAAAATCGGCGTTCAGCAGCTTGATCCGCGCGTCATCACAGGCCAGCAGGCTGAGCGTGGCGTCTTCGGGGATGTCGAGATGCGCGGCCAATGCGTCCAGCGCAGGCCCCGCCAGCCCTGGCAGGCCCAGATCAGCCCAGCGCTCATCTTCGATGATTATATCGGGGGTCATCCCGGCGGGCTGTCGGCTTCATAGGCCTTGATAATCGCGGCCACCAGCGGGTGGCGCACCACATCTTCGGCAGTGAAATAGTTGAAGCTGATCTTGGGGATGGGTTTCAGCAGGCGTTCGGCTTCCGACAGGCCCGAGGTCACGCCCTTGGGCAGATCGACCTGCGAACGGTCGCCCGTGATCACCATGCGAGAGCCTTCGCCAAGCCGGGTCAGGAACATCTTCATCTGCATGGCGGTGGCGTTTTGTGCTTCGTCGAGCACGACAAAGGCATTGCTGAGCGTGCGCCCGCGCATGAAGGCGAGCGGGGCGATTTCGATCTTCTTTTCTTCGATCAGCTTGCCCAGATCCTTGGACGGCATGAAATCGTTCAGCGCGTCGTAAAGCGGCTGCATATAGGGATCGACCTTGTCCTTCATGTCGCCGGGCAGAAAGCCCAGACGTTCGCCAGCTTCGACCGCCGGGCGGGACAGGATAATGCGATCTACCTGCCCGGTGATGAACATCGACACGCCCACCGCCACAGCCAGATAGGTCTTACCAGTGCCCGCCGGGCCAATGCCAAAGGCCATTTCATGCTTGAACAGCGATTGCACATAGGCCTTTTGCGCGTCCGTGCGCGGTTCGATCAGTTTCTTGCGGGTCTTGATTTCGACCGGGCCGCCTTTGAACATCTCAAACTGCTGGCCGTCGCGCGTGTCTTGCGGCGTCTCATCCTTTGGGCGGTTGGCCACGC
>JABSSB010000128.1 GCA_013214715.1 Paracoccaceae bacterium | reverse complement strand
CGGCAAAGCCATGGCCATCGCCTATACCCTAATCGAAACAGCCAAACTCAACAGTGTCGACCCACAGGCATGGCTCACATGGGTGCTGGACAGGATCGCCGACCACAAGATCACGCGCCTCGACGAACTCCTCCCCTGGCGTTACGCTGCTCAAGCAGCGTAACAGACCGCATCGGCGACGTGCCAGAGCGCTTTCACCGGACGTCACGGATCAGCAGGAGGTTTGACCATGACACGCACAGTTCTGGTGACCGGCGGCGCACGGGGGATCGGGCGCGCCATTGTCGAAGATATGGCCAGGGACCATAACGTCGCGCTGACATGGCATGTGACCGAACCCGACACCGATCCCGCCATTCAGACGATCCGCGCCGACCTGTGCTAAGCCGGCACCGCAAACCATGTCGTGCAGGAGGTTTTTGACCGGTTCGGCCGGTTGAATGTGATCGTGAACAATGCCGGGCGCGTGACGGCATCGCCAAAGGAAAGCTTTGACGCGCAAGCGCAGCGGGCACTGTTTGACCTTAATGTCCTGGCTCCGGCCGCGCTGCTGTCTGCCGCGCTGCCCCAGTTGGATCGCGGCGCCTGCATTGTGAATATCTCGTCGATGAACGCGGTCCTGCCGCCGATGGGCGCCGCCACCTATGGCGCGTCAAAGGCTGCGTTGAATTTGTGGACCCGCGGCATGGCGAAAGAGCTTGGGCCACGCGGCATTCGCGTCAACGGGGTGGCCCCCGGCGCCATTCATATCGACGATGCCCCAAGGTCGGACGAGACCGTGCAGCAGCTGGTCGAAATGACAGCGCTGGCCCGGATCGGTCGACCGGAAGATGTCGCACGGGCGGTGCGGTTTTTGGCCAGCGACGCGGCCAGTTTCATCACCGGAGAAGTAATCACAGTCTCGGGCGGCTATCGGCTGTAACGCGTTGGCTAAGCTTATGATTGACTTGGCGTATCATGCGCTCAACTCTGAGCCCGTTGGCGACAGTGGGAGATCCAGAGGATGTTTGACCAGTTGACTGTTCTTGAGACAGCAGCGCTTGTGCAGGCGGCTTACGGTTATGATTACGAAAACAACGGCGGCGCCAGCGATCCCGCGCCGCTGGGCGACATTGGCGTAAAACGCGCGATCACCATCGAAGGGATGGAGGCGCTGATCCTTGCCAATGATCTGCTGATCCTTGTGGGCACAAATCAGGTCTGGGATTGGTTCGACTACAATTTTGATCTCTTTCCCAATGCCGGGCAACGCAAACGCAGCATCCCCGAACTTGCGGGCGCCAGCGGTGCGAAATATCACGGTGGGTTCTATGAATACGCCAAACTCGCCTACCTGCTGGGCGCCGGCACGCAGATCAAGGCGATCACGGGCCATTCTCTTGGGGGAGCTGCGGCGCAGATCTTGGGCGCATCCTGGCGTTTGCCAACGATCACCTTCGGCTCTCCACAGCCCTTGGCCTCGCGCAACCACCCGATTGAACTTACACCCAATATCGTGAATTTCTGTCGCAAGGATGACATGGTCTGCAAGATGCCACCGCTGCGACGCTATCGCCATATCGGCCAGACCTTCTGGATGGATCGCGACGGGTTCGATTTCAGCTTCGACCACCCGATGCCGGAATATGTGGACATCATCGCCGAAGCGCGCGTGGGACTGGTGCCGCGCCTGCCTGATGGCTGGCAGATAGGAACTTAACCCCCTGCCAACGCCTTGGTCAGTTCCGGAAGGAAGCGGTTTTCATAATCGCTTCCGACCAGCGGGCCGATAAAGCGGAACAGAACCGTGCCGTCGGGGGCGAGGATGAAGGTTTCGGGCGGCGCGGTCACGCCCCAGTCGATCGCCGTGCGCCCCGCCGGGTCATAGGCCACGGCGATGAACGGGTTCTCGCTGTCGCGCAGATACTCGGTCGCGTCATCGGCATTGTCCTTGAAATTCACGCCCACGATCCGCAGCCCATCGGCCTGCATGTCCAAAAGCGTGGGATGCTCTGCCCGGCAGGGCGGGCACCAGCTGGCCCAGAAATTCACCAAGGTCACCTGCCCATCGGTCAACGACGCCATGTCCACCGCCTCGTAGCCGGGCAGCGGTTCAGGTGTAATATTGGGCGCGGCCTGACCCAGACGGGTCGAAGGCAGTTCATCATTGCGGGTATACATCCCGTAAAGCGACGCCAGCGCGAAGCTGCCAAAGATCAGCAGCGGCAGCAGCATCAGGAAGGACAGACGTTTGCGCGGCGGGTTGGTCGGCGTTTCGGTCATCGGCCATCCCCTTTGGTTTCGATGGTGTCCAGTTCAGCCCGGACACGACGGCCCCGGCGCAAGGTCAACAGGACCAACATGGCCAGCAAGGCCAGCGAAGCCGCATAGGCCGACAGCACTTCGACCGCGTATTTGCCCAGATCGGGGATCATGCCTGTGCCCTTTCCCGCGCCATCAGCGCGCGCGCCCGGCGGGCACGGATTTCAGTGCCGGTGCGATACAGCACCAGAACGATAAAAAACAAAGCAAAGGAAATCATGCAAACCAGCAGCGGTGCGAAAAAGATGTTGGACACTTTTTCTTCCGTGTCCGTCCCCGCCACGGCCGCCGCTCGAAATACGGACGATCCCTGATGCAGCCCCTGATTCCAGAAATTGACTGCGTAACGGCTTAGGATGGCAAAGACCGACCCCACCAGACACAGGACCGAGGTCAGATCCGCCGCCGTGTCGGGATCTTCGATCGCCTCCCACAGCGCGATATAGCCCAGATAGAAGAGGAACAGGATCAGGAACGAGGTCAGACGCGGATCCCAGGCCCACCATGTCCCCCACATGGGCTGGCCCCAGATCGCTCCGGTGACCAGCGCAATCAGGGTCATCGTCACACCTACCGGCGCCGCGGCCCGCGCGGCCAGGGCGCTGACATGATGCCGCCTTACAATCCAGATTAGCGACGCCACAAGCATCATCAGCCAGGCATTGATCGCCATCAGCGCCGAGGGCACATGCAGATAGATGATCTTCACGGTGGAGCCCTGCCGGAAATCATCCGGGGTGAAGAAGAACCCCCAGACAAGCCCGATCACCATCCCCGCAATCGACACCACCCACAGCGCAGGCATCACCTTTTCCGAGGTTGTCAGGAATTTCTTGGGGTTTGCATAGTCCCAGAGTGACATGACCTGTATGTAACCTTCCCTTGAGGGGCTCTCAATGACCCCGGCTAGCGCAGATTGACGCGGAGCGCCGCCGCCGATGCAAGCGGTAATAGCGCAAGACAGCCCGCAGTGATGCCCGCAAGCATCAAAAGCGGAGTGGTGGTGGGCTGCGCCTCGGCCCCACGCCGGGCCAGTTCAGCGCCGAAGATCAGCGTCGGTACGTAGAGCGGCAGCACCAGCAGCGACAGCAGAAGCCCGCCCCGCTTCAAACCCACGGTCAGTGCCGCGCCAAAGCCGCCGATGATCGACAAGGCGGGTGTCCCAACAGCCAGCGACAGCACCAGCCAGCCGTAACCCTCAACAGGCAAGTTCAGCAGCACGCCCAGAACCGGGGCTGCCAAAACCAAAGGCAGGCCCGTGGTCAACCAATGCGCCAGCGCCTTGATCAGCACAACCGCCTCCAATGGCAACGGCGCGGTGGCCAGCAGGTCCAGCGAGCCATCCTCCCAATCCAGTGCCAGCATCCGATCCAGCGACAAGAGGCAAGCCAACAACGCCCCCAGCCACAGCACGCCCGGCGCGACACGGGCCAACAAGTCCGGTTGTGGCCCGATGGCAAAGGGCACCAGCGTGCAGACGATCAGGAAAAAGGCCAGCCCCAGCCCAAAGCCACCGCCGGCGCGCATGGCCAGCCGGATATCGCGCAGCAAGAGCGCGATCACAGGAAGGCCTCATCAAAATCGTCCAGATGATCCAGCACCGCCTTGAAGGGTGCAAGGTCCAGCACCTGCCCGTCCAATCCCAGATCAATATGGGTAGCAAGCAGGGCCATGCCGCCCCCCGCCAGATGCGTGCGCACAGCATCTGCGAACCAACCGACAGCTTCCCTATCCAAAGACACCGTCGGCTCATCAAAAAGCCAGATCGGCCGTCCTGTGACCAACATGCGCGCCAGTCCCAACCGCCGTTTCTGCCCCGCCGACAACGCGCCTGCCGGGCGCTGCGCCAGAGCTTCCAGCCGGAAAGCCGCAATCGCCGGGGCAATGTCCTGCCCGCCAAAGACAGACGCCCAAAAGGTCAGGTTTTCGGTTACGCTCAGTGTCGGTTTGATGCCATCGGCATGAGCGGCATAGGCGATACGATCCTCCGCCCCGCTGACCGTGCCGGCCAAAGGCGGCTGAAGCCCTGCAATCGTGCGCAACAGCGTGGTCTTGCCGATCCCGTTGGGACCACGCAGGATCACGGCCTGACCGGGCTCAAGCGTAAAGCTGATCCCCTCCAAAACCGGCACACCGCCGCGCAGCACGGCCAGATCGCTGATTGACAAACCTGTCATATCCGATCCCTAACCGATTGGGCAGGCAAGCAAAAGCGCCAAAACCTGTCAGATTGGCAGCGCCGCCAGCGCAACCCGCCGCCCTTCGGTCAGCACGACGTTGTAGGTTCTGCAGGCAGAGGGTGAATTCATCACTTCGACTCCGATGCCAGCCTCCTCCAGCGCGCGGCGCAAATCAGGCGGCAGATGCGCAATTTCCGAACCAGTGCCGACAAAAAGCACGTCCACCTGACCCGCCAGCGCCAGAAGCACGTCGCGGTCCTCTAGCCCGGACCAAGGCCCGAACTGCGCGCCGATGGCCAGTAATGGCCCCTCTTGCACATCGCCGCCAATGCGGAAAAAGCCCGGCCCGTAGCCTTCGACCGGGGCGGCATCGCGGAAATCAACTTCGTGGATTTGCATCGTCTCGCTCCTTCAGTCAAAGATCGGCAGCCCGCTCAGCACCGCGCCAGCCACCACCAGATAGGCTGCCCAGCGATACAGCGTCTCGCGGTTTGGGTCAAAAAGCCATTGCCCGATCATCACGGCCGAAATGTAAGGTATCGCCAGAAGGCCCGCGTTCCAGAAACTGGAGGCGCTGGCCAGTCCGGCTATCAGCACATTGGCGATCAACACCACATCCAAAGACGCCAAAAAAAGGATCACGTTCGCCCGCACCTTTTCCGGGCTGCGCGCATTGGCCAGATAGAAGACGATCACCACAGGCCCAATCAACCCGGTCAGCCCGCCCGCAAGGCCCGCGCCACTGCCAACCGCCAACCGCCCCAGCAAGCCCAGCCGCCGGGCATAGCGCCACCCGGTGATCAGCGCCACCAGCGTCAGCACGATCAATCCAGACACTACCCAGCGCAGTACCAGCGGATCGAGCCATGCAATGGCTGCCAGGCCAAACGGCACCATCACAGCTGCGGCCAGGGCCAGCGATGCGACCTCACCCCGGTCGCCATTGCGCCAGGCGCGTGGCACCAAAGCTGCGCTGGAGCCGATGCCCGTCAGGGCCATGATCAGGATCGCTTCGGGTACGGTGATGAATTGCACGGCCACCGGCATGAAGATCATCGCGGTGCCAAACCCGGTAAAGCCGCGCACCAGCCCGGCCAATGCGATGGTCAGCGCCATCCAACCCAGCCCCGGCTGCGCCAGGGCCAGGCCAAGCGCGTCAGACATCCACGTTCGAGAACTGGTTGCCGCTAGGTGCCGAAGGTTTCGACCAATCGCGTTTCACGCCCAGCCACAGCAGGATCGACGACGCCACGAAGACCGACGAATAGGTCCCCACGATCACGCCCCAGATCATCGCAAAGACAAAGCCGCGGATCACATCCCCGCCCAGCACGTAAAGCGAGATCAGCGCCAGAAGCGTGGTGACCGAGGTCATCACCGTCCGGCTAAGCGTTTCATTGATCGACAGGTTCAGCACTTCTTTCAGCGCGCGTTTCTTGTATTTGCGCAGGTTCTCGCGCACGCGGTCAAAGACCACCACCGTGTCGTTGAGCGAATAGCCCACAATGGTCAGAAGCGCCGCGATGATCGCGAGATCGAACCGGATTTGCAGCAACGAGAAGACGCCAATGGTCAGCACGACATCATGCACCAATGCGGCCACCGCGCCCAAGGCAAACTGCCATTCAAACCGCAGCCAGATATAGATCAGCACCGCCGCAATCGCCAAGGTCACCGCCAGAATGGCTGTCTGAACCAATTCGCCCGACACTTTGGGACCAACCGATTCGACCGAGACAAAGCGCAGGTCCGGCACGACCTCTTGCATCGCGGCTTCGATCTCGGCGATGAGCGCTGCAGATTTTGCCTCCTCGCCCTCTTGCGATTGGATGCGCACCATGGCCACGTTTTCATCCGGGTCAAAGGTCGGATCGAAGACTTCGGTGATGGTCACATCGCCCAGCCCCAGCACTTCAACCGCGCCGCGATAGGCGGCCACATCCACGGGCTGCGCGCTTTCGGTGCGGATCGTGGTGCCGCCCCGGAAATCGATGCCGAAATTCAGGCCGATGATGAAAAACCCCGCCACCGACGCCGCCATCAGCACCGCCGACAGGCCCAGCCACAACACCGGATTGCTGAAAAAGTCGAGCGAGGTTTCCTCGGGAACAAGTCTCAGTCGCATGTCACACCTCGATCGTTTTGGGGCGGCGGCGTTCGAACCAGGTGACCACCATCAGGCGCGTCACGAAGATCGCCGTGAAGACCGAGGTGAGGATGCCCAGCCCCAGCGTAATGGCAAATCCCCGCACCGGGCCGGAGCCCATGGCGAACAGGATCGTGGCCGTTATGAAGGTCGTCACATTGGCATCAAGAATGGCCGACAGAGCCCTTTCATAGCCCAGTTCAATGGCGCGTGCGGGGCCTTTGGCGGTTTTCAGCTCTTCGCGGATACGTTCAAAGACCAGCACATTTGCGTCCACCGCCATGCCGACGGTCAGCACGATCCCGGCAATGCCCGGCAGCGTCAGCGTTGCCCCGATCAGGGACAGGACGCCGAACAAGAGCCCGATGTTCAAGATCAGCGCGATATTGGCGAAAATGCCGAACAGCCCATAGCTGAGCGCCATGAACACCAGCACAGCCGCAAAGGCCACAATGGTTGCCACCTGCCCGGCATCAATGCTGTCCTGACCCAGTTCCGGGCCAATGGTGCGTTCTTCCAAAAATACCAGTTCCGCCGGCAAGGCCCCTGCCCGCAGAAGCACGGCCAGATTGGTCGAGTCCTCGACCGTGAACCGCCCGGTGATGATACCTGAGCCGCCCGGAATATGGCTTTGGATCACCGGGGCCGAGATCACCTCATCATCCAGCACGATGGCAAAAGGCGCCCCGATGTTTTCGGCTGTGTATTCGCCAAACTTGCGCGCGCCCGAGGTGTTGAACCGGAAATTCACTGCCGGGTTGCCGTTTTGGTCGAAGGAGGGCTGCGCATCCACCAATTCCTCGCCCGTCACGACCGGAGAGGTTTCGATGATGTAAAACGTGCCTTCTTCATCAATGGACGGGATCAGCGCATCGCCCGGCCCGGCGATCGCGTTGGCATCCGCCGTGCGCGACACAACCGGGTTAAAGGTCAGCTGCGCCGTGGTGCCAATGATTTTCTTAAGTTCCGCGGCCGAGCCAATGCCCGGCACCTGGATCAGGATACGATCCGCACCTTGACGCTGGATCGTGGGTTCGCGCGTGCCGACTTCGTCGATACGCCGACGCACGATTTCAAGCGACTGGCGCACGGTGCGTTCGTCCGTGGCGGTCTTTTCGGCTTCGGTCAGTTCGACGATCAGCACGTCGCCTTCCGCGCGGACCTGAATATCGGTGGCCCCTGCCCCAGACAGCGTCTGGATCGGACGCGCCAATCCACGCACCACTTCCAACGCGCGGTCCATACCATCGGGGTTGCCGATGCGGATGCGCAGCTGGTCTACCGGCCCGTCCTGTCGCCGAATCGCGCCTACCACGTCCCGCTCAGGCCGCAATGCGTCGCGGATTTCCGGCCACATAGCCTGCATCCGGGTTTCATAGACATCACCGACCTGCACTTCGGCCAGAAGATGCGCGCCACCGCGCAGATCAAGCCCCAGATTGACGAGACCGGACGGCGCCCAACCCGGCCATGCCGCCAGATCCCGTTGAATTTCGGCATCGTTGATCCCAAGCTCGATCGCGGCGGCGGCATCATTATGGCGCTCGACCTGCGTATAAAACAGGTTCGGCACGGCCAGCATCAGCCCGATCAGGCAGGTCAGCCAGATCAGGACGCGTTTCCAGGTATCGATCTGAAGCATCTGGGCGGCTTACTTCGCCGGTTCGGTCTTGTTGAGAACCTGAGCCACGGTCGATTTGACCACACGCACTTTGACGCCTTCGGCCAGTTCGACTTCGATCTCGTTGTCTTCCTTGACCTTGCTGACCTTGCCGATCAACCCGCCCTGGGTGACCACCTGATCGCCGCGCCGCAGCCCGTCGACCATGGCCTGATGCTCTTTCATCTTCTTTTGCTGCGGCCGGATCAGCAGAAAATACATGATCCCGAAGATCAGCAGCAGCGGGATGAACTGGGCGATTGCGCCACCTTCCATGAGGGCGTTCCTTTATGTCTTTGACTGGGTCCATCGGCCAGGGTGCACGCCCCAGCCAGAGTGTTCGGCGCGAACGTAATCTTAGGCGCAGGGCATTGCAAGGCACCCCCGCTCGTTCAGCATTCCTCAACTCTTCGCGCCTAGCCTGTCGCAATATTTCAGGAGAGATCTGATGAATATCAAAGCGTCCGTCACCACCCCTGCGACACAGGTTCAAAGCAGCGCGTCCGGGGGTGAGGCGCCGTTTAGATTGAATGAGATCATCTATTCCCGCTCAGACCCGCGCGGGGTGGTCCTGTTTGGCAATCCTACATTCACGCGCATATCCGAATATGAGTGGTCCGAACTGGACGGGGCGCCGCACAGGGTCCTGCGCAATCCCGACATGCCCAAAGGGGTCTTCTGGCTGTTCTGGAACCGCCTGAAACAGGGTCTGCCGGTTGGCGCTTATGTGAAGAACAAAACTAAAACCGGCCGGTTCTATTGGGTTTTTGCGCTGGTGCATCCCTGCGACGGCGGCTTCATGTCGGTGCGTTTCAAACCGACAACCGAGACATTGGGACAGGTGCAGCAGCTTTATGCCCAATTGCTCCAGCATGAAGGCAAGGACGCGCGCAGCCCCGAAGACAGCGCGCAAGCACTTCTGGAAGCTCTCGCCGATATGGGGTTGCCCTCCTATGACCGGTTCATGGCGCGCGCCCTGTCTGACGAGATGCAGACGCGAGATGCCCAATTGGGTCGGATCAGCACCGCGCGCCGCGATGAGATCGCGCAGATCGTGACACTGGCCAATGAGGCCGAATCCTTGTTGGGCAAAATGTCCACCGGATTTCAGAACATTCGTGCAGAACCGGTGAATATGCGCATTTTGTCGAACCGGCTCGAAGGCGGCGGTGGCCCCATCAGCTCAATCGCACAGAATTATGAAGCGATGGCGAAAGAGATGGGCGACGATCTTGCTCAGCTCGATCATGGAGAAATCGGCGTTTTTGACGCCATTCGCAGTGCCTCGGTAACGGGCCATTTCGCCGTTTTGGCCGCAGATCTGGCCGAAGAAGCGGTGCGAGAGCTCAGCCAGGCGTTGAATTCCGGAGATCGGGACCGCAAGCAATGCGATACCGAAATCCGCGCGCTGACCACGCATGCAGAATCCCTACGTGAATTGGCTGATGCAGAAATTCGCATCATCTCGGATCGCAGCGGCAAGCTGATCGACAGTTGCCGCAGCCTGCGACGCCGCGTGAACGGATTGGATGTGGTCAAGCTGATGTGCCGCGTCGAAAGCGGTCGTCTGGAAAGCTTTGACGCCAGTCTGCTTGGCATCATTGACCGGCTGGACCGCTTCCACGGCGACATTGACGCCTGCCTGGCCGAGGTTGCTCGCCTCGCGCAACGCATTCATCGCAATGCGCGCAATTTTCTATGAGCCGCATAGATCAATTCTTAAGGCGCGCCCGCTAGGCTCAGATCGAGGTTACACCTCAGACCATGTGACTGATCCACTGGCCGGAGAGGTGTCCGCCCATTGCAACATTCGGAGAGATCGCTGATGTCCGACGCCGCCCTTGACGAAACCGCCTTGAAAACTGCACCGCGCGCGACGCTTGGCCAACTGGGCCTTAAAGCAAAATTGGCCCTGATCATGACAAGCTGTTTTGTGATCACGATCCTGTCCATTGCCATGGTGGATTTCTTCGAAAGCCGGACCCATTTATACGAAATTGAGGAACATACCTCGGTAACGTTTTCTGACATGCTCGCCAAACAGATGTCGGGAGCAATCAAGTTTGGCAAAGTGGACCGGATGCAGGCCATTTTCGACGGGCTTGAGTTTGACAAAGAAAATCGTCTTGCCTCCATCATCGTGATCGGCAATGACGGCACTGTTGTGGCCGAATTGGGCGATCCCGGAATGGTCCAGACAGCCCTGTCCGTTCTGCCCACCGGTGAAAACGACGCAGTGCCACAGAAGTTTGGCCACAACCTGTACGTGCCAACGCCTGTGATATCACTGCAAACAGCTGAAAACCTGGGAACGATGGTATCCGTTTGGGATCGATCTGTGCTGCAAGAAGAGATTATCAGCAGTTTGCTGAAGTCTCTATTGGTCGCAGGCACTGCTTGTGCGATTGGGCTGGCAGCAATCATCTGGACCTCGTCACGTTTGGTTGTGGCCCCTTTGGGCGCTTTGGCCTCCGCCATGGATCGCATTGGGTCCAAGGATTATGAAACAGATGTCCCTTTTACTGAGAGACAGGATGAGGTCGGCACTGTCGGGCGCAATCTTTTGGCCTTTCGCAACCGCTTGGCAGCGGAAGAAAACGCCAGCGCCCGTCACCGCGCCGAAGAGGCCCGCAAGCAAGAGCTATTTTCCCAACTGAGCCATGCTTTGTCCGAAGTGGCGGCTGGCGATATGAATCTGCGGATTGATCTGTCGATTACAGATGGGCTCGAAGCGAGTTCGCGACAGGTCTGCGAAGACTTCAACGCCTTGATGGACGGGTTTGGTGACGTCATCGCAGCGGTTGTGACCTCCGCCGAGACCGTGCGCACAAGCTCTGCCGAAATCAGCGAAGTCGCCAATGCACAATCCCGACGGTCCGAAGCGCAGGCGTCGACCCTCGAAGAAAGCGCAGCAGCTCTGGATGGACTGACAAAATCGGTAAAATCTGCCGCAGAACATGCATCCGAAGCGGATTCCGCAGTGTCGGAAAACCGCCGACAGGCCGAAGCCAGTGGCGATGTGGTGCGTCGTGCGGTCAGTGCAATGCAGCAGATCGAAGAAAGCTCCAGCCAGATCACGCAGATCATTTCGGTCATTGATGATATCGCCTTTCAGACCAATCTTTTGGCATTGAACGCGGGCGTCGAGGCCGCACGTGCCGGGGAATCCGGTCGCGGCTTTGCGGTTGTGGCATCCGAGGTTCGGGCCCTGGCGCAGCGGGCGTCAGAATCAGCGCGAGAAATTAAGGACTTGATTTCGACCAGTGGACAACAGGTGAGCGAAGGCGGAGCACTGGTCAGTCAGACCGGCGATGCACTGGCTGAAATCATCGGGCGGTTTGGCAAAGTATCAGAGTTGGTGTCCAACATTGCGGTGTCCTTGCGTGAGCAATCGACGGGCTTGGAAGAGATCAATGTCGGCATCAATGAGCTGGATAAGGTCACGCAACAAAATGCGGCCGTCATCGAAGAAACCTCTGCCTCAAGCCAAGCCCTTTCGGCAGAGGCCGAGCGCCTGAGCCTTGTGCTGCGCAAATTCAAGCTTGATACCCGCAGCGCCCAGGCCAATCTGCAAGCCGCCGTCGGCAGCAGCTATGGCAGCGCCTCATCCGAGGCGGGCACACCAAACTCTCATGAGGACGGTGAGGACATCAAGTCGTGGTCAACCGCTCTTCAAGAGCCGGTTAGCGCCTCCTCGGATGCTGATGATTGGCAGGACTTCTAGGCGCGATTTTCAAACGGTATGGCTTTGACGCGGGTGATCTGTGTCAAAGCCAAGAAAACAAACAAGATGTCAGGACAAGGTTCCGTGCGACAACTGAGCAAAGTGCCATCCCGTATCATGCCTGTTCTTCAAGGCGAGTTCCGTATTTCTTCGGATCCGTCGGATGTACTGGTTACTGTGCTTGGATCTTGTGTTGCCACATGCCTATGGGACGACGTGGCCGGCGTCGGCGGCATGAACCATTTTCTGCTAGCCGGGGCCGAAGAACCGCGTGACGGAAACCTGAAATATGGCGTAAACTCGATGGAATTGCTCATCAATGGTTTGCTTCGTGCCGGCGCAGATCGGGACCGTTTGAAAGGCAAACTGTTTGGCGGGGCCAAGATGATCTCCAGCTCGCGCCAAATCGGCCAGGAGAATGCTGAATTTGCGTGCTGGTATTTGGAGAATGAAACCATTCCCCTGATAGGGCATTGCCTCGGCGGCGACAAAGGGCGCAAAGTTCGATTTGCTCCTGTAACCGGGGATGCACAGCGCATGTTTCTGGGCGACCCAAAGGAGATCGACAACCGGTTGCCGCGAAAACCGAAAGCGAAGCAACCCGCGCCCCAGACAGAAACGGTGGCATCCTCTGTTACCCTGTTTTAAGATGCCCAATTTCGGGCGCGATCAGAACAGATCGACAACACCCGAAAGCCTGTGCGGGCTAGGCGTGTTTTTCTTCAGCAGGCGATCACGCAAGGCTTGCATATGCAGGATCTTCGCCAGATCCTTGGCTTTTACGCTCACATCAGTTTCAAAGCCGGTCTTTCGGATCAGTTCAAAGACGCGTCCAAGATCACCGAGGCTCTGCATGAGAAGATCCATATCCTGCATGCTTGTCAGATGATCGGCATCACGCATCGGACCATCCTGGGACGCACCCAGAATGCCATCCAGATCTCCGCATATTCTTTGCAACTGGTGCAGTTCATCTTCGATCCGGGTAACGAGGATGTGAATTTGAATCTCCGCCACTTCGCAATCTTCAAGAGCTGACTTGGCCAGATCTTCATGGGTCATATCCGCCCCACGACTTTTTCGATGCAAGCGCGCAAACCGTTTGTATCAAAGGGCTTGCTGATGAAGTTGTTGAGAGCCAGTTTCTGACCGCGACCAAGCACCTCACCATCGGCACGACCGCTGACCAGAATAAAACCAATCCGGGCGGTGGATTTTGTCCGTCGCAACGCTTCGAGCAGCTGCAACCCGTCCATATTCGGCATATTGAAATCTGATATGACCAGATGAACGGGCCGTGCTGCCAGCTTCTTGAAAGCCTCTGCCGGGTCCGCTTCGGCAAAGTGATTGACGATGCCCATTTCATCTAGGGCCTGCGTGATCAAACCGCGACTGGTTGCCATGTCATCGACCACCATGACCTGAAGTTTTTCTCTCAATTTCATAATGCCCCCCCAATGGATGTCGCGGCGACGGACGAAACGCTGGGTTTTGTCACATCTGAGCTACGGATGAAAACGCCTGCAGAGCCAGGAACAAATTGCGATCCTGCATCTTCGACCCGATATTCCGAATGCCCGACATAAAGACGGGCGCCGTCTTGCATCAATTGACCGAAGCGGTGCCACAGGCGTTGCTGTGTCTCCCGGTCGAAATAAATCGTAACATTGCGGCACATAATCACGTCAAAAGGGCCTTTGACGGGCCAGTCATGCAGCAGGTTCAAAACACGGAAGGCGACCAGGCGTCTCAACTCCGCTCCGGCATCTTGCATCATCGGTGTATCACGAGAATCACGAAAAAATACTCGACCTTGGTCGGGCAACTGAGCCAGTTGCGTCTTCGTGTAAGTTCCGGCGCGGGCAGTACGTATGACCTCCGGGTCGATATCTGTACCCAGGATACGAATGTCGAGATCTGCTGCCGTGGGACATAACGCCAACAGCGCAACCCCCAGGCTGTAGACCTCTTGTCCGGTAGAACATCCGGCCGACCACAGGCGGACACGCCGACCTGCTTGCGCCTGTTCCAGCAATCGCGGGAAAACGTTGTCCCGTAGATCATCGAAATGACCGGACTCGCGGAAAAAATGGGTCACATTGGTAGTCAGGCTAGAAATCATGCGAGTCCGTTCATCCGCTCCCCATCGGGACTGGAGGAGATCGCAATAGGTCGTGAAATCCTGCAAATCCAAGTCTCGTAACCGCCGTGACAGACGCGACACGACCATCGCGCGTTTCGCTTCGGTCAAAACGATCCCGGTTTCATCATACATGAACCCTGCAATAGATCGAAATTCCCGGTCCGAGAGCGTCGGCGTCGCTACGGATCCGGAGCCGTTCAAACCTGTCATTGCGTACCAATATCAGACTGAGCCGGCATGATGCTGCGCACATCCAACGCTCGGATCAATTGGTCACCATGCGTGAAAATGCCTTCCACAAAGCTTTTGGTTTCAGCCGAATTCACATCCGGGGTCGGCGTCATTTCATCATTGCTGACAGTCAGAATGTCCGAAACCGCTTCGACCAGAAACCCAACCGTCATGTCGTCGGGCCGCACGATGATGATCACGTGACGGGCGCTGGGTTCAGCCTTGCCCAGCCCCAGCCGTTGCGACATGTCGAGCACTGGCAGAACTGTGCCGCGAAGGTTCATCAACCCATTCACATAATCGGGCGCATGTGGGAGCGCCGTTGTCGGTGTCCAGCCGCGGATCTCCAGAACATGGCCGATATCAATGCAAAAGGCCTGATCGTGAATCGTAAACGAGACGATTTCGCGTTTATCTGCTGATAATTTCTGTGCTGCTTCAGGCATTTGTCAGGTCTCCATGTCTGGCTCCGGCGTCGGATTGTTCGGTTACGGCGGGCCCTTGAGGGATCATCTGATCGGTATCCACGATCAGCGCGATGCGTCCGTCTCCCAAAATCGTTGCCGCGGCAATTCCGGGAATCTGTTGATAATTCTGCTCCAAGCCCTTGATGACGACTTCTCGCTGATCGAACACCTGATCCACGGCCAGTGCCACGCGTCGTCCCGAGTCTGCTTCAATCAAAAGCAGGGATTGATCGACCTGCACATCGACCGACGCGCGAAACCCCAGACGTTCGCCCAGATCGACAATCGGAATGAGCCCATCGCGCATAGCGAGAACACGCTCGGACTGCCCAAAAAGATGGACAGATGCTTCGCTGACACGAACGGTTTCGCGAAGGCTGGTAGTCGGCACGACCAACCTCTCCCCCGCCACAGAGACAATCATGCCTTCCAGCACAGCGAGTGTCAGCGGCAGGCTGATCGTGAATGTCGTGCCCTCTCCTGCTTTAGAGGCGATGGACACCCGCCCGCCGAGAGCCTGAATTTCGCTGCGGACCACATCCATGCCGACCCCACGGCCCGACAGGTTAGAGACCGAGTCATTGGTCGAAAAACCTGGCATGAACAGAAGGTTATCCGTTTCCGTCTCGCTCAGATCCTCGGACGCGGAAATCAGCCCCTTGCGCACGGCTGTTTCACGCACTTTTGCACGATTGATGCCCGCGCCATCATCGCGCAGCTGTATCTGTATACGTCCGGACCGGTGCGCCGCAGACAAGGATACGGTCCCTATGCGCGGTTTGCCTGCTGCCTCTCGGGCGTCCGGTGTCTCAAGCCCATGGTCCACGGCATTGCGGATCATATGCGTTAGAGGATCCACCAGTCTTTCGGTCACGGTCTTGTCCACCTCGGTGGCATCACCCTCGGTCACCAGACGGGCCTCTTTGCCCGTCTCACGGGTGGTTTCGCGAATGATCCGCGACATGCGCTGAAACAGCCCCCGCACTGGCTGGGCCCGGATCGCCATGACGCTTTCCTGCAATTCACCGGACAATTGCTTCAGTTGGGCCATCGCATTGGCCGCCGAACTGTTGGACGACATTTCAGGGTCGCTCATGGATTGGCGCAGCATCGCCTCGCTGATCACCAGTTCGCCGACAATGTTGACGAGACGATCGACGCGGTCGAGCTCCACCCTCAGAGTATCACGGCCTGATTTGCGGCTTTTTCCGGGCGCACGTTGCGTTGTCGCAGAGGCCATTGGCTCGGAAGTCGACAGGGGGCCGGGCGCAACCTGCTTTGTGACCTTGGGCACTGGAGTGGATTGATCTGCCGTCATTTCAGGCTCTGCCGCAGCCGAAACATCATCGATTTCGAAAATATCCAGATCACACAGGTCCCGGGTGAACTCAAAAACCTGTTCCAGCTCGGGGCGAGGCACCTCAGTTTTGATCCGAATGCGCCATAGAATATCCGCTTCGCCGGAGGAAAATGACTTCAAAGGCTCCACTCGATCACATGTCGCCTCGACATCGACCTCTCCCATGTCATGGAGCGCGCGTAACATCAAAACCGGCTCCAGCCCCAATTCGTACAGGGCTGCGTGCGGTGCAAACCGGATTTCATAATGGGTCCCAGGACTGTCTTCGACAGCAGCTTCATCGGGGCCGTCAAGGTCGATAGTCAACGGCATGAACCCGAAATCCTCGGGCGTGGGGTCGTCTTCCAGCGCCGTATCCTGTGCCTCTGATAACGACTGGCAGGCCGCTTTCAGGTCGCGAATCAGATCATGATGCGAGTCAGATGTTGTCGCCCCGCCGGCTGCGCTCGCCTCCACAAGGGAATTGAGATGATCTCCGGCCTGATAGAGTAAGGCTGTCAGGGCTGGTGTGAGCGCCAGTTTGCCTGCCCGCATCTCATCCAATACGTTTTCAAATGCGTGCGAGAATTCCACCAGGACGTCCATGCCAAAGGCCCCGGCGCCGCCCTTGATCGAATGGACCGCGCGAAACACGGCATTGATCGTGGAGTCATCCGCCGTCCCCGCGGCCATGGCATCCAGGCCGTCACCAAGAACTTCCAGAAGCTCTTCACATTCTTCGAAAAAACCTTCGAGCAAATCGTTCATGAGTGTCCTCCGCCAGCCTGTTAGGCAACCACCATCCGGATTGCCGCAAGCAACTTGTCTTCCTCAAAGGGCTTTACGATCCAACCGGTCGCACCGGCAGACCGCGCGCGGTCTTTCAGCTCTGCAGCGCTTTCGGTGGTCAGCACGAGGACCGGCATCGCCCGCAAGGCGTCCTGGCGCCGGATCTGGTCGATGAACCCAAACCCATCGAGTTTGGGCATATTGATGTCGGTGATGACGAGGTCAGGCACGGATCGTGACAAGACATCCAAACCGTCCTCTCCATCCTCGGCTAGGTCAACGGCGTAGCCCGCCCCTGACAGAACCTTTTTCAAAATGCCACGCATCGTGCGTGAATCGTCTACAGCAAGAATTTTTCGGGTCATGTCAGATCCGTCGGTTCGAGTGCGGTTTGCGGAAATCCCAGAAGGGTCCAGCAGGACCGAAACGGGTCAGAGGCAACAATTGAAAACGCGGCCTCATCAATTTCCCATTGTTTTTGGGCAGCAAGAATGACTTGCGCCGAAAAAGCGCCAAGATGTTTGACTTTGCCCGCGTCTACGACAACCGGAGCGCACATCCTCTCCTGCAGGTCTGCCATAAGAGTCATGCCCGCCGCATAATCCAGCCGGTCCGGCAATGTCAGACGGCTCTCGACCGCGTCCTCTTCAGCCATGAAGTCAAATCCTTCTTGCTATGCTCTGATCGGGATAGCTGCCAGTTTAGAACCAAAGCCTTAACAAGCGGTTCTTGATCCGCGCAGCGGCTGAGCCTCCCGCGCTTTTTGCACAAGCGCGTCGCAGTCTTTCAGATGCGCCAACGTCAACGGCTTGGCGACATAGCCGCGTACAATGTCGAATTCGGCCGCGCGAGCGCGATCCGCGACAGCGATCGACGTCGTCAGCATGACGATCACGACCCGCGCCACGTCGGGCCCGAATTCGGCTAAGGCCATATCGAGCATGTCAAAGCCGGACATGCCGGGCATGTTCACATCCAGCAGCATCAGATCCACAGGGCCCTCTGCCAACCGCTCCAACGCGGCGGGACCGGAGAGGCAGGATTCATAGTGTGATACCAGGCCCGAGCGCTGAATGAGGCGTGCGTAGAGTTTCTGATCTATCGGATTGTCATCCACGAGCAGCAAACTGTCGATCATGTTGAGCCTCCTGAAGCAGGACAGTAACAATCAGGCCCTGCGATTGCGGACCGCTCAACGTGATGGTGCCATCATAAGCATTGACGATCCGTTGACACAGGGCCAGACCAAGCCCATGCCCCGGCGTTCCGGCATGCGCGCGTGCAAAAGGCTTGAGCATCTCGGACTGCTCAGACCCCGACAGACCCAAACCATTATCCGCGACGACAAACCCGATCTGGCCAGGCGGGGCATCAGCAGGTTTCAGATGAATCACAAGCGGGCGCTCCGGGTGACGGAATTTGATGGCGTTCTCAATGAGGTTCTGCAACAGATGCCGCATATCTCCGTGGCGCGCGCGTAGGATCGGCAAACCATCATTTTGCAAGCGCGCCCCGCTGTCGATCAAATCGGCCCGCATGGCCCGCACGACCTCGTCCAACACATCATCCAGGCGCAACTGATCCTGGGGTGCGGTGTCGCTTTGAGGGTGAGATAACGTCATAACAGTCGAGATCATGCGCTGCATGTCGACGGCCGTGAACTCCATATCCGCCAGCAATTCGGCAATTTCGGGATCCTCTCGACACCCGGTCAGATGCCGCATCTCCTCAATCAGCAAAAGCTGCGTGTTCACAGGCGCCTTGAGATCATGCGACGCAGCGTGCGCAAAGGCTGCAAGATCGCGATTGGCCGCTGCAAGTTCCGTTTCCCGGCGGCTGAGCGTGGCGTTGAGCTCTTCCAGCGCGTCAAGCCGAACGTCCCGCGACGCGTCCCGACAGCTGTCCAACATGACCGTGACCCCATTCAGCGACAGGCTTTGTCGCCGCCGCCGCACCAGAATATCTGTCCGCGCCTTGGTGCGATGCCACACCAGCTCATCGCCGCCCGGATCGGCCATGAGCACCCGGCTTTGCAAAAAACTGTCGGGTTGGCGCCCCAAAACGGCCGGGGCCGAAAAGCCGTAAAGCGCCTGTGCTCCGGCATTCCACACCGTCAGCCCGGTTTCGGTCGACCATGCCATCAACGCATCCTGTGAATGCTGCAACAGCCTTGCCTGCAAGCGTCTTGCGCGGGCCATCCTGACCAGCTTCCCTCCCCAGACCCAGGCCGCCACGCCCCCCAAACCCACAAGGGCCGCCAACCAAAGGCTTGCCTGCGACATAGGGGCTGACGCCTGCGCCTCCTGATGCACAAATCCGGCCATGCGAAGATCCGTCAAAGCCAGATCTGCCGCCGCAGCCAGATCCGCCCTTGGGCGCGCAAACCGCAGGGTGAGGGGCAAAACGGTCACGGGGTCTTCCGACCAGGTCAACGCGGCTCCAAACCTATTGAAGCGCTCAAGGCTGGCGGCACTGGCCACCACGCCTCTGGCCCGGCCCGCCATGACAGTCTCAAGCAAGGCGGGCACCGTGTCCACGACCAGATAGGCGTCATCATCGGGCAAAACCGCTGCCATTGACCTAAGCACCGCAAATGGCAATCCAGCACTGTCAGCATGGTTGGACACGGCATGAAAAACCGTCAGGCCAAACAGGTGTATCCCTTGCGCGGCGGGACCGATTTCAACCCAACCATCCACCTGCCCGGATCCATCTGGCAAGACCCTTAAAACCCAGCCTGCCTGACGTTCCAGCGCCATGATCAAACGGTCCAGATCAGCCTGTTCGGCGGGGCCCAGCACGGATGACGCGGATGACAGACCAATCGTCACGGGCTGGCCAGCTCGTTCTTTCGGTCCCAATCCATGACGGTGCAGAGTGTCATCGATGCGCCCGGTCTGGCGTGCGATTTCGATCGATAGTTCCAGCGCGGCTGCCAAAGGCGGATGGCTTGCCGATATCACGACATGGCGCGGCAGGCTGGCCTTTGGAGGCCCGCGCGAGGCAATTTTCCGCGACAGGCCAAGGCGTCGAAGCTCATATCTCGCCAGATCCTGCGGCAAGATAGCGCGCGCCACACTGCCCTGCGACAAAGCTTCAAGAGCAGTTTTTGTATCCGCAAAATATTCAATTTTCTCGGGAGGCCCGAGCTCTGCCAAAAGCGCTCTTGGCAAAGGTGCGACGGCGCCCCAAACGCCCTCGGGCTCCGAACTTGCGTCACGTCGCACAAACCTCTGATACTTCTGCCAATAAAAGGGCTGAGACCAAACCAGCCCATCCTCCAGATCAAACCCTCCGGCAAGATCGAGCGCCAAATCCACCTGCCCTCGAGCAACGGCAATCTGCGCGGCATCTGCCGTGGCCACTTGAACAAAAGCTGCAGATCTCCCCGTCTGTGCCGCCAGATACCGGACCAAATCAACCCAAGCGCCCACTGGTTCGGGCGCGCCAGGTTCGGCGCTGTAGAATGGCGGATTCTGCCACCACGCCACGCGCAGCGGATCGGCAGCCGAGGACGAGGCTGCAAATATAACCAGGAACACCAGAATTCGACCCATGCCAAAGCCTAATGCCGCGCCTCTTAAAGCGATGTTAAACAGCTTTTGTCATTCTGTCGGCGATAGGAGGCCGCCATGACCCTGGCATTGACAGACGAGATTGCCGACCGGTTCTTTCACGACCTGCTGACATCGGCACGCAACGTCCGGCTCTTGGCGGGGTGGGTGCAGGAAGGCATCCCCAAATCGATGGCGGCGTTGCCGGATATTCGGCAAAATTTGATAGATCTGGACGCTCAGGCCGGCCTGCTGGACCGGACATTGCGCCGCACCGCGCTTTGGAACGGCATGACGCGTAAGCTGTCTGGGACAACCGATTTGAAAGGCGCTTTGATACGCGCGTTATCCGAACATGATCTGATATCCCACATGCCGCATCTTCCTGTCCGGAGTGTGGCTCTGGCCTGCCCTGACGAGAGGCTGCAACTCATATTAGCCGAAATGCTGGACAACGCCCGCATCCATGCCGGGGGTCTGTCAGAGCTTCGGGTCCTCATCGATGCCGACCGAGCTGTCATTGTGATCTCGGATGAGGGTCCGGGACTGGAGCGTGCCGAGTTTGACAAAGCGTCTGAGCCGTTTGTCCGGCTCTGCGTTGCGCGCAGCTGCGGGTTGGGTTTGCCATTGGTCATCCGGGCCGTGGCATGTCAGGGCGGCGAGGTCTGGCGCGAAGCGCCGCGCCGTGACCAGCACGGATTGACGCTGGCCATATCTCTGCCCTTGGTCCCGGAGGCCGCGGCATGAGCAGCGCGGGTCATCACAGCCGCATCCCGGTCTGTCTGCTGGTCGAAGACAACCCGATCGAGCGGGCGCAAATCACCCGCCTTTGGAACCGGTCGGAGCGAAAGGCCGTTCTGATATCGGTCCCGACCCTGGCGGAGGCGCGACGTCTGCTGAAGGAAAACCAAGTCAACCTGGTCTTGCTAGACAACAGCTTGCCGGACGGGTTGGGCGCTGAATTCGCACTGGAAATCTCTAACCGCAAAGGTCCTGCCATTGCCATCCTCAGCGAATGGCCGACCCCATTCATGTTTGCCAAAGCAGAACGCGCCGGCGTTCTGGATGTCTTGCGCAAAAATGGCCTATCGGCCGAGCAGTTGGGACATCTTTGGGACCGGGCCCAAGCAGGCTGAATACGCGGCACCTTTGGGTCAAAATACCTCCCCTGATTGACCATTGCGACGCGAGCGATGGCCGTTACGAGCGTTCGAACGTCCTTTGCAAGACGTTCCACCGCGCCGCCAACCTGTGCACCTGTCAAACAAAAATCCAATCTGATTGAGAGGTTTGACTGGCGCTTACCAAATACAATGACCTTCTTTCGTTGCTGACGCATCGGAAGGGGCGCGCATATTCCGTTATGCTTCAAAAATCCACATATCGGTATGCAACTTAGCCATGGTCGACCAGCGGGTGATTACGATGTGGCAAACTGTCGAGCAATATTCCCGCCGCAAGGAAACGGCAGATATCTCCCTCTGAAATAACGGTCGAGCAGGCGTCACCCACCTTCTTAGCCCGGACAAGTGGCGCGCAATGCTAAATCCGTTGCGGGCGGCTGGTTTCGATTGCCCATGGCGGGTCCACCGACCTGTTTCATGGCTTCTCCTGGCTTTGGGTGGGTTCGATCTTGCATTCAAATCCCCCTATCTGAGGACGCAATCACCTGATTGTGGTCTGATCCGCATAACTACATGCCGAGGCTCATTTCCGTAGGGCGCGCTTTGCGCAAAGCGGTTTCGATCATGACAATCTTCTCTCTGCTGCGGTTGGCCACCGGACCCATCACCATGCGCGGGGAAATGGGCTTAATGCTCCAACGCATCTCAGGACGGAACTTGTCTTGATTGGCCAGTCTTCGCGAAACGCAAAAGACGTAACATACGCCATTGCAACCGATACTGATCATACCGAGTAGCTTGGCATTGCGGACTTTGGGAAGATGAGCCCAAAACGCCCTGTCTCGCATCTTGCAGCCTGAAAAGATTTGCGGGACTTTTTTCTTCTGACGTTTTTCGCCAAAGAACACGTAAGCGGGTCTCGACCCTAGCTGACCATTTTTCGGCCAGGAGATTTGACCCATTCAGACAGGGCCTGCATCAGCATAGGTTTTCTCACCGGTTTGGACAGAAAATCATCCATGCCAGCCTCAAGGCAAAGCTGTTTATCTCTGGTCGATGCATTGGCGGTCAATGCGATAACGGGCACCGGTTTGCGCCCGACTTTTCGTTCAAAGCTCCGGATTTTCCGCGTTGCGTCCTCTCCGCTCATCACTGGCATCGACATATCCATCAAAATGATGTCGAACACGCTATCCCGCGACTTTTCAAAGGCATCCTGCCCGTCCACCGCCTCAACGATATCAACATCTTGAGACGCCAGAAGCTTGCGCACCACAAGTCGGTTCGTGGCATTGTCATCGGCAAGTAAGATGCGCATACCGCTTAGTGTTGCGACGCTGTCTGCCTGCTCTGTCACAACCGTCGCCACTTGGCTGCCCAGGCTCAGGCGCGTCAGCAATTCACGCTCGAAAGCGGTTTGTGACATTGGAAAATCAAGCCCCTTGGAGGCATCTCCGGACGACAGGCAGGTCAGGACCTTATCGCCCGCCTTTTCCGCATCATCGGTCAGTATGATGTCGGCCTCTGCTGCATGATCCACTTGTGTCATACCCAGACGCAGGCAGCGTGCCCGCACGTCCTGTCCCAACAACTCATCGGTGAAAATCGCGCAAAAACGTCGATCAGAGAGGCGGCTTGGATCTTTGTCCTTATCCTCTTTCTCTCTGATGAAGGGCAGTCGCAATGTGAAGACAGAGCCAACACCTTCCTCGGACGTCGCCGAGATGTCGCCCTGCATCAGCCGCATCAGCTTGCGCGATATCGCGAGTCCCAGGCCTGTTCCGTGATAGCGCCGAGTCAGTGTATTATTGGCCTGCTCAAATGCATCAAACACGGCATCCAGTCGTTCCGGAGCGATGCCGCACCCGGTGTCTTGGACTGAAATGGTCAGCTCTTCACCCCGCGCGCTGCGACGGGTATCCAGGGTGACCAAAACATGACCCTGCTCCGTGAACTTCAACGCATTCCCGATCACGTTCAACAGGACTTGCCGCATCCGAGAGATGTCACACAGGACAGTGTCAGGCACGCTTTCGCTACGATGCAGATAAAGCCGCGTATCCTGTCTGTAGGGGCTGGATTTCATCAGCATCAGGATCTCTTCGGCCAGCGCCCCGATGTCGGCAGGGGTCGGGTCCAGTTCGGCTTTGCCGGCTTCTATGCGCGAGAAATCAAGAATATCATTGATGATCGTGACCAGCGCCTCAGCAGACCGGCGGATGATACCTGTCGTGTCTCTTTGGGCGTCAGTCAGCGCGGTATCTTCAAGAACATCCACCATGCCCAGAATACCATTCATGGGTGTCCGGATTTCATGGCTGATATTGGCCAGAAACATTGATTTCGCTTCATTGGCTGAATTGGCCTGTTGCATCGCGCCACGCAGCGTAGCTTCGCGCTTGCGGATCTCGGTGACATCCCGTTCGATTGCAATAAAACGCCTGATCTGGCCGAAGGCATCGATATCCGGGGTAATGGCCAGATCAATCCAATACGGCTTGCCAGATTTCGAGTAATTCAGGATCTCGGTTTGGATGGCCTCACCATCGCGCAGCGCATCGGAGATGAGATCTCGGACCACCGGATCCGTATCCGGCCCTTGCAACAAGTGGCCAGGGTTTCGCCCCTGCAGTTCGGCCAAGGAATACCCTGTCAACCGCGATGTGGCAGTGTTGACCCATATGATCTTATGATCAGGGTCGGTCACAATGATCGCATCATTGGCGAGTTCGGCAATGTCGGCCAGATCCCGCGCCCGCCGCTCACTGTGCCGAAGCCGGTGTTGGGATGATTGCAAAAGCCTGTAAGGCTCCAACAGCAGAGAATTTCCCAAAATACCGATACCTGTAAAGGACAGGATCAAGGCAAAGGCCAGGCTGGCGATCAAACTCACCAGAATGCGTTGTCTGGTCACGTCGAAGCGAGACCCGTCAAAGGCCATTTCCAACACATGGCCCGTGTCTGGCAAGTGGTGTACCTGAATGTCGGGACCAAGCATCGCCTCATCCGGGCGCAGGACACGGATTTCCAGCAATCCATTGGCCGCACCTTCAAAACGTGCCAGATTAGCAATCGACAAGGCCACACCTTCCGGGCTGCCGCGATGCAGGATCGGCGCGCTAAGCAACATGATCTGGCCGCCACGTGCATTGACCACCCGGGCTTGCGACCGGGTGCTATTCAGTTGCACGTTCACCATATCTTGCAACAGGCGATCGGGCAGGCTGTCCCAATCGACAGGCGCTACCGACCGCCGCAGCACCTCGGCATTGAGAATGTCATAAACCAGCAGCGTAGCGACATTCGGATTGAAACTTGGCAAGCTCAGAACCGCATGGGAGACACGCATATCCTCGGTCTCGCCCAAAACGGCAGACTGGATTTCGGGACGGGTCGCTACGTAATTAACTGTCCGGCGCAGTTCTGCCAATTGCAGATCATACCAATCCAGCGCTGCACGGGCCGCGATTTCTCGTAGGTCTGTATCTGCCTGTTGCAGCGGCGCGCGCGATGCCGACCAGACCGCAATGCCTGCAAGAAATACGGATACAAAAAACCCGACGGCGAGAAGGACAGAAAACCGTCCGGGACCTGAAAACCGACCTGCAGAAAGCGCTGTTTGTCCTTCACCAGCTTCTGTCATGGCTCACCGTGGCGGTATGAGTTGGCCCGCTTCATCGTAGCGCGTCACGCATAGATCCGACGCCCCCAAGGCTTCATGCGCATCGGGATTTGCTTCGGAATACGGCGAGAACGGTCGTTCATAATGGCGCATCAAGCCATCTACGGACAAATGGGCGTTCTCAAACCTGTCGCGCACATGCGCCCGCAACTCCGTGATGCTGGCGTCTTGTGACGCCGACGACAGTGCCGCAATCAAGAGTGCAGCGATGTCATAGCCGTGAAAGAACCCAGTGGGCGCCTGGATTTGGCCTGAGGCGCCAAATTCCATCGCATAAGTTTGTCGCGCCAGCTCTAGCGCAGGATGTTGATGGCGAAAGCTGTAACAGGTCTGCAGAACCTCAAGACCGACCTGTTCGCGCATTTCGGCCGAGACTAGCTCAGAAAACAGGCCACCGGTGATGCCCCAATGGCTGACCACACGGGTCGACGCATGCAACTTGGCCAAGGCCAGGATCAATTTGCTGCCTTCGGCCGCATTCGCCACCAGCAGCGCGCAATCGGAGCCCGAACCGACAAGGCGGAGCGCCTCGACTTTGGCCTGTTCGCTGTCCAGGCTGCCAGAGAAATATAGGACATTTGGTTCAGATATTCCGCGTTCAGCCAATGCCGCGGTCATCGTCTGCTCATTAGAACGGCCCCAACCACTATCCCACAGCCACAATGCCGGATTCTCGCAGGATTTCACGTCCAGCGCATGAGACACGATCCGCGCGCCCGCCTTCGTATCATCCACCGATAGGCGGAAGATCCAGTTTTCAGAATGGTCCGTGCGCGTGATCGGCCCGGCCGCGGACCAAGGCAAAAGCAGCAAGATCCGATTTTCATTCACATAATCGCGGTGTTTCAGGTAAGGCGGCGAATGCAGGCCACCGATCACCGCCAATGCGTTTGGGTCCGCCAGATACTCCCGCAGGTGACGCGTCGTGCGTTTGACATTGCCGCGGTGATCCTTGCGCACCAGCCGCACAGTAACGCCGTCCGGCAAATCATCCTTCAGCGCGATCAACGCTGTGTTCACGCCCACCTCGATCGCGCGTGCCGCGGGTGCGTGATCATGAAACTCGGCATCAAGATACAAGACCAAATCCCGAGTTTGACCGGCCGCGGCCAAAACAGGGATCATCCCCAAGAAAAATGTGGCGCATAACCAGCGCGCGGAGTTCCAAACCATGGATACAGCCCTTCATAACCTCGAGGCAGAGTTACCCAAATTGTTTAAAATCCGCTGAACACATGACCGGCAAAACGCGCGATCATGACGCCGTCGGATGGCAGACCAGCCGAGATGCTTGATGAAAAATCGACACGTCAATGAATTTAAATGAAAAACAACACAATATCAGCAATCTCGAATTGGTCTTGGCTGTTAAAATTGGAGCTCCAACGCGGGGGGCGTGGGGACCATGGAAAACACTGCACAGTTGAACCGCGCGATCCTGGGGACAGGGATGTTGATGATTATGATGATTACGCTTTTGCCGACGCGGATGGCCGGACCGAAAAGGTTCGACCCAAGCCTGCTATGGCCGAGCCATTCGGCCGCGTCCGAGACAGGCGCACCGACGCGACAAGGTTTGGTGCCTTCGCCCGATCTATTGCCGATGCCTTAGCGGTCGCGTCTTACAACGCGATCAGGATATCAGCCTGCAGCCCGCCAAGATCCTTCGACGTGCCAAGCCGCAGCGTGCCCCCATGTGCCCGCGCAACATCAGCCACGATCGCCAGTCCAAGACCAACGCCGCTGCCCTTGTTCTGGTTGCGCGCCGGATCCAGTCTTGCGAAGGGTTTGACCGCTTCGGCGCGTTGTTCGGGCGGGATACCGGGGCCGTCGTCTTCCACACGAATACGCAGAAATTTTTCGGTTCGACGCACCGAGACCCGCACGACACTACCGTAGCGCACAGCATTGTTGATCAGGTTCTCGACAGCTCTTCGGATGGGCACCACCCGTATCATCACCGGGCCTTCAATGCGCTTGTCGACCAGCGTCACCGATTTCCCGGCGCGCTGAGCATCCTCAACGATCTGGGCGACCAGTGTTCGCGGTTCGACCTTTTGCGGTTTGCTTTCACCCATATCCCGCGAAAAATCCAGAAACGCATCCAGCAGGTGCTGCATCTCATCCACATCACGCAGCAATGGCTCGGCCTCGTCGGGGTCGATCATCGACAGGCCCAGCTTGAGTCTGGTCAAAGGCGTGCGCAGGTCGTGGCTGACGCCAGACAACATCAGGGTGCGTTGTTCGATATGACGTTCGATGCGGGCGCGCATGTCCAAAAAGGCCTGACCTGCCGCGCGCACTTCGATTGCGCCGCCGGGCACGTAAGGCTGCCGCCGCCCGCGTCCAAAGGCTTCCGCGGCCGATGCCAGACGCGTGACAGGTCGCAATTGATTGCGCATGTAAATATAGGCAATCACCGTCATCAACGCGCCAAAGGAGATCATGATCACCAGAAACTGATGCGGGGTCGATGGTGTCACGCGCCAGCGATCCAATGTGATCTCGAACGGGCCATGCGTTGTGTTCAGATAGATATTGGGTCTGTTGTCATCGCTCATGTCCACCACGCGGGTTGCCGGCACGCTCTCGCGCAGGGCCCGCGCCATGATCCGCCCAGTGTAATCATACCAGACAAACACATCAGACGTCGGCACGGCCTCTTCGGTCACAAAGCGCATGTCCAGCTGAAGCGCATCGACAAAGGGGCGCACGCTCAGCAAGGCAGCCTCGCGGTTACTGGCCAGATCAACGAGGCGCACGATCAGGTCCAGTTCGCGTTCCAGCGACGCCGTCATCTGCAGCGTGACATCTTCGAAATGGCGCTGCGCAAACAGAACCGAGATCAACATCTGCAGAGTCAGCACCGGCAGCACGATAATCAATGCGGCGCGGCCATAAAGGCTGCGGGGCATGTAGGGTTTGAGCCATCGAAACGACATGCGCTAAACCTATGTGCGAGAGCAGGTTAAAGAAAGAGCCAAACCATGCAGCCCTCCCCCCCCGTGGGTCAGCCCCACACCATGCAGCCCGGCCTGCGGCGCATCATTGCACCCAACCCCTCGCCAATGACCTATTGGGGCACCAACACCTATCTGCTGGGCGAGCATGAGCTTGCCGTGATCGATCCCGGCCCCGACAACAGACAGCATCTTGAGGCCATATTAAACGCCGTCGCGCCGGATCAGCAGATCAGCCATATCATTGTGACCCACAGCCATCTGGACCATTCGCCTTTGGCCCGCCCCTTGTCCGAACGCTGCGGTGCGCCGGTTCTGTCCTTTGGCGATGCACAGGCTGGGCGGTCCAAGGTCATGCGCCAACTGGCAAATGACGGGATGAACGACGGTGGAGAAGGCATCGATCTTGGCTTTCGTCCTGATCACTGCCTGACGGATGGAGAGGTCATTAGCGGCAACGGCTGGCAGCTTGAGGTCATCCACACGCCCGGCCATCTGGGCAATCATATCGCTTTGGGATGGGGGATGGCCTGTTTCACAGCCGATCATGTGATGGGCTGGGCATCCTCTCTGGTGTCGCCACCGGATGGGGATCTGACCGATTTCATGGCCTCGTGCGAAAAACTGCGTGCCAGTGACTGGGAGATATTCCACCCTGGCCACGGTGCGCCGGTCCTCGACCCAGCGGCGCGACTGGACTGGCTCATCAGCCATCGCAAGGGCCGAGAAGCGCAGATTCTCGCAGCGCTGCATGACGGCCCGGCTACGGCTTTGACACTGGCACAAAGCATCTACACGGACACACCCCCTGCCCTAATCCCGGCCGCAATGCGCAATGTCTTTGCCCATCTGGTGGACCTGACAGGGCGTCAGCTGGTAGCGGCGGACGGCAATATCGGACCAGAGGCGCTGTTCGAACTGCTTTGACCGGTCTGCGAAAAAAATTTTCCCCACAAGTCCCCAAAAGGCTCTTGTCGCCAGATTTGGCCGCGACTATACGGTGCGAACCGTTCCGGCGTAGCTCAGCGGTAGAGCAGTTGACTGTTAATCAATTGGTCGTAGGTTCGATCCCTACCGCCGGAGCCATGTGACACGCATCGTTCGCAGTAATGTTTATCTCTCAATGCCGCGCGGCGCCATCGCACTACCCAGCGTCGCAGCTTTGTTGCATAACGCCCGCGACGAATCGACAGCAGGACAAGACCCATGCACGACATCCGCGCCATCCGCGAAAA
>JABSSB010000127.1:12619-33888 GCA_013214715.1 Paracoccaceae bacterium | reverse complement strand
CCACAGCATAGCACATCCAAAACGCCATCGGCGGGCAGGTGATCGGCCAGAAGATCCAGCAACACAGGTTCAAATTCCGCCTTCGACAGCTGACCCATGCCCTTTTCGCTGTCGATGCGCCGCACGGCTTGAGCGCTCTGCATCAGCCAGATCCGCAGATGCGAGGTGCCCCAATCGACCGCTATCCAGTCCGGTGTCATCGCCCTGCCCCTACCCTGTTGTGACCACGCCACCATCCAGCGCGATCAACTGCCCGGTCATCATCCGGCTGGCCTGCGATGACAGGAACAAAGTAGTTTCGACCACGTCGCGCGGCTCAAGATGCGTTTTCAGGCATTGCCGATCGAGATGCGCGGCCAGACCTTCGGGCGTGGCCCATTTTTCCACCTGCTTGTCGGTCAAAACCCATCCCGGCGCCAAGGCGTTGATCCCGATCCCGTCGGGGCCAAATTCTCGCGCCAAAGACCGCGTCATCGCCGTGATCCCGCCATTGGCCGTGGTGTAAATCGGATAGCCCGCATTGCCCATCATGTAGCTGATGGAGCTGAAATTCACGATCCGCCCCTGCCCCATTGTCTGCATCCCGGGCAGCACGGCCTGACAAGCGAAGAAGTAGGCTTTGAGGTTGACGGCGATCATCCAGTCCCAGAAAGCATCCGTGACCTCTGTCGTCGCGTGGCGCTGATCGTTGGCGGCGTTGTTGACCAGAACGCTGACTGGGCCGTGCCGGTCAGCGGCCAGATCAATGGCGCCCTGAAGGGCCGCGCTGTCGGTAATGTCACCTTGCACGAAAATCGGCGCATTGCCTGTCGTCTGTGTCACTTGCTCGACAAATTCGGACGCGTCCGAGCGGCCGATAAAGGTCACTTTGGCGCCTTGACGCAGGAAGCCTTCGGTCAGCGCCGCGCCGATGCCGGACCCTCCCCCGGTGATGAAGACCGACGCGCCGTTCAGATCGGAAAAGCTGGCTGTCAATTGCATGGGTGTGCCTTTCTCAAAGTCTTTGGCCTTCCATAACCCAGATCGATGCGGGCAAGGTATAAGGCAGGCTCAGCCCGACTTGCATCAGGCTTTGCCCTGACAGGGTGATGGGGCCGGATTTCAAAGCGGGGGTGCCACGCGACAGGCCCGAGATGTCGTCGCGATTGATCAGATCGACGCGATACCGCGCCTTCGGGTCCAAGCCAGTCAACCGCAGCGGCCGCGGTGCAATTTGCGCAGAGCTTTCAGCCTGCCCGGCAAAGACCACGAACCGGCTGCCATCCCTCGCGGTCTGCTGTTCGGCGGTCATAGCTGGATCGGCACTGTCGAGCCGCGCAATTGCCGCACCGGCCCGCCAGGTGCAGCTGTCTTTCCACCACGCCGTCACGCGGGTCAGAACCTCGACCTCATCCTGGGTCAGTTCGCGGGGGTCCATTTCAAACCCCATATGCCGCTGCGCCGCGACCCAGGCGCGCAGGCGTATGTCCAGAACCCGGCCTGACGTATGACAAACACGCGGCCCAACATGGGAGCCCGTGACCTCCCACGGAAGAAACAGCGCGGCCTCATGCTGCATCCGCAACCGTTCCAGCGCATCATTGCTGTCCGACAGCCAGACCCGATGCGCGCGTGACAGCACGCCAAAGTCAATCCGCCCTCCGCCCGAGGCGCAGCTTTCGATCTCCAAATCCGGGAAAGCCACCCGCAGTTGATCAAGAAGCGTGTAAAACCCGGTAGCCTGCGCGGCGCCGGGATAAGGCAGGACGCGGTTATGGTCCCATTTGATGTAATCCACGTCATAAGCTGACAGGATCGCCGAGATCTGGCCAAACAGATGCTTGCGCACCTCGGCCCGCGCCAGATCGAGCACCCGCTGACCGCGCCCTTCGATCTGATCAGCAGGACCTAAAACCCAATCGGGATGGGCCCGCGCCAGATCGCTGTCGAGGTTGACCATTTCCGGTTCAAACCAAAGTCCAAACCGCATTCCAAGACTGTGGATATGGTCAATCAGGGGGCCGAAGCCGTCAGGATGCTTGCGCGGGTCGATCTGCCAATCGCCCAGCGACGTCGTGTCATCATCGCGCCGCCCGAACCAGCCATCATCCAGCACAAAGCGTTCCGCCCCCAAAGCGGCAGCGCGCGTCGCGATATCTTTCAATTCGGTCAGGTCGTGCCGAAAATACACCGCTTCCCAGCAATTGTAATGCACCGGACGCGGCCGGTCAGGATCAGGCCAAGGCACGATCTGGTCACGCAAATGGGTTTGGAACATCGCCGCCATACTGTTCAAACCCTGTGCGCCGTAAGCAAGGTAAAGCGGCGCTGTGGCAAAGTCTGTGTCGGGCTCATGCCAGCTTCCCGACGCATGGCCAAACTGGATCTGCCGGCGACCATCGGGCAGTTCTTCAGCCACCATGCGGTGTCCACCCGACCAGCCGTAATGCGCGCCCCAAGCCTCTCCTTGTGCGTTGGACGTGGCACGGCCCGGGATCACCAGTGCCGGGAAGTGTTCGTGACCTGTGCGCCCGGTCAGGTTCTCGCGCAGTCGGATACCGGGCTGCCATGCGGTGCGCTGCGGCTGGAACTCTCCAATCCACGATCCGGCATAATCGATCATCTCATCGGCGTGCTGAGGTCCGGGCAGCACCGGAGCCGAGAGCCAGCGCAGGCGCACGGGCTGGCGTGAAGACAGGCTGGACCACATGGAGATCACTCCGCTGGCATGCTGCAGCGCCAGTTCAGCCATATAATCCAGCCCAAGCTCTCGATCTTCGCAACGCAGAAGCCAGACATCGGCATCGGACCGATCCACCCCCGTGACATCGACCAGTTTGAACCTTGGTCGCAGCGGCGTACCATCGACGGCTGCCACCTCCATGCCCGGTTGCCCGGGAAAAGTCCGTTCCGCTGCCGGGCATATCGACAGAGGCGCCACGGCATCTAGCATTCCGCCGGTAATGTCGGGGCGCATCGCATCGGCCAGCACAGGCAAATCCGCCGGAGGAATCGGTGCGCCCCAGTGGATGATCTGAGGCATGCCTCCATCCAGATCGGCAAAGACCAGCGATTGCCGATCTCCGCGCAATTCCCAAAGGCTCATTTTACGGCCCCAAGCGTCAGGCCGGCGATGAAGTGACGTTGCATCAGGAAAAAGATGAGAACCGGGGGCAGCGCCGCCACGATCGATCCCGCGCTCATCAGATGATAGGCCGCGCGGTATTGCGCATTGAACGAGGTGATCCCGGCGGTCACAGGCTGGCTTTCGACGCCTTGGGTCAGGACCACGGCCCAGAAATAATCGTTCCAGATGAAGGTGAAAATCAACACGCTGAGCGCGGCAATCGCCGGTTTCATGAGCGGCAGCACGACATACCAGAAGATGCGCCATTCCGCGACGCCCTCGACACGGGCGGCTTCGATCAGCTCATAAGGCAGCGCACGGATGAAATTACGCATGAAGAGCGTGCAAAACCCTGTCTGAAACGCGACATGAAACAGGATCAACCCGGTCTTGGTATTATACAGCCCCAGCTCCAGCGTCAGGTCGCGCACCGGCACCATCAGGATCTGGAATGGCACGAAATTACCTGCGATGAACATAAAGAAAATCAGCAGGTTGCCGCGGAATTTATAGATGCCCAGGGCAAAACCGGTCATGCAGGAGAGTGCCACTGCTCCGATAACGGTCGGCACCGTGATCAGCACCGAATTCATCAGATAGCGTGGCATGTCCGACGCAAAGAACACCCTGCCGTAGTTCTCTGCCCCCGCAAATGTGCTGGGCAGGCCCCAGTAATTTGCGTTGGTGAAATCGGCATCGGGCTTGATAGAGAAGAGCGCCACGGCGAGCAATGGCGCCAGCCACATCAGCAACGCCACGGGCAAGGCCGATTTGTAAAGACGCTGAACCGCAGCGGATTGTTTTTCAATAGGTGCCGGAAACATCTTAGCGCCCCCGCTCTTCGCGATACATGGACCAAAGGAAATAGGCGATGAAGCACAGCATGATCAGGAACAGTATCACCGCGATGGCCGCGCCATAGCCCATGCGGAAGCCGTATTCGGACAGGGCGACTTCGAACATGTAAAAGGCCAGCACACGGGACGACCCGAACGGCCCGCCATTGGTCATGATCGAAATCAGGTCAAAGCTGCGCAACGCACCGATAATGGTCACCACAAAGGCGATGAAGGTCGCAGGCCGCAGTTGTGGAAGCACCACATGCCACAGCATCCGCCAACCTTTTGCGCCATCCAGACGCCCGGCTTCGATCTGTTCAGGGTCCACGGCATTCAAGCCGGTCAGGTAGAGGATCATGCAATAGGCCGTTTGCGGCCAGAGACCCGCCAGGATGATGCCATAGGTCACCAGCGTTTCATCACCCAGCATATTGACCGGCCCCAGCCCGACCCAGCCGATCATCGTGTTCAGCAAACCAAAGGTTGGGTCGTAGAACCATGTAAACACCAGCCCAACCACGACTTGACTGATGACGAAAGGAAAGAAAAACAGGGACTTATACAGCCGGATGCCCATCACCGTCTGGTTCAGGAACAGCGCAATGAAAAGCCCAGCCGGAATGGCAAGCAGATAGGCGAGCAGCCAGATCAGGTTGTTTTTCAGCGAGGTGTAAAACGCATCGCGATCCACGAATTCCCAATAGAGGTCTTCGTAATTGCGCATCCCGACAAATTCGGCGGTGCCAAGCCCATCCCATTCATACAGCGACAGGTTGAAGCTTTGGAAGATCGGGGCGATCACATAAACGGCGAAGAACAGCACGCCGGGGGCCAGAAACAGCCAGGGCGTGATGGCTTGCTGGTTGCGATGGAACCAGCTTTCCTGGTGGTCGGTCAGGGCTGCGTCGCTCATGAAATCACCCTCTGGCAAAACCCGGATCGGCCCTGCGGGCCGCGCCTACGGCGTGGGTATTTGGAAAGAGAAGAAAGAGAATGCCCCGCCCGATCAGCGAGCGGGGCATTGTCATTGGTTATTTGTAGATGCGGCCGCGGGCGCGCTCCAGACGGGCCAGGATGCGGTCCAGCTCATCTGGTTTGACCATGAACTCCTGGAAGCCTTCCATCGCAACCGACGCCATCTCGGCCGGTGCGTCCCGGTCAAAGAACTGCGCCACGCCACCGGGCGAGTTCGAAGACAGCATCGCGAAGCCTTCGTTCAGGAACTTGTCGTCATCCACCGAGGAGTTCGAGTTCACCGGCAGCTGTCCCAGAGCATCGCCTGCATTGATGACGGTCTGGTTGTCGGCCGACACCACGAAGCGCAGGAATTCACGCGCCGCTTCCTTGTTGGCCGCGTTGGCCGGGATGTGGAACGTGTCGGTCGGCGCATCTTCCGCCAGGGCCACGCCTTCGGTGATCGCCGGGAACTGGTAGAAGTCCAACTGATCATCGGTCAGGCCTGCTTCGCGCAGCGGGGCCACCGCAAAGTTGCCCATCAGGTAAGCCGCAGCATCGCCTTGCACCATGAAGGGCAGCGCTTCTTGCCAGCTGTAGGACTGGTGGTTGTCGATGAAGGCACCCATATCGATCAACTGACGCCAATTGGCGAATGTTTCGCGGACTTCGTCGCTTTCCCAGCTGGCTTTGCCGGTTAGCAAATCCATATGGAAATCAAAGCCATTCGTGCGCATGTTCAGGTAGTCGAACCAACCGCCAGCGGTCCACAGGAACTTGGACCCGATGGTATAGCACGCGCGGCCTGAGGCGACGATCTTTTCGCAATTGGCCATTTCTTCGGCCCAGGTCGTCGGCTCTTGCAGACCCAGCTCTTCGAAGATGTCTTTGCGGTAATAGACGCCCCACTGGTAGTAGGTATAGGGCACGCCCCACTGCTTGTCGTCGATGGTCATCGCACCTTTGGTCGAGGCCAGCCCTTCGGCAATCGCCGGTTCGGCCCACAGGTCCGACACATCTTCAAACAGGCCTGCTTCAACGTAAGGTGTCATGCGGTTGGCCGCATACCAGGTCGCAACATCCGGCGCGTTGGCCGTCAGGAAGTTGCGGATCTGGGTTTTGTAAGCTTCGCGGTCAATGATCGTAAGTTCGATATTGAGATCCGGATGCATCTCACCGAATCGCTCGACCATGCCCTCCATCACGGCGCGTGGCGCCGGGTTGGACATATCCGAGAAGATGACCAGATCGCCGGTCAGATCGGCATGGGCGCTGCCCGCCATACCAGCGATCAGAGCCACCGAAGCAGCGGTGGCACGAAAAGACTTGAGCATGTTTCCCTCCCTAGGTGTTGATCGGTTCCATATAGTGAAACCGCATCTCAACTATTGAAACTATGATCTGACCTGCGTAAGCTTGTCAACAGTTTCGTCGACAGCAGTTCGATGAAGTGATGGGAGGACAATCGGATGAACAGCCAGACGCGCCCGGCGCGTGGCAGCGATGGAACGGTGGGCAAGGCGCTTGACGTTCTGGATCAGGTAGCCAGCTTTGGCCGCCCGGTGCGTTTTGCCGAATTGCTGGCGCAATCCGATCATCCCAAGGCGACGCTCTATCGCCTGCTGCAAAGCCTGACGAATCAGGGCATGCTCAGCTATGACGATGATCGCCAGACCTATGCGCCGGGGCTGCGGCTGGTGCGGCTGGCCCATGCCGCCTGGGCACAAAGCGCGCTGGCCCCTGTGGCCCGCCCGGCCTTGGATCGGTTGGCGGCCGAGGTTGGAGAGACTGTCCATCTGGCGCAACTGGATCGCGGACAGGTTTTGTATGTCGACAAACGCAATGCCGCCCAACCCATTGAAATGTTTTCGCAAGCCGGGAAGATCGGACCGGGTTACTGCACAGGTGTCGGCAAGGCGATGATCGCCTTTCTGCCGCTTGAAGATCGCCGCGACGCGGTGAATCGGCAGGCGTTTTATGCGCATACGCCCGCGACGCTCGCCTCGGCCGAGGCGCTGGAGGCGGATCTGCACCGCATCCGCGAGGACGGCGTCGCCTTTGACCGCGAAGAGCACGAACCCGGCATCATCTGCATCGCCGCACCGATTCTCACCGACAAGGGCCGCGTTCTGGGCGCCTTGTCGATCACCACAAGCACAACACGCGAAAGCCTTGTGACGCTTGCCCGCTGGCGCGGCGCGTTACAAGCCACAGCACAAGAGATCGCGGAGGCGGCCACAGACTGGCAGTTTCCAACCTGAGGGAGGACAGGCATGACCGGGGTCACGCTGGAGAAAGTAATCAAGCGCTATGGCGACACGCAGGTGATCCACGGGGTCGATCTGCAGATCGAGGATGGAGAATTCTGTGTCTTTGTCGGCCCGTCCGGCTGCGGCAAATCCACATTGCTGCGGATGATCGCGGGCTTGGAAGAGACCACCGACGGCCAGATTGCGATTGGCGCGCGGGACGTAACCCATATGGACCCGGCCAAGCGCGGCGTGGCGATGGTATTTCAGACCTATGCGCTCTACCCGCATATGAGCGTAGCGGAAAACATGGGCTTTGGCCTGCGCATGACCGGCCATCCCAAGGCAGAGATCGACCAGAAAGTGGCCGAGGCCAGCCGCATTCTGAAGCTGGACGAGTATCTCAAACGCAAACCCAAGGCGTTGTCGGGCGGGCAGCGCCAGCGTGTGGCGATTGGCCGGGCGATTGTGCGCGGGCCGGAGGTGTTCCTGTTTGACGAACCTTTGTCGAACCTTGATGCCGAGTTGCGCGTTGATATGCGGGTGGAAATTGCTCGCCTGCACAAGGAAATCGGCGCGACAATGATCTATGTGACCCATGACCAGGTCGAAGCGATGACGCTGGCTGACAAGATCGTGGTACTGCGCGCGGGCCGAATCGAGCAGGTCGGTTCTCCGATGGAGCTTTACAAGGATCCTGACAATCGCTTTGTTGCCGGGTTCATCGGATCACCATCCATGAATTTCTTGCCCGGCACGGTTCGAGGCGGCGCGGTGCATGTGGCGGCGCTGGACCGTACGGTGCCGACGGATGTGGCCCTGCCGGCCGATGGTGCGTCGGTTCTGCTGGGCATTCGCCCGCAACATCTACGCGTATCCGAAGGCGGCGGACAAATTCGCCTGGATATCCGCGAACGGCTTGGCGGCGTCGCTTATGACTATCTTCTCGCGCCCGATGGCACCAAAATCATTGCCGAAACGCGCGGCGATGAGGCGATCCCGGAGGACACGATGGTGCAGGTGGATTTCGATGCCAGCGACGCGCTGGTCTTTGATGGGAAGACCGAACAACGCCTGCGATAGACAGCGTTTGGTGTATGGCGGGGGTCACCCCGCCGCTCGCTGACCGGGATTACAAAGCGGTCCAGCCACCATCCACGCTGATTGTGGTGCCGGTGATCTGCGCGGCGGCGTCCGAACACAAGAAGACCGCCGTGCCACCCATCTGCTCGACAGTGGCAAATTCCTTCGATGGCTGGCGTTGCAACATGACGTTCCGCACGACTTCCTCGCGGGTCATATTGTATTCTTTCATCGTGTCAGGGATCTGCGCCTCAACCAAAGGGGTCAGCACGTAACCGGGACAGATTGCATTGGCGGTGATTGGCTCTTCGGCAGTTTCAAGAGCGACAGTTTTGGTCATGCCCACCACGCCATGCTTGGCCGAGATATAGGCCGATTTGAACGGCGAGGCCGTCAGGCCATGGGCCGAAGCGATATTGATCACACGTCCCCACCCCGCCTCTCGCATCACCGGCAAAGCAGCCGCCGTCGTGTGAAAAGCAGAGCTCATATTGATGGCGATGATGCGGTCCCAGGTGTCGACGGGGAATTGATCGATTGGGGCAACATGCTGAATGCCCGCGTTGTTGATCAGGATATCGCAGGCCCCGGCTTTCGCGATAAGATCCCGGCAAGCCTGCCCATCCGACATGTCTGCCTGCACATAGCGCGCCATGACCCCAAATTCGCGCCCGATCTCTTGGGCCAGCTTGTGGTCGTCATCGCTGTCGGTGAAAGAGTTGAGCACCACATTGGCTCCAGCCCGCGCCATTTCGCGCGCGATGCCCAATCCAATGCCCGAGTTTGACCCGGTGATGACAGCAGTTTTTCCCGAAAGCGACATGGAACAGATCTCCTGTTGGCTGGACACGCGGGCGACCCTGCCATGTGCAGGTGCCAAAAGAAACAGGGTTTTCTGCCCGAAATTTGCGCTGAATCACGGTCTGTCACAGGATTTTTGCAAAGCCGCGAAAGAGCTTCGGCGCAACCGATGAAAGGCCATGACCATGAGCGATGAGACCCGACCGACATCCGACCATCTTGATTGGCTTGCCGCCGAACTGGCTGACACGTTGGACGAAGACTACGAGTCTTGAGATATCCGAGCCTGTTCTGTCCATGGAAATCCGCCGCATCTATCGCGACGCGCATCCGCCTACGCTTGAGCGCAAGGATTACTTCATGCAACTGCTCAAGCTGCAGGATTGGGTCCAGTACACGGGAGAAAAGATTGTGGTGATCTTTGAAGGCCGTGACAGCGCCGGCAAGGGCGGTGTGATCAAACGGATCACGCAACGGCTGAATCCGCGGGTCGTGCGTACCGTTGCCCTGCCCGCCCCGTCAGATCGCGAAAAGACGCAATGGTATTTCCAGCGCTACGTTTCGCATCTGCCTGCGGCCGGGGAAATCGTGCTGTTCGATCGCTCCTGGTACAACCGGTCGGGGGTTGCACGCGTGACGGGCTTTGCTGATGACAAGCAGGTCGAAGATTTCTTCCGCGATGTGCCCGAATTTGAACGCATGCTGGTTCGCTCGGGCATCCGGCTGGTGAAATACTGGTTTTCGATTACCGATGAAGAACAACAACTGCGATTCCTGATGCGCATCCATGATCCATTGAAGCAATGGAAGCTGTCACCGATGGATCTGCAATTACGCATCCGCTGGGAGGATTACACAAAGGCCAAAGACGAAACGCTGCTGCGCACCAACATCCCTGAAGCGCCGTGGTATATCGTGGAAGGCAATGACAAAAAACGCGCTAGACTAAACTGAAACAACCATCTTTTGTCGCTGATTCCCTATAAACACGTGGACCATGAGCAGGTGAGCTTGCCGGACCGCACGCACAATCCTGATTGCGAACGACAGATCCTTCCCGACGAATTACACGTTCCCGGCAAATACTAACCCTAAACCCCATGCAGGCTTGCGTCTGACGACACCCGGCAGCGGACCCTGCATCGGCTGAATTCCGCCGACACATCATATAAAGAAACAAAAAAAACGCCCGCACGAAGCGGGCGTTAAGTCATTGAGGCAGGTTTCATACAGGCAAGAAACCTATCGAGCAGTGACCCATATATAGGCAAAATCAGGTCGCACTCCAAGCTAAAAGTTTGAAATAGCGGGACTCCGGCGGTAGCGTTTACACATATTGGCCCCACACAAGAAGGACCGTTGCCAAAGTGCGACAGAACCCGAGCACACGCCGACAGGCTGTTTTCCGCCCCCTGATCCTTGCAACCGCGCTTTTGACGGGCGCGACATTCGCCCATGCTGAGCCCAAACATGGCATAGCTATGTATGGCGAGCCCGCACTTCCACCGGATTTTGTGGCCCTGCCCTATGCCAACCCGGAGGCCCCGAAAGGCGGTGACGTGGCCTTTGCCAATACAGGCGGGTTCGATTCATTGAATCCCTATGTGCAAAAAGGCAACGTTCCCTGGCAATTGCGTTTCTGGGGCGTGGAGTCTCTAATGGGACGCTCCTGGGATGAGCCGTTTTCGCTTTACGGGTTGCTGGCCGAATCGATTGAGACGGATGAAGCACGCTCCTGGGTCGAATTCACGCTCCGACCTGAGGCGCGCTTCTCCGATGGGTCGCCTGTGACGGTCGAAGATGTGATCTGGTCCTACGAAACGCTCGGCACCGAAGGCAATCTGCGCTATCGTGGATTGTGGGACAAGATCGCGCGCATCGAAGAAACCGGCGAACGCAAGGTGCGCATCACCTTCAACACCCAAGATCGCGAACTGGCGCTGATTGCCGGGCTGCGGCCGATCCTGAAAAAGGCGCAATGGGAAGGCCGCGATTTTGCCGACGCGCCGGGCACTGAGGCGCCGATCACGACATCGCCTTACATGATCACGGATTTCGAAATGGGCCGCTTTGTGACCCTGACGCGGAACCCGGACTATTGGGGCAAGGATGTGCCTTTCCGCCGTGGCACGCAGAATTTCGACGAGTTGAGGATCGAACATTTTGGTGATGGCACCGCCGCGTTCGAGGCCTTCAAGGTCGGCGAGATCTCAGCAGTCCGGGAATTCAACGCTGAAAAATGGGCCACGCAGTATGATTTCCCACGCGCGCAGTCGGGCGATGTCATCTTGTCGGAATTTCCGCATCAAAAACCGTCCGGCATGACCGGGCTGGTGATGAACACCCGCAAAGCGCCCTTTGATGATTGGCGCGTGCGCGAGGCGCTGACGCTGGCGTTCAATTTCGAATATATCAACGACACGATGACCGGCGGCAAACAGCCGCGCATCACCTCGTATTTCTCGGGCTCGCAATTGGCGATGGCCGATGGCGCCGCCCCGGATGGCGTGCGGGCTCTGCTCGAACCCTTCGCCGCCGACTTGCCGCCGGGCACCCTTGAGGGCAACCCGCTCCCAGTGTCGGACGGCACCGCGCGCAATCGCGGCAACATCCGCAAGGCCACCGCCTTGCTGGAAGAGGCTGGTTGGACCATTCAGGACGGCCAGTTGCGCAATGCTGACGGCGCGCCATTTGAATTGTCAGTGCTGATGCGCAACGGCGATGTGGAAACCGGCACTGTTGTCGATCTGTATTCCGAAATGACCACGCGACTGGGTATCGATTTGCAAGTCGAACGTGTGGATGACGCGCAATATACCGCGCGCAGCTCTGCGCTTGATTTCGATATGACCTATTTTCGCCGGGCTCTGTCGCTGTCTCCGGGAAATGAGCAGCGGCTTTACTGGGGCACGGAAAACGCCGATGCCGAAGGCACGCGCAATCTGATGGGGGTGAAATCCCCAGCGGTTGACGCAATGATCGACGCGATCCTGAACGCGCGTAGCCGGGATGAGTTTCTTGATGCCACCCGCGCGCTGGACCGTGTTTTGACCTCGGGCCGCTATGTCATACCGTTCTGGACCTTTGCCGTAGGTCGTATTGCCCATGTCAAGGAAATGAAGGTGTCCGAGGTGATCCCAATTTACGGTGATGGCCCGGACTTCATGCCTGGTATGTGGTGGTATCAACCTTAAGCCTGTTGACGGGCAGATCGTAATTCCATACTTCATGAATAATGGAATTACATGATCGACTCGCCGCCCTTTCCCATCCTCAACGTCTGGCGCTGCTGCAACTTTTGCTGCGGCGTCACCCTCAGCCCGTGCCAGCCGGTTCCTTGTCGGATACACTTGGGCTGAAACCAAATACTCTGTCCAATTACCTTAATTCGTTACGACAAGCCGGGCTGATACAGCAGGATCGGCGCGGTACATCTCTTTTGTATTCTGTGGATATGGCCGGGCTGAACACTCTGATGGGCGGCATTCATGCCGGGTGTTGTAACAACCGGCCCGATCTGTGTGAAACAGCCTTTCCCTTGCCCGGGGCTTCCCCGATGCCCACCACCGATACCAGTTTCAATGTTCTGTTCCTGTGCAGCGCCAATTCGGCCCGGTCGCTGATGGCCGAAGCGCTATTGCGTCATCACGGCGGCGACCGTTTCAACGCCTATTCCGCTGGGCTGGACCCGTCCGTCGGCCCCCGGCCCGAGGTTCTGGCGCTGCTGCAGGAAAAAGGGATCGAGACATCAGATCTGACATCGAAATCCCGCGACCTTTTCGCCATGCCAAACTCGCCCTCCATGGATTTCGTGTTCACGGTCTGTGATTTGGCCGCAGATGAAGAATGCCCCGCATGGTCTGGCCAACCTCTGTCAGCCCATTGGGGCCAGCCCGACCCGGTCAAAGCACGCGGCACCGAAGCCGAAAAACAAACGGCCTATCAACACGCTTACGGCATCCTGAAAAACCGGATCACAGCGTTTACCAGCCTGCCCATTGACACTTTGGACCGGATCTCCTTGCAAAGGCGCATTGATGATATCGGGGTTGTCGAAAACGCATAACTGACACGCGCAAGGGTGCTTGACGGTTGCTGAGGCGATGCCTTTATCAGATGGGTGTTAAGTAGAACACCTGTTCTGATAAAGAGGTGCCAAATGCCCCATCAACTGCCTGCCGTATTGGCCTATTTGCGTGACCACCTGCCGGATGTGAACTGGGTGATGATCGCCCGGAACGACATGACAGCTGACGCGCTGGCACGACACATTGCCGGAGCCTGCGATCTGACCTTTGCCGAGGCGCGCGAGATCCTGTCGGAAGCTGCTGATATGTCAGGACTGACAACCGAACACACGGTGTCAAAAGCCGCATAAACGCGGGGTCACACCAGCGATGTCACCCATAAAATCGTGGCATCCTCGGAACTGACAGACACGACATTATGGCCCATCGTCGCGTCGTAATAGGCGCTGTCGCCGCGACGCATCTCAAGCGGTTCGTAGAATTCGGTGTAGAGCCGGATGACACCGGTCAAGACAAATAAAAACTCTTCACCGTCGTGGCGGACCCACCCGTCGAACTCCTCCATGCTGCGTGCGCGCACACGCGCGCGATAGGGCAGCATGGATTTTTTCGTCAGCGTATCGGCCAGAAGCTCATGCTCGTAGGTGGCCGTGGCATGGGCCGCGCCTTCTTCGGATTTGGTCACCGCCATCCGACCGTTGACCTGATCTCGTTGCGGCGGTGTGAACAGCTGCGGCACCGAAATGCCCAGACCGATGGCAAGCTTTTTCAGCGCCTCATAAGTCGGTGACATCTGTCCGTTCTCGATCTTTGACAGGGTCGAGCGCGCCAGCCCGGCCTGATTGGCCGCCTGTTCCAAGGTCCAGTCCCGCGCCTTGCGCAATTCGCGCACACGCACGCCCAGGTCCAGCGGTTCGGCCAGCTCATCGGGGCCTTCAGAACGTGCGATACGGATCAGGGATTTTGGATCTTTTGTCATAGGCCAAGGGTTATAGCCCGGGCACGCTGACTTGCAACCGCCGCGGGCACGGGCTAGCCACGGACCATGCAAGCCCTTTACGACATTGGCGGCTTTACGCCCTGCCCTGCCCCGTTCAACCTTGCCGCTCATGTACTGGGGCAGGCGGGCGTCGCGCCCGACAAGATCGCCTTGCAGGTTCTGGGTGGTCCGGCGCTGAGCTATGGCGCGCTGGAACAGGCGGTGCGGGGCACCGGGACGGGGCTGCTGCAGGCCGGGCTGGTGCCTGGCGATATCCTGTTGATGCGGCTGGGCAACACACCGGATTTCCCAATTGCCTATCTGGGCGCGATTGCGGCCGGGGTGATCCCGGTGCCGACATCGTCGCAGTTAACGGAACGCGAGGTTGCGGGGATGGTGGCCGATTTGGCCCCGGCTGCGATCCTGCATGATCCCAGCATCCCAAGCGCGGCAGGACCACGCCATATTACGCTGTCAGAGCTGCGCGCGATGCGCGATCTGCCCCAATGTGACTGGTCCATCGGGGCTCCGGATCGGCTGGCCTATATGGTCTATACTTCGGGCACATCCGGTGCGCCGCGCGCGGTGGCCCATGCCCATCGCGCGATCTGGGCGCGGCAAATGATGATCCGCGACTGGTATGACCTGCACGCCGAGGATCGGATGCTGCATGCCGGCGCCTTCAACTGGACCTATACGCTGGGCACTGGGGTGATGGACCCCTGGACCGTCGGGGCAACCGCGCTGATCCCGTCCCCCGGCACCCTGCCCGAGGCGCTGCCGGATTTGCTGGCTGAGCATCGCGCGACCATCTTTGCCGCAGCCCCCGGCGTCTATCGCAAATTGCTGCGGGTCGATCTGTCCCCCCTGCCCGATCTGCGTCACGGGCTTTGCGCGGGCGAGAAACTGTCCGACCCGATCCGGCAGGCCTGGCAGGAGGCTACGGGCACAGCGCTTTATGAAGCCTATGGCATGTCGGAATGTTCGACCTTCATTTCCGGCGCGCCGGGCCGCCCGGCGCAGGGCGCGGCTTTGGGCCGGCCGCAGCGGGGCCGTCGGGTCGCCATTGTCGATGAAAGCGGCACGCCCGTCGCCCATGACGCGCCCGGTGTCATTGCCGTGCATCGCAGCGACCCAGGCCTGATGCTGGGCTATCCCACAGCGCCCGAAGATACGCGCGCACGCTTTGCCGGCGAGTGGTTTTTGACCGGCGATATGGGTGTCATGGATACTGATGGGCAGATTTCCTATCTTGGGCGCAATGATGACATGATGAATGCAGGCGGGTATCGCGTCTCCCCGCTTGAGGTCGAAACCGCGCTGGCCAGCCATCCCGGCATCTTGGAAATTGGCGTCACAGATGTCGAGGCCAAGGCCGATGCCCGCATTATTGCGGCATTTTACAGCGGCCCCGCCCCGCTGGACCCCGATGCGCTGGCGGCGTATGTGAAAGAGAGACTGGCCCGCTACAAACAACCGCGCGCCTTCATTTACCTGCCCGAGCTTCCGCGCGGGCCGAATGGAAAACTCCTGCGGCGCGCCCTGCGTGCCCATTTTAGGGTCTGATCTATGGCCGACACCGATGCCCGCGTGAAACTCGACATTCTGTCGGACCCGATCTGCCCCTGGTGCTATATCGGCAAAACCCATCTGGACAAAGCGCTGGCCGCGATCCCGGATCATCCCTTTGTCATCGAATGGCATCCCTTTCAGCTGAACCCTGACATGCCCGCAGGCGGCATGGATCGCCGCGCCTATCTCGAAGGCAAGTTCGGCGGCAAAGAGGGTGCCGTCCGCGCCTACACACCGGTCGTGCAAAACGCGGAGGCCGCGGGGCTGAGCATCGATTTCGAGGGTATGAAAGTCACGCCCAACACAATCGACGCGCACCGGCTGATCCATTGGGCCGGGATCGAAGGCAAGCAGGGGGATGTGGTGGATGCGCTCTTCAACGCCTATTTCGTCGAGGCGCGTGATATCGGGGATCATGACGTGCTGGCCGATATCGCAGACAGCGTCGGGATGGACGCGTCTGTTGTCCGCAAGCTTCTGGCATCCGATGCCGACGCGCAAAGAATCCGCGACCGTGACGCCCATTCGCGCCAGATGGGCGTGAATTCCGTCCCGACCTTCATCGTCGCCAATCAACATGCCGTGCCCGGCGCGCAGCCACCTGATCTGTGGGAGAAGGTCATCCGCGAGATCATGGCCGGTCTGGAGCAAGAGAACGCTTAAGCGTGACACGCTTTGGGCTGTTAAACCTGCGTTCGACCCTTGCGGTTATCATCCTTGCTTGAACGGTTTTCTTCCGCTTCGTCGAGGAATGGAGCTGGATTGACAGCTATTTCTTCACCGTGGTGACCATATCGACCGTCGGCTATGGCAGTCTGGTACCCGCCACGGCCATCGGCAAGATCGGCGCCACGTTTCTGATTTTTTGGGCATCGGCGTCTTTGCTCTTACCATCCAGCGCTTCGCCAAGGCGCGTATGCGCAAACGCGAGGCGCACACAGAATACCGCTTTGCCCGGCTGGGGCGTCACCATCACGACACCCTGCCCGCCAATGAAGATGATGACCCTCGGCCCTGAGCCGCCACCTAAATAATCTGACTTGAGAGCAGATTTTAGCAGATCTGCAATGCCCCCTCTGGCCCCTGGCCGGATCGCATGATAGCGGGATCCGAGGCCAAAGGACAAAATCCAATGCAAAACCCGATGCACCGGGCCGAATTCATCGCGCTGATTGCGATGATGTTCGCCACGATCGCCTTTTCGATCGATTCCATGCTGCCCGCTCTACCCGAGATTGCGCAGGAACTCAGCCCGTCAGAGGTCAACCGCGCCCAGTTGGTGCTGACCTCTTTCGTGCTGGGCATGGGGATTGGCACGCTTTTTACCGGGCCGCTCTCGGATGCGTTTGGCCGCAAGCCTGTGATCCTGGCCGGAGCGGCAATCTATTGCCTTGCCGCCTATCTGGCTTGGTCCGCGCAGGGGCTGGAAATGGTTCTGGCTGCGCGGCTTTTGCAGGGGCTGGGGGCTGCTGGACCGCGCGTTGTGGCCATTGCCGTGGTGCGCGATTTCTATTCTGGCCGGATCATGGCGCGGATCATGTCCATTGCGATGATGATCTTCACGCTCGTGCCAGCCTTCGCACCCTTGCTTGGGGAAGCGATCATCGCATTCACCGGGTGGCGCGGCATTTTTCTGGCCTTCATCCTGTTTTCGGTCATCACGGTCTTGTGGATGGGTCTGCGCCTGCCGGAATCCCTGCCACGCGAAAATCGCCGCCCGTTTCGGGCGCCGCTGCTCTGGGCAGCGACGCATGAAATGGTCACTCACCCGACCGTGCGCCTGTCGATCCTGGTGCAGACGTTCTCGATGGGCACGCTGTTTACGATGCTCACCATGGTCCAGCCCATCTATGACGAGGTCTATGGCCGCGCCGACAGCTTCCCGGAATGGTTTGCCATCGTGGCGCTTTTTGCAGGCACTGCCAGCCTGATCAACGCATGGCTGGTCGTGCGGGTGGGCATGCGGCGCATGGTGACAATCGCGCTGGGGGCGCAGATCGTGCTGACAGCCGCTGTGATGGGGGCCAACATGGCGGATCTAAGCCTTGATACCCGCTTTGGCATCTTTGTGATCTGGCAGACATCTCTGTTTTTCATGGCGGGCATGACGCTTGGCAATCTCAACGCCATCGCGATGGAACCGATGGGCCATATTGCGGGCATGGCGGCCTCGGTTATTGGGGCGATTGCGACTTTTCTGGCGGCAGTCATAGCGGCCCCGGTGGGATTGACCTTCAATGGCACAATCTGGCCTTTGGCCATTGGTGTGTTGATCATGTGCCTTTGCGGCTTTGCCGGGATGATCGAAATGGGCCGGGTCGAACGTCGCGCCGGGCTACGCTAGGGTTAAAGCCATTCTCGGCTTTCCTCTTCTCTGATATGCTGGCCAAAGCCAGAGGAGGCCCCGATAATGACCGATTACCCTTATGACCTTGGCGCACATTCCTTCCCGGTGACGACAGACAGGGCCGAGGCTCAGATCTGGTTCGATCGCGGACTGAACTGGACCTATGGCTATAATCATACTGAGGCAGTCGCCTGCTTTGAACGGGCAATTGTCGTCGACCCCACCTGTGCGATGGCGCATTGGGGCGTGGCCTATGCGACCGGGCCGAATTACAATATGCCGTGGGCGTTGTTTGACGACCGGGGCCGCGCGAAAGCACTGTCAGCAGCCCGCAACGCGACAGAGGCCGCCATGGCCCTGATCGACCGCGTCACCCCGATTGAGGCCGCGCTGATCAACGCCCTAACCGCCCGCTATCCACAGATGGAGCCTATCGCGGACATGCATCAATGGGATCGTGATTTCGCAGACGCAATGCGCTTAGCTTTCGCGGCCCATCCCGACCAGCTTGACCTTCGAACTGTCTATGTCGAGGCGTTGTTGAACCTGACACCGTGGAAAATGTGGGACCTCGCAGGTGCAAAACCCGCAGAAGGCACTGCGACGCTTGAGGCGCAGGACGTGCTGGAAGAGGCCCTGACCCTACCCGCCGCAATGGCCCATCCCGGCATCCTGCATCTCTATGTGCATCTCATGGAGATGTCGCCCTTTCCCGAAAAGGCTCTGAAGGCCGGGGATGCGCTGCGAACGCTGATGCCGGATGGCGGGCATCTGGTGCATATGCCGACCCATATCGATGTGCTCTGCGGTCATTACCAGAACGTCGTCCACTGGAACCAACAGGCCGTCATCGCGGATCGCAAATACTACGAGCGTGAGGGCGCTTACAACATCTACACCGGCTACCGGCTGCATGATTATCACTTTGTGATCTATGGCGCTTTGTTTCTGGGGCAGTTCCAGCCCGCGATGGATGCCGTGCGGGAAATGGCCACGACCGTACCAGATGAAATGCTCGCCATGCAAAGCCCACCCATGGCCGATTACTTCGAAAGCTATTTGTCGATGGAGCCGCATGTCCTGATCCGCTTTGGCCGTTGGCAGGACTGCATCGACCTGCCTTTACCCGATCAGCCCGATCTGCGCTGCTCGTTGACCGCCTTCACGCATTATGCCCGAGCCCTGGGGCATGCCGCCCTTGGGCAGGTAAATGAAGCGCTGGTCGAAGAACAAAACTTCATCGTCGCGCGCGACCGCGTTCCTAACACGCGGCTTTTGCATAACAACACGGTCGTGTCTCTGCTGGCCGTGGCGACCGAGATGCTGCGCGGCGAAATCCTCTATCGGCAGCAAAACTATGACGCAGCTTTTGACCATCTGCGCCGGGGTGTCGCGCTGGAAGATGGGCTGGATTATGATGAGCCTTGGGGCTGGATGCAGCCGGTGCGCCATGCTTTAGGTGCGCTTCTTTACGAACAGGGCCATGTTGCAGAGGCAGAGGCCGCCTATCGCGAAGATCTTGGGCTGGGCGGGCAACTCAGCCGTGCAACCGTGCATCCCGACAATGTCTGGGCCTTGCGAGGTTTGCATGATTGCCTTGAGGCGCGTGGCGAAACGGTCGAAATCGTGCAGATCAAACAGCGCCTGGACCTCGCGCTGGCGCGGGCTGACCGGGCTGTGGCGGCGAGTTGTTTTTGTGCCCAAGCCGCGATGCGCGCGGCTGAGTAAGCCTTTCCCTCACAAGACAATTGTCATTGGCCGATTGTCTTTGCACACTGTATGTTGTCCGGCTGAGACCGGCGCAGGTTTGTAACACAGATCAGTGAGGCCCCGCCGTGGCATTTCCAAACGAAACGCGCAACTGGCGCAACCTGCCGTTCGGGGTTTTGCTGCTCGGCCTGTTGCTGATACTCTCCGTTGGCTTTGGCCTGCTAACGCTCTGGCGCAGTCTGCTACCGCCGCAGGACATTCGCATGGCCGCTGGCATCGAAGGTGGCGCCTATGAGGCGATTGCCATGCAATATAAGACGATCCTTGCCCGAGACCGTCTGCGCCTAACCGTCGTGCCCACGGCCGGGTCCGCAGAAAACATGGAACTTCTGGTCGCCGGAGAGGTGGATGTCGCCTTGATACAAGGCGGCATCCGTGCGCCGGAAGAGGCCGGGGTGTCCGCTCTGGCAGCTGTGTTTCTTGAACCGTTTTTTGTGCTGCATCGCGGCGCCCCCAATGGCACGCCGGATGCGACCTTGTGGGACGGGCTGCGCATTGCGGCCGGCGCCCCCGGCAGTGGCACGCGCGCCGCGCTGGATGAGGTGCTACGCGAATTGAACATCGATATCGACGACAGCCGCTTCCTACCCATTGGCGGGGCCGAAGCCGCGGCTGCACTGGAAACAGAGCGGGTCGATGTGGCGGTGTTTGTGGCGCCGGTCACCGCGCCCTATCTGCAAAACCTGCTGAGAGACCCGACCGTGCAGGTCGAAAGCCTTCGCGACAGCCGGGCCTTGTCACGGCAGTTCGATTACGTCCGCCTGGTCGATATCCCCGCCGCCGGGATCGACTATACCAACCGCGTCCCGCCAGAGCCCGTCTCCCTGACCGCGATGGTCGCCAGTCTGGCCGCGCAAAACGATCTGCATCCAGCGCTTGTGAACCGTTTTGTTCGCGCCGCACAGCGTATCCATTCCGGCCCGGTGTTGCTGTCGGATGATATCCGCTTCCCCACAACGCAAGGCGTTGATCTACCTATGAATAATCAGGCCGCCGAGGCGCTGACTGACGGGCCTTCGGTGTTCGAAAAATATTTGCCCTACTGGATGGCCGCGCAAATCCGCAGCGTGTTGTTGATTCTCGTGCCGTTGCTACTGGTCACCTTCCCAATTCTGCGAGCACTGCCGATGTTGTTCGTCTGGCAAATGAACACGCGCGTGTTCAAACACTATCGCGAGTTGCTGCAAATCGAACGGCGCATGGCCGACGGAAATCTTTCAGATGAAGATCGGGCTGACTGCCTGGAAAGGCTGGCCGAGATCGACGCCAAAGTGGCCAAGTTGAACCTGCCCTTGCGGTTTCGCGAAAAGGCCTATGCTCTGCGCCTGCATATGGACATCGTCCGCGACCGATTGAACCAAAACGGTTAGGCGACGCCTCTCAGGGCCACGCCGTCCACCGTCACGCGATGCATCAACCGGCGATAGCCGTGATAATCATTGATCGCCTTGTGCCAAGTCGCCCGGTTGTCCCAGATCGTCACATCACCCGACTGCCAGCGCACGCGGCACTGAAACTTGGGCCGTTGGGCATGGGTGTAA
>JABSSB010000127.1:0-12522 GCA_013214715.1 Paracoccaceae bacterium | reverse complement strand
TGATAACCGGATGACGCGCATCCTGAGTTGCGGCTTCGGCGTTTTGTAATCGTCCGCTACGTGAGGCCTCGCTGTCTATGGTCGATGCCCCAAAGGCATGGCGGGACGAATGCACCGCCGTCAGGCTTTCCAGAAACCTCTGCATTCGGGGTGACAACGCGTCATAAGCCGCCGCCATGGAGGCAAAGACCGTATCCCCGCCAAAGGGGGGCACTTCGATCGCGTGCAGGATAGAGCCCATCGCCGGGATCTGGTCATAGGAATGATCGGTATGCCAGCCTTCGCCAATTGCCGATGTCTGGTCCTTTTCCTTCAGTACCATCGCAATTTCAGGATGGCTGTCGACCGGTTTGAAGAACCGGTTGACGTTGATCGGCCCGAACTGACTGGCAAAAGCCAGATGCGCATCCGGGCTGACCTGTTGGTCGCGGATCACGATCACGGAATGCTCGGCAAAAGCGGCTTTAAGCGCGCCAAACTGATCTGATTGCGTGATATCAGCTCCGATGATTTCAGCACCAAGCCCGCCGGTGATGGGTCGAACATCCATGCGATACCTCCGATCCAATCAGAAGCTTAGCATAGAGGCCAAACCGCTCAAGACACGCGCTCAGGCTTTGGCTGTCTTCTTTTTGGCTTTCTGCGCCTGCTCGGCCAGATCGCGCGCGATGGCAAAGGCGCCTTTGATCTTGTCGGCATCACTGCGCCAGTCGCGGCGAATGACGATCTTGTTGTCCTTGACCTTGGCCAGGCCCTTTTGCCCCTGAATGAAGGCCACCAGACCTTCGGGGGAGGCGAATTTATCATTGTGGAACTGGATCGTCGCGCCTTTGGGTCCGCCATCTAGCTTGGCAATTCCTGCGCGTTTGCACATCGCCTTGATCCGCACGACCAGAAGCAGCGTGTTGACCTCACGCGGTAGCTTGCCAAAGCGGTCGATCAATTCAGCGGCAAAGCCTTCCAGTTCCACCTTGGTGGTCAGCGACGACAAACGCCGATAGAGCCCCAGTCGCACGTCCAGATCGGGCACATAGTCTTCGGGGATCAAAACCGGCACGCCCAGATTGATCTGCGGCGCCCATTGATCATCGGCCTCTGACAGCCCCTCCATCTCTCCGGCGCGGATCTTGGCAATCGCCTCCTCCAGCATGGATTGATACAACTCATAGCCGACGTCGCGCATCTGGCCGGATTGCTCTTCGCCCAGCAGATTGCCGGCCCCGCGAATATCAAGGTCTTGCGACGCCAGTGAAAATCCGGCCCCCAACGTATCGAGAGAGCCCAACACGCGCAGCCGCTTTTCCGCTGCGGGCGTCAGCCGTGCGCGGGGTTTTGTCGTCAGATAGGCATAGGCGCGGGTTTTCGACCGGCCCACGCGACCCCGAATTTGATAGAGCTGCGCCAGACCAAACATATCGGCCCGGTGCACGACCATCGTGTTGGCCGTCGGGATGTCCAGTCCGCTTTCCACAATCGTCGTGGCCAGCAGCACGTCATATTTGCCGTCATAGAAGGCGTTCATCTTGTCGTCGAGTTCCCCGGCTGGCATCTGCCCATGTGCCAAGACAACGGACACTTCGGGCACCTGATCTCGCAGGAATTCTTCAATCTCCGGCAAATCCTTGATGCGTGGGACCACGAAAAAGCTTTGCCCGCCGCGATAGCGTTCGCGCAGCAGGGCTTCGCGGATCGTGACCGCGTCGAACTCGGACACATAGGTGCGGATCGCCAGACGATCCACCGGCGGGGTGCCGATGATCGACAGGTCCCGCACTCCGGTCAGCGAAAGTTGCAAAGTGCGCGGGATCGGCGTTGCGGTTAGCGTCAGGACGTGAATGTCCGAGCGCAGCGCCTTCAACCGTTCTTTATGCGCGACGCCGAAATGCTGTTCTTCGTCAATGATAAGCAGACCAAGGTTCTGAAACCGGATACCTTTGGCCAGCAAGGCATGGGTGCCGACCACGATATCCACGGTGCCGCGCGCCATGCCATCGCGGGTTTTCTGCGCCTCTTGCGCCGACACAAAGCGTGACAACTGCCTGACTTCCAATGGAAATCCGCGAAACCGTTCGGCAAAGCTGGCGGCATGCTGTCGCGCCAACAGGGTTGTCGGCGCAATCACGGCCACCTGCACGCCCGACATGGCCGCGACAAACGCCGCGCGCATCGCGACCTCGGTCTTGCCAAAGCCCACATCGCCACAGACCAGACGATCCATAGGCTGGCCCGAAGTCAGATCATCCAGCACATCGCCAATGGTGCGCAACTGGTCATCGGTTTCCTGATAGGGAAACCGTGCTGAAAACGCGTCCCACATCCCAGGCGGCGGATCAAGTATGGGCGCCTTGCGCAAGGCCCGTTCGGCGGCGATACGGATCAGCCGATCCGCCATTTCGCGGATGCGTTCCTTCAGCTTGGCCTTCTTGGCCTGCCACGCCCCGCCGCCCAGCTTGTCCAACAATCCTTCGTCATGGCCGTATTTCGACAGTAATTCGATGTTTTCGACCGGCAGGAACAGCTTGGCCTGCTCAGCATATTCCAGCGCAAGACATTCATGCGCTGCCCCGGCGGCGGTGACGACCTCCATCCCCTTGAAGCGCCCGATGCCGTGATCGACATGAACCACCAGATCACCGGGACTGAGGCTTTGGGTTTCGGTCAGGAAGTTTTCCGCCTTGCGCCGCTTTTTGGGCGCGCGGATCAGACGGTCGCCCAGCACATCCTGTTCGGAAATCACCGTCAGGCCCGGCGCTTCAAAGCCGTGTTCCAACGCCCAGACCGCCAGATACAGGCCCCGTTTGCCGATCCGGGTGGCATCGGTGATGGGTATGGCCTCGGCCAGCCCTTCATCTTCGATCAGACCCGACAAGCGTTCCCGCGCCCCTTCAGAATAAGATGCGATGAGAACCGGCCCCGCCTCAAGCTTTAGCTTCACATGGTCCGCCAAAGCTCTGAAAAGACTAATATTTTTAAGCTGGCGTTCCGGTGCGAAATTGCGTCCGATGCGACCACCTGCATCAATCACACCCGGCCCGCTGGCTTGCGGCAGCGGGTTGAATTGCAGAACCCGCCGGTCCGTTACTGCCGTCGCCCATGCCGCATCATCCAGATACAAAAGCTCCGGCGGGACAGGTTTGTAGACCGTGTCCATCCGGCCCTTGGCCTGCATTGCAACGCGCCGTGTTTCATACTGATCCGCAATCGCATCCCAACGTGAAAGTCGGATCGCATCCGATTGATCATCCAAAGAAATCACAGCATCGGAAAGATAATCGAACAGGTTTTCCATCTGGTCATGGAAAAACGGCAGCCAATGCTCCATCCCCTGATGTTTGCGCCCCGCACTGACGGCCTCATAAAGCGGGTCATCCGTGCCCGCCGCGCCAAATTCGATCCGGTAATTCTGTCGAAACCGCGTGATCGCCGCGTCATCGAGAATGATTTCAGACACCGGGGCCAGCTCGATCAGATCCAGCTTTTTAGTTGTCCGTTGCGTCGCCGGGTCAAAGGCCCGCGCGCCATCCAGAACATCGCCAAAGAAATCCAGACGCACAGGTTCGGCGCGGCCCGGCGGAAACACATCGACGATGCCGCCCCGGATCGCATAATCGCCAGCTTCCGTCACCGTGGGCGTCTGAACAAAACCCATGCGCACCAGAAATCCGCGCAGGGCGGCTTCATCCACACGCTCCCCGACTCTTGCCGAAAAGGCCGCATCGCGCAGCAAGGCGCGGGCCGGCACACGCTGCGTGGCGGCGTTAAGCGTAGTAAGTAGCACGAATTGCTCGGGCATCTGATGCACCAGCGCCGCAAGTGTTGCCATGCGCGTGGCCGCAATATCGGCATTGGGCGATACCCGATCATAAGGGAGACAGTCCCAGCCGGGAAACGTCAGAACCGGCATGTCGGGCGCAAAGAAACGCAGTGCCGACAACATCGCCGCCATCCGCTTGTCATCGCGGGCAACATGCAAAACCGGCGCCTTTGATTTGGCAATTTCCGACAGGATCAGGCGGGCGTCAAAGCCTTCCGGCGCGCCGCCTAGGACGAGGTGCTGAGAACTGGACATGAGCGCTTATCTGTTGCTTTGCGCCCCGGAAATCAACCGCAAGATTCCCGGGCCGCGATCTAGCCCAGCACGCTGGCCGAGATATTGGAATACATCCCCCACAACGCGGTGAAAAAGATCGACACGGTGCCGATCAACTGAACGTAAACACGGCATCGCAGGATCGCGCGGCACAAATGCTCCCCCCGCGCCTTCTCGCGCCGGATGCGTCGGGCGGTTGCATAGTTCAGATAGCCGACAAACATCATCGGAAAGCCCATACAAAACAGGGCTTGTGCAAATTCCGCGCCGTAGACAAATCCGGAAATCGCCAGCGTGGTGATGACAAACAAGACCAGTGCGACCAGCCAAGGGCCTGCAATACGCACAATTTCAAGGATTCGAGTGATGTTCACTCGCGCAATGTCTTGCAGATCCTCCATCGCGGGGCCACCTTTGCGGCGGGCCTGGGTGACCATGTCAAAAGGAATGCCCATGACCCAATGCGCTGAGCTTGACCACATCACGGCCAGCCCGATCCAATACCACAAATTCGAAAACGACCGGAAATCGATCAGCTCGAAAATCGATTCATACCATTCCAAGGATGTGTTTTCCCGATCTCTTTGTCCCGGCCTCCCACCCGGCCGGACGTGAAGCGCCCTTGCCGCGCAGGGCTATCCATGCCACCCAATGGACCAATCTGCAAGGAGCGTCGCCATGAAATCCACAATCGCCCCGTTTCCCGCGGCTCGTCCGCGTCGCCTGCGCAGCAGCCCGGCCCTGCGCGCCATGGTGCGCGAAACCACGCTGACGCCGGATGACTTGATCTGGCCGGTTTTCGTGCGCGATGGAGAGGGCGTGGAAGAGCCAGTCGCATCGATGCCGGGGGTCCTGCGCCGTTCTGTCGATTTGATTGCCAAGTCCGCGGCCGATGCGCAGGCGATGGGCATCCCTGCGATTTGTCTGTTTCCCTATACGGATCCAGCGCTGAAAACCGAAGATTGCGCCGAAGCCTGGAACCCCGACAATCTGTGCAACCGCGCCATCCGGGCCATCAAACAGGCCGCGCCCGATATTGCCGTGATGACGGATGTGGCACTCGATCCCTACAACATAAACGGCCATGACGGGTTCGTTGTGGATGGCGAAATCGTGAACGACGAAACGGTCGAAGCGTTGGTCAAAATGACACTTGCCCAGGCCGAAAGCGGTGCGGATATCATCGGCCCGTCTGACATGATGGATGGCCGTGTCGCGGCGATGCGGGCGGGTCTGGAGTCTGGCGGGTTTCAGAACGTCACAATCCTGTCTTACACGGCAAAATATGCCTCGGCCTATTATGGGCCGTTTCGCGATGCCGTAGGGGCTTCGGGTGCGCTGAAAGGTGACAAGAAAACCTATCAGATGGATCCAGGCAATTCGGATGAGGCGCTGCGCCTGATCGGACGTGATCTGCAAGAAGGCGCGGACATGATCATGGTCAAACCCGGCCAGCCCTATCTGGACATCTGCCGTCGTGCCAAGGACACATTTGGCGTGCCGGTTTTTGCCTATCAGGTGTCCGGTGAATACGCGATGATCAAAGCTGCGGCACAAAATGGTTGGATTGATGGGACCAAGGTCATGATGGAAAGCCTGGCCTGTTTCAAACGCGCCGGTTGCGACGGCGTGCTGACCTATTTTGCGCAGGATGTTGCCCAAGCGTTGCAGGGCTAGGCAGAAAGGATGATTTTGCGCGATATTTGCGCTAATCTATGCGGTAAAGGCTGCGTTTGACGGCCAAGAGCAGACCAATAATGACCAATCAGAAACAGGCAGATCCATGACAAGATACAGCATGTCCCGGCGCGCAGTGACATTCGGCGCGCTCGGGCTTATCGCCATGACAGCGGCATGCGGAAATGGTGTTGGCAATGAAAACGCGCGGGCGCTGGATGCGCGCGTGAATGCCGCGCTGGATGAAATGTATGGCCGCTATCCCAACACCCGCGATATCGCCAATAGTGCGTCGGGGATGCTGGTCATGCCGCTGATGACTGAAGCCGGGTTCTGGCTGGGCGGAGGCTATGGCCGCGGCGCGCTGATTTCAAAAGGCGAGACGCTGGATTACTATTCAGCCATTCAGGGTAGCGCCGGACTTCAGGCCGGGGCGCAACAGTATTCCTATGTCGTGTTTTTCATGACCGATGAGGCGCTGAACACGTTCCGCACCAGCAACGGATGGGAAGCCGCTGCAGATGCAGGTGCAACCCTTGTCGATGAAGGCGCATCGTTCAAGGCGACATCGGCCACTTTGTCCTCGCCGGTCCTTTTGGCTGTGTTTGGGCAGGCCGGGGCTTTCGCCGGTGCGACGGTCGAAGGGATCAAATACACCAGGATCATTCCCTGACGCAGCCCCTTGGCGCCAGCCGCCCGACCGACCAAAGGGTTGGTCGGGAGTAACCTGCGTGGGGCATCGCCCCACCCCGTTTAGGTGGGCCTGCCCAACGCGAAACCCTCCCGCCTGCCCTTCCGGGCGCGCGCCGCTGCGCATCGTTTAGTCCAACGCGCGCAAACGTTTGATCAGGCTGGACGTATCCCAACGCCCGCCACCGAGTTTCTGTACATCCTTATAAAACTGATCAACCAGTGCCGTGACCGGTAGGGAGGCCCCTGTCTCATTCGCCGTGTCCAGACAGATGCCCAGATCCTTGCGCATCCAATCCACGGCAAATCCGTGTTCAAACGCGTCGTCCAGCATGGTTTCATAGCGGTTCGCCATCTGCCACGACCCGGCCGCTCCCTGGCTGATAACCTCAACCACAGCGCGCCCGTCCAGCCCGGCTTTTTCGGCGAAATGCAGCGCTTCGGACAATCCCTGCACCACACCGGCAATTGCAATCTGGTTGCACATCTTTGTCATCTGACCAGCGCCACTGTCACCGATCCGGCGACAAATTCGGGCATAGGCTGCAATCACCGGCTCTGCCGCGTCATAATGTGCCTGCTCGCCGCCGCACATGACCGACAGCACGCCATTTTCCGCCCCGGCCTGCCCACCAGAAATCGGCGCATCGACAAAGCCTTTGCCGTCAGCCAACGCGGCCGAGCACAGCTCACGCGTGACTTTGGCCGAAACCGTCGTATGATCAACAAAAATCGCGCCCTCGCTCATGCCGGAAAAAGCCCCATCCTCGCCCAAACACACACCGCGTAGATCATCGTCATTGCCAACGCAGGCCATCACAAACTCTGCGCTCTCGGCCGCCTCACGCGGGGTCTTGGCCATCTGCCCGCCATGCTCTGCCACCCAGGCTTCGGCCTTTGCCGCAGTGCGATTGTATACCGTTACCTCATGCCCGGCCGCTTTCAGATGCCCCGCCATCGGATAGCCCATGACGCCCAAACCGAGAAATGCAACTTTTGCCATCTCTCTCCCCTTGATCCCGTTTTCAAACTCCGGCTTCTATCTATCAGCCCGACGAAGCGGGTCAATCAAACCAGACATCAGAAGGGGCGACCGTAAGACATGCGCATGATTTTCAAGGCTCTGGTCCGCCTGCTGGCCGGAGTAATGATCCTGATGGTTCTGGGCGTTGGCGTGGTCTATTACCTCGCGCAGCAATCCTTACCGGACTACGACAACCAATTGGCTGTTGATGGTATCTCTGCCCCGGTCGAGATCGTGCGCAGCAATGCCAATGTTCCCCATATCTTTGGAACGACAGACACGGATGTCTTCTTTGGGCTGGGCTATGCCCATGCGCAGGACCGGCTGTGGCAAATGACGGTGATGCGACGGGTGGCCCAGGGCAAGATGTCCGAAGTGTTTGGCGCCCGCACCGTTGAAATCGACGCCTTGTCTCGGCGGCTCGACCTGTATCGCCTGTCGCAACGCGCCTTTGAGGTGCAGGATGAGCGCACGCAGGCCATCATGCGCGCTTACGCGGCGGGCGTGAACGCGCGGCTCTTTGAGATCAATGAATTTGCACTGGGTCGTGGCGCGCCCGAGATGTTCCTGTTCTCTGCCCCTGTCGCCCCCTGGACGCCAGCCGACAGTATGGCGATTCAGAAAGTGCTGGGGCTATTGCTGTCGGGCCATGTGAATGACGAAGTGCTCTATGCCCGGACATCGCTGATGCTGGACGATGCCGCCCGCGTGTCCGAGATCATGCCCGATTACCCCGGCGACGGCATTGCGGCACTCGAAGACTACGCCGCTGTTTTCCCCGGGCTTCCGAAATACGCCAAAGCCATTGAAGCCAGCGACCCGCTGATCGAACTGCCAAAACGCGGGCTGGCCGGGGCTTCCAACATTTGGGCCGCGGCCCCGCACCGGTCGGCGGCTGGCGGCACGCTTTTGGCATCGGATCCGCATCTGGGATTTTCCGCGCCGGGCAAATGGTATCTGGCCCGGTTGGAGCTGCAAAGCGGCGGGGTGATCGGTGGCACGATCCCAGGCGTGCCTGCAGTTTTCATGGGGCGCAGCGACCGGTTGGCCTGGGGCTTTACCTCGGCCTATGTCGATGATCAGGACGTGGTGATCGAAAAGCTGAACCCCGAAAACCCTGAAGAATACCAAACTCCAACCGGATGGAAGCGCTTTCGATCACGGCCATCAATCCTTGAAATCAAGGATGCCGAACCGATCACGCTGACCTTGCGCTGGTCTCAGAACGGCCCGGTTCTGTCCGGCAGCGATTTCGACCTTGGCACGATCACGCCGCCCGGCCATGTCGCAGCGCTGAACTGGACGCTTCTGACGCCCGAAGATCGATCCGCCTCTGCGCTGATTGGATTGATGTATGCCGATGACATTGATGAGGCGTTGGAAGGCATGTCGGATTTTGTGGCGCCCGCGCAGAATCTGGGGCTGATCGACCGTGAGGGAATCGCGCTGAAAACCGTGGGTGTGCTGCCGAAGCGTGACCCGCGCCATCAAAGCCAGGGACGCTATCCCGCACCGGGCTGGCGGGCAGAAAACCTGTGGCAAGGCGCCCTGCCCTTTGCCGACAACCCCGCTTTCATCCAGCCCGAGGGCGGGATCGTGGGCAACACAAACAACAAGACCGTGGACCGACCCTTTCCCAACCATGTCTCGTTTATCTGGGGCGACAGCCAGCGGGTGAACCGTTGGACGCGTCTGATGGAAAACCGGCGCGTCCACACCCGCGACAGCTTTATCGAGGCTCAGCTTGACACGGTGAGCCACACTGCGCGCTCGCTGCTGCCGTTGATTGGCTCTGAGTTGTGGTTCACGGGCGAATCCGCACCAGATGGCACGCGGGAGCGTCAGCGCCAGATTGCGCTGGAGCTATTGGCAAGTTGGAATGGCGAGATGAATGAACATATGCCCGAGCCGCTGATCTATGCCGCCTGGATGCGCGCCTTGCAAAAGCGCATCATCGCCGATGAACTGGGACCGCTGGCTGATGAGTTCAAACATATCGAACCGCTCTTTCTGGAAAAGGTCTTTCGCGGGCTGGAGGGCGCGGACATCTGGTGCGATGTGCGCCAGTCCACGCGGGAGGAAACCTGCGAGGATATGGCGCGGCTGGCCTTGGATGATGCTTTGATCTGGATCGAAGACCGCTATGGCGATCAGCTGGAATCGCTGCGCTGGGGGGATGCGCATCAGGCCACGCATGACCACGATATTCTCGGCGGCGTGCCGGTGCTGCGTCATTTCGTGAATATCCGGCAATCGACTTCGGGCGGAGACAACACGTTGCAGCGTGGGCGTACATCGGGCGAAGATCCTGAGCCCTTCCAGAACGTGCATGGGGCGGGCTATCGCGGGGTCTATGACTTCGCTGATCCCGACAGTTCGGTTTTCATCACCTCAACCGGGCAAAGCGGGCATTTCCTGTCGCGCCATTATGATGATCTTTCGCAGCTTTGGCGACGCGGGGAATATCTGCCCATGTCACTGGACCCGGATCTGGCCCGGGCGGCATCGGTTGGGGTAACCGTTCTGGAACCGCGCTGACGCGCGGTGGCCTGCGGCGCGGGTATTTTTGAAGCAAAGAAGGTGAGGCGCTTAGAGTTTGTCGAAGCGCGCGGCCTGTTGCGCGGACCAGAGCACCTTGAGGTGATAGCCGTCTTCTTGGGGCGTTTCCGCCTGCACGACATCCTGTTCAAAAAGCCACGCGCGTCTGCGACCATCGCTATAAGGCAGGATCAGGTTCGTTTCGATTCTTGTGCCTTGCAAGGTGACGGCGACGCGCGTCAGCAACGCCTCAAGCCCTTCGCCAGTCAGGGCCGAAATGGCCATGACATCCTCGTCGCGGCTGGCGCGTTGACGCAGAGCTTCGGCCTCATCCGGGTCGAGCTGGTCAAGTTTGTTCCAGATCTCGATCTGGGGGCGGCTGTCATCTACGCCGAGACTGTCCAGAATAGCCGCGACATCGTCAGCCTGATGCGCGGTTTCTGCGTGGCTGATGTCGCGCACATGCAGGATCAGATCAGCTGAGAGCACCTCTTCCAACGTCGCCCGGAAAGCCGCAACAAGTTCGGTGGGCAGATCCGAGATGAAGCCCACTGTGTCCGACAAGATCACTTCGGGCCCATCAGGCAGTTGCACCCGCCGCATCGTTGGGTCCAGCGTGGCGAAAAGCATGTCCTTGGCCATCACTTCCGCTCCGGTGAGCCGGTTGAACAGAGTGGATTTGCCCGCATTGGTGTAGCCCACCAGCGCCACGATCGGATAAGGCACCTTGGCCCGGGCCGAGCGATGGAGCGTCCGGGTTTTGACCACCTTGTCCAATTGCCTGCGCAGGCGCACCAGTTGGTCGTCAATAGCCCGGCGGTCGGCCTCGATCTGGGTTTCGCCGGGGCCGCCGACAAAGCCCAGCCCGCCGCGTTGGCGTTCTAGGTGAGTCCAGGCGCGGACCAACCTTGTGCGCTGATAGCTCAGCGCGGCCATTTCGACCTGCAACACCCCTTCGCGGGTGCGCGCGCGATCCGAGAAAATCTCAAGGATCAACCCGGTGCGGTCGAGGATCTTGACCTTCCAGGCCTTTTCCAAATTGCGCTGCTGTACCGGCGATAACGGACCATCAACCAGCACCAGCTCAACCTCGGCGGACTTGAATCGATCGCGCAGCTCGTCAATCTTGCCCGATCCGAAGAGCATGCCAGGATGCGGCCGCGCAAGTCGCACGACATCTGAACCGATCACATCCAGATCAGGCAAAGCCGCAGCTAGCGCTGCGGCCTCCTCTAGCGCCGGAATGGCATCGCGACGCGTCTCATCCGATTTGATGTCTGGATGCAGCACCCATGCTCGCGTGCGCAGCCTTTCATGGGTTTGCACTAGGTGTCTTCACCATCATACAGGCTGATCGGCTGGGCCGGCATGATGGTCGAAATCGCGTGCTTGTAGACAAGCTGCGACTGCCCGTCACGGCGCAGCAAAACACAGAAATTGTCGAACCAGGTGATAACTCCCTGCAGTTTCACCCCGTTAATAAGAAAAATCGTGACCGGAACTTTGGTCTTGCGCACATGGTTCAGGAACGCGTCCTGAAGGTTCTGTCTTTCCGAAGCCATTGGCGGGTAAACTCTTTCTTTTTTTGATCTTGTTCTGGGCGCTCATACGGTGGTGACTATGGGCCGCATGTTTCAGAGTTTCCAGCGTAAACTTATGACGAGCCTGTGGCGGTATGACGGTTTGGGTCAATTTCGCCACAAATCTGGGATAAACAAAGCAATAAGCGCCAATGTTTCCATCCGGCCTACAACCATGGCCAGAGCAAAAAGCAGTTTTGCCCCCGGTCCGAGGTCAGCGAGCTGGATGCGCGAATCCGATGCAGCCTCGATCAGCGGGCCGGTGGTCGACAGTCCCGAGATTGCCAGAATGATCGCGTCCTCAAACCCAACGCCTGCTGCGGCAAAGGCCACGGACAGCCCGGCTAATGACAAAGCAAAAAGCATGAACGCTACCCAGGCCAGAAGCGCGCCGTCGCGTTGTATGCGCGTGCCGGATCGGGTCAGCGGTTGCACGGCCGAGGGATGGACCAACCGTTCCATCTCGCGCAGGCCATTGAGGTAAAGCGCCCAGACTCGCAGCAGTTTTACCCCACCCGCCGTCGTTGCGACCCCGCCGCCGATCAGTGCCAGCCCCATCAGAATCAATCCAGGCGAGCCGAGCCCGGACCAGTTACGAATCTCGCCCCAATCACCACTGACAAAGCCGGTTGTTGTCAAAAAGGACATCGCGGTGAACAAGCCGCCCCAGAAGGCGCTGAACGCGATCGAAAAGTTTTCTTCAATCCCCATATCCAGCGCCGCGAGCCAGTGGCGCGCAAAAAGAATCGTCGTAATAAACACCACGATGACGATGCCAATGCGAAATTCGGGGTCGCGCAACAGGCCCCGATTACCCATCTGCGCGGTATCCGCCGAAAAGGTCAGGCGCGACAGGGCAAAGGCCATGAAAAGAAGCAGGATCGCTTCTCCCCCCCGCCCGGATGTGGCCTGTTCGACCCCCC
>JABSSB010000126.1 GCA_013214715.1 Paracoccaceae bacterium | reverse complement strand
TTGGTCGATCCATCTTCCATGAAGACGTCGATCTGCGGGATCACGTTAAAGGCGATCTGCTTCTGGAACTTGTTCGGAGGCACATCTGTCGTGGGGTTATAGACCGATTTCGTCTGATCCCAAAGCTCATCCATGCCATCTTTGCCCGCGCCCGACACCGATTGATAGGTCGAGACAACAACACGCTTGATCTTGGCGCGGTCATGCAGCGGCTTGAGCGCGACAACCATCTGCGCGGTCGAACAGTTGGGGTTCGCGATGATGTTCTTGTTTTTGTAGTCGTGGATCGCCTGCGGGTTCACTTCCGGAACAATCAGCGGGATTTCGGGGTCATAGCGGTAGAGCGATGAGTTATCGATCACCACGCAGCCCGCCGCGGCGGCCTTGGGCCCATAGGTCTTGGTCGCGTCCGAGCCGATGGCAAAGAGCGCAATATCCCAGCCGGTGAAGTCAAAGGTATCAAGGTCTTTGGTCGTCAGTGTCGTTTCGCCAAAAGTCACCTCGGTTCCCAGCGATTTTCGCGATGCCAGCGCGGCAATCTCATCGACCGGGAACTGGCGCTCGGCCAGGATGTTCAGCATTTCACGACCCACGTTTCCCGTGGCGCCGACGACAACGACTCGATAGCCCATTTGTCCTTTTCTCCAACAAAGATAGACGGGCCGAAATGGCCCGTCGCGCTGCCCTTAAAGGAAAAGCGGCTGGGGATAAAGTCAGTCAGTCCGGTCGGGGGCCAAAAGATAGACAATAAGGCCGAAGGCCAGCGTTGCGGCCATCAGGGCAAAGACCGTGGCATAGGGCGCGGCGGGGGTGAAGGCCGCGGGGGTCAAGGCATGGGCTTCGCCGCTGACAAAATTCATCACGCCGACCCCGCCAATGCCGAAAAGGTTCAGCAGCGTCACCCCGCGCCCGACCAGATGCGCGGGGAAAAATGCGCGGCCATGCGCGATCAAAACCGGAAAGGATGCACCGAAAAATCCGGCCAGCGACATCAGCGCCACCGCCTGCCAGATGCCCGCCTGAGGCCAGAGCACCAGCGCCACCAGTGCCGCCAGCGCGCCCAGATTGCCGCCAAAGATGACCCATTTGCGCGTGCCCAGCACCCGATCGAGCGGCCCATAGGTAAAGGTGCCAAGGATCATCGCCGCACCCATGATCAGGCTCGCCGTGCCGATCTGGCCCAGCGTCAGGCCAAAAACATTGTCGAGATACGGCCCGATCCAGACCCCGCGTATCGCAGCAGACGGCGCGTAGGAGAAGAACATCAGCGGCAGCAATGCCCAGATGGCCGGTATTTTCAAAATGGTCAGAAGCGATCCGCCCTCTCCCGTGTCCGCAGGCGGCGGGTCTTTCACGGTCGACAGGATGCCCAGACCGACCAGCACAGAAATGCCTGCCAACCCCCAAAGCGTCGCGCGCCAACCCACCGCCTCGGCCATGACAGCGGTGGGCCAAGCCGCGAACAGATTGCCGAAAGAGCCCACGCCCAGCATCACCGCCGCCAGCGTGGCAAAGCGCGCAGGCGGGTATTGGCGGGCGAAGATATAGTAAGAGGCCATCAGGACAGGAGAGCAACCGATGCCAATCAGAACCATCGCAGCTTCGATCTGGCCCGGTGATTGCGCAAGCGCAAACAGCGCTGCGCCGCCTCCACCGCCAAACAACAAAAGCCATCCGCCCGTGCGGCGTGGTCCTATCCGATCCAGGGCCCGGCCAACCGGGATCTGCATCAGCGCAAAGGTCAGAAACCAATAGCCCGAGGCATCGGCCAGATCCTGCGGGGTCACGCCCAGATCCTGCCCCAATGGGATCGACAGGACTGACAGAAAGGCGCGAAAAAACTGGCTGAGCACATAGGCCAGACACAGAAGAATCAGACCGCTTTGCATCAGAGCCGCCCTGCGACCTCTCGCACGACATCCAGCGTCATCATCACATCCTCGCGGGTGGTCTCAAAACTGCCTGCCTGAAAGCGAATGACAAACTGGCCTTCGAAATTGGTTTGGGTCAAATAGACGCGTCCATCGGCGTTCACAGCTTCGATCAGCCTTAGGTTCAGCGCATCCCGATCTTCGGCGCCATCAGGGGCGTAGCGGAAGGAAAACAGGGACCACATCGGCCGGGTGATGATCTCGAAATCCCGGTCGGCCTCCATCGCGTTGTGCAGCTCTTCGGCCCATGTGACATGGTTGCGGATCACCTCACGCAGCCCGTCCAGCCCATAGGCCCGGATCAGGAACCAGAGTTTCAGCGCGCGAAAGCGGCGGCCCAAAGGCACGGACCATTCGGAATAATCGACGATGCCGCTGACCCCATGGGTTTTCAGGAAGGCGGGTTGGATGGCCAGCGTTTTGACCAGCGGTTCGGGATCGCGCAAGAAATGTGCGGCACAGTCGAAATTGGCGCCCAACCATTTATGCGGGTTGAAGACCACGCTGTCGGCGCCGTCTACACCTGTCCAGAAATGGCGGAATTCCGGGCAGATCATCGCCGCCCCGGCCCAGGCGGCATCGACATGAACATAGAGATCATGCTTGCGGGCCACCGCGATGCAATCGGCCACCGGGTCGGTTGCGCCCACGCTGGTGGCGCCCACGCACAAGATCACCCCGGCAGGTTGCAACCCGGCGGCCTTATCGGCGGTGATCGCGGCGTCCAACGCGTCGGGGTCCATGCCGCGCCATGCACCTTTGATCGCGATACGCACCAGATTGTCCTGGCCCAGCCCGGCAATGCGGATCGCGCGGTCGATCGAGGAATGCACCTCGGCCGAGGAATAGACGCGCAGCGGCGCCTGACCGGGCAAGCCCGCGCTGTTGCCCGTCCAATTCAGCGTGCGTTCGCGCATGGTCAGAACGGCGGCCAGCGTCGCCGAAGAGGCGCTGTCCTGTATGGTGCCGTGCCAGCCATCGGGCAGGCCGATGGCCTGCCGCAGCCAGTCCATCATGCGGGTTTCCATCTCGGTCGCGGCTGGAGAGGTCTGCCAGAGCATGCATTGTGGTGCCAAGGCGGAAACCAGCATCTCCGCCAGCACCGAGGGCGGCGCGGCATTGGCGGGGAAATAGGCGAAGAAGCGCGGATGCTGCCAATGGGTCAGGCCCGGCATCACGTCGCGCTGAAAGTCTTCGAGGATCTGCTCCATCGGTTCCGGCGCGTCGGGCGGGGTTGCGGGCAGGGCGTTATAGACCGCGCCGGGGGCCGTCTGCGCCCGCACGGGTTTGTCGCGCAGCGAGGTCCGATAGTCCCGCGCCATATCAACGATCCGGTTGCCCCAGCGGGCGAAGCTGTCCCAATCCATCGCATGTCCTCCCGCGCGGACAGAAGCACCGGGCGGGGGCAATGGCAAGATGCCGCTTTGCCCCTTGACCTTCCAGTGACTGGAACCTTTATGTGCCACATGTCCTACCAAGGAGCCTGAGAATGGCCGCCGCGCTGACCCTGCATCTTGATAACCTGTCTTGCGCCGCCTGCGTGCGCCGGGCCGAGACCGCGTTGTCTGCGGTGCCGGGGGTTCAGGAGGTTCGGGTCAATCTGGCGACGCGGTCGGCGCAGGTGACGGGAGGCCGGCCTGAAGATGTGCAGGCCGCCCTGCGCGCGGCAGGCTATCCCGCCCGGCGCAGCACTGTGGAGCTGGTGGTTGATGGGCTGAGTTGTGGGGCCTGCGTCGGGCGGGCCGAAGCGGCGCTGGCTGCCATGCCCGGCGTGGTGGAGGCGCGGGTGAACCTTGCCACCCGACAGGCCCGCGTGACCGTTTTGGAAGGCGCGTCGACGGCGGATGCGTTGGCGCAGGCGGTCACGGCGGCCGGCTATGCCACCCGCCCTCTGAGCGATGATCAGGAGGATGAGGCGCAGCGGATCGAGGCCGAAATTGCCACCGCACGGAAACGGATGTTGCTGTCGGGGCTTTTGACGCTGCCGGTCTTTGTGCTGGAAATGGGCGGGCACATGATCCCGGGATTTCATCACTGGGTGATGGCCACGATCGGGATGCAGACATCATGGATGGTGCAGTTCCTTCTGGCCTCGGCGGTTCTGTTTGGGCCGGGGCTGGTGTTTTTGCGGCTGGGATTTCCGGCGCTGATCAAAGGCGCGCCGGACATGAATGCTTTGGTCGCGCTGGGCGCGGGGGCGGCGTGGGCCTATTCCACGGTGGCGCTTTGGGCGCCTGCTCTGCTGCCCGACGGGGCGCGGCATGTCTATTTCGAAGCCGCGGCGGTGATCGTGACGCTGATTTTGACCGGGCGGTGGCTGGAGGCGCGGGCGCGTGGGCGCACGGGGGCGGCCATAAGGGCTCTGGTCGATCTGCAGCCGAAGCTGGCACGGGTTGAAACTGATCAGGGCCCGGTTGACCGTCCGATGTCCGAGGTTGTCCTGGGCGATGTGGTGCAGGTCCGCGCAGGCGAGCGGATCGCCGTGGATGGGCGCATTCTGGAAGGCCGCTCTGCCGTAGATGAGGCGATGGTGACCGGCGAGCCTGTGCCAGTGGACAAGGCGCCTGGCGATTGGGTTGTGGGCGGCACGCTGAATGGCGCAGGCGCGCTGCGGGTCGAGACCGGGAAAACCGGAGGCGATACGATGCTGGCGCAGATCGTGGCGCTGATCGGCGCGGCGCAAGGCGCGAAACTGCCGATTCAGGCGCTGGCGGATCGGGTTGTGGCGGTATTTGTACCCGCGGTTCTTGCAATAGCAGTGCTGGCGGTGCTGGGCTGGGTGCTGGCCGGGCAAGGGATCGATCGGGCGTTGGTGGCGGGCGTGTCGGTTCTGATCATCGCCTGCCCTTGTGCGATGGGTCTGGCGACGCCGACCTCGATCATGGTGGGCACGGGCCGGGCGGCACAGCTGGGCGTTCTGTTCCGTAAGGGGGAGGCGTTGCAGCGTCTTGATGCTGTGAAAGTCATGGCCTTTGACAAGACCGGTACATTGACCGAGGGCAAGCCGTCACTGGTGACGGTTGAGATTGCGCCGGGATTCGAGCGGGCGGAGGTGTTGGGGCTGGTGGCCGGAGCGGAGGCGCGGTCGGATCACCCGCTGGCGCAGGCCGTTGTGCGGGCGGCGCGTGCGGAAAAGATCGCGCCCGCCCCGGTGCAGGAGGTCGAGGCGCTGGCCGGGTTTGGCCTGCGGGCCGAGACGGCGCAGGGCGATGTCCTGATCGGCGCGCCGCGATTGATGGCGCGCGAGGGCGTGGATGTCGCGCCTTTGGCCGAAGCTGTGACCGCAGCGGAGGCGGCGGGTCACACGATGGTGCTGGTGGCCATCGACGGTCTGCCCGCCGCGTTGCTGGCGTTGAGCGATGTGGCAAAGCCTGAAGCGCGCAGCACCGTGGCCGCGTTGAAGGCCAAGGGCGTTCAGGTGGCCATGGTGACAGGCGACACGCAGGCTGCAGGCAGCGCGATGGCCCGCAGTCTTGGCATCGATATCGTCGAGGCAGAGGTGCTGCCTGCAGGCAAGCAGGATGTGGTGCGCGATTTGCAAGCCCAGTTCGGCGCGGTGGCATTTGTCGGCGACGGGATCAATGATGCACCGGCGCTGGCGGCCGCAGATGTGGGGGTCGCGATGGGCACCGGCACGGATGTGGCCATCGACAGTGCCGATGTGGTGCTGATCTCGGGCGATGTGGCGGGCGCAGCGCGCGCTCAGGCGATCAGCCATGCGGTTCTGCGCAATATCCGGCAAAACCTTGTCTGGGCGTTTGGCTACAACACCGCGCTGATCCCGGTCGCGGCGGGGCTGCTGTATCCGGCCACGGGGCTGTTGCTGTCGCCCATGCTGGCGGCGGGTGCGATGGCGTTGAGTTCGGTCTTTGTCTTGTCCAACGCGCTGCGGCTGCGCCGGTTCAGCCCGGAGGCGGTGTCATGAATATCGGAGACGCCGCGACCCGGACCGGATTGCCCAGCAAGACGATCCGATACTACGAAGATATCGGCCTTGTGACGCCGGATCGCGACCGCAATGGCTATCGTAGTTTTTCCGACCAGCATGTGCATAAGCTGGCCTTTCTCGCCCGCGCACGTGCCTTGGGGTTCACCATTGAAGACTGCCGCACGCTGCTGGCGCTTTATGAGGATGACAGCCGCGCCTCGGCCGATGTGCGGGCGGTGGCGCAGGCGCATATGCGCCAGATTGACGAAAAAATTGCTCAGCTTGGCGCGATGCGGGACACGCTGGACCGGCTGGTATCGGCTTGTGCCGGAGATTCCCGCCCCGATTGTCCAATCCTTGAAGATCTGGCGGCCCCAAAAAGCGGCTGACCCAGCGTTACGCTGCAACAAATCGCCCGAAGATTGATGCAAGTCATTAAACTGATACCTATTTTTGCTGCAGTGCAGCAAAAATGGCTATATGAGCGTCGGTATGTTTCGACTGGACGGAAAAAAGGCATTGGTCGTGGGTATCGCCAATGCGGGCTCGATCGCATGGGGCTGTGCCAAGGCCTTTCGCGCGCAAGGCGCAGATGTCGCGGTCACCTATCTGAATGAAAAAGCAGAACCGCATGTTCGCCCTCTGGCAGAAGAGATCGGGGCCGAGATCGTCGCGCCGCTGGACGTGCAGGATGACGCGCGGATGGCTGCCGTCTTTGCGCAGATCACAGAAAGAAGGGGTGAATTGAACATCCTTCTGCATGCCATTGCCGTTGCTCCCTGGGATGATCTGCATGGGCGCGTGGTCGATTGTTTGGCGGCGGGCTTTTCCAAGGCGATGGATATCTCGGTCCATTCCTTTTTGCGCATGATCAAACGGGCCGAGCCGCCGATGACCCATGGCGGCACCTGTATGACGGTGTCCTTTCTGGGGGCAGCGCGTGTGATCGGGCAATACAAAATGATGGGCCCGGTCAAGGCCGCACTGGAAAGTGCTGTGCGCTATGCTGCGGTGGAACCGGGGCCAAAAAGCATTTCAGTCCACGCGCTATCACCGGGCCCGTTGAAAACAAGCGCCGCATCCAGCCTGGCATCATTCGATGCGCTTCTGGGCTACGCGGCCTGCCTGCGGTGAATGAGGCCTTGGAAAACATCGAACAGGGCGGTCTGGCCGAAGCCATCGTGCGGATGCTTGTTCTGCTGGGCAATAGCCGCGGCGATATCCGCGCCGACCGGTTGCAGCGCTCATCCGACATGCTGGCCAAAAACGCGCCCTTTGATGACCTTAGCGAATCTGCCCGCGCCGAAATGATCCGCCAGCAGACGCTGGTGGTCGGCTTTGAGCCGGATCAGGCGATTGCCTCGCTGCCGAAACTGCTGCGCAGCAAGGCGGATCGCGAAAAGGCGGTGAAAGCCGCGCAATATGTGGCGGGCGCCCTGGTTGAAATGGCGCCGGAAACGCGCCAGACTCTGGATGCCATTCGCGATGCGCTGGCTTTGCCTGTGGCAAATTCCGACGTGACAGACAATCCGCTTGCCGACAAGCTGGCTCCGACGACCGGACAGAGTGCTGCAGAATGATCATTACCAACCGTCCCTATGACACGCTCAATGTTGGAGATACGGCAAGATTGACCCGGATCTGTTCAGAAGACGATTTCTACGTCTTTGCGAACAATTCCGGCAATCACAATCCGCTGCATCTGGCCACGGAAGATGGTGATGGCGATGGCTCCCCCGAAGCGGTGGCGCCGGCGATGTGGGTCGGGTCTTTGATCTCGGCGGTTCTGGGCAATATCCTGCCCGGCGCGGGCACGTATTACCGCTCGCAAAGCTTCGACTTTGCCGAACACGCCCAGGCCGGGGAAGAATTGATCGCCGAGGTGACGGTGAAAGAGCTGCGCGCGGATCGCGAAGTTCTGATGAACACCATCGTCACGCGAAAATCGGACGGGGCAATGATCCTATCAGGCGAAGCTGTCGTCATCGCGCCTGAGAAAGAACAAAGCTATCACGAGCTTGAGCTGCCTGGCCTTNTCGTGCAGCGGCACCGCCATTTCGAACGCCTGTGGGAGGCGATGCGCGATCTGCCCCCGATGGCCACAGCGGTTGTCGCGCCGGAAGAGCCAAATTCGCTGGGCGGCGCGCTGGCGGCCAAAGACGCCGGTATCATCGATCCGATCCTTATCGGCGATCCCGACAAGATCANCGCCGCCGCGGCCGAGTTGGGCGCNTCGCTGNACGGTGTNCGGATCGAGGATGTCACCAGCCACCGCGCGGCGGCCGGGCGGGCGGTTGATCTGGTGGTCGACGGTGCGGCCTCGGCCTTGATGAAAGGCCATTTGCATACCGATGAGTTGTTGCAGGCTGCCCTGCGCAAGGAACGGGGCTTGCGAGCAGGGCGTCGTTTTACCCATGTTTTCGTAATGGACATTCCGGGGCTCAGCCATCTGCTGCTGGTGTCGGACGCTGCGATCAATATCGAGCCGGATTTGAAGACCAAGATCGACATCACCCAGAACGCGATTGATCTGGCGATCTCGCTGGGGATCGAAAACCCCAAGGCGGGCATCCTGTCGGCGGTGGAAACGGTGAACCCGGCGATCCAGTCGTCGATTGATGCGGCCCTTTTGTCAAAAATGGCCGAGCGGGGACAGATCACCGGCGGGCTGGTGGACGGGCCTTTGGCGATGGATAATGCCGTGTCGATTGCCGCTGCGCGCATCAAGGGCATCGTTTCCGACGTGGCGGGGCGTGCGGATATTCTGGTCGTGCCCAATCTTGACAGTGGCAATATGGTGGCCAAGCAGCTGACCTATATCGCCAATGCTGAATCAGCCGGAGTGGTTCTGGGTGCCAAAGTGCCTATCATCCTGACCAGCCGCGCGGATGGAGAGGCGGCACGCCTGGCCTCTTGCGCGGTCGCAGCCCTTCATGCGCGTCGGATCGGAGGCTGAGCCATGTCCCATGTGCTGACCCTGAATGCCGGGTCATCATCGTTGAAGTTCGGTCTTTTTGCGACCACGGAAACAGACCCTAACGAAATGTGCGCCGGGCTGGTGGATCGCATCGGATCGGATGACGGGACAATAAAGCTGAAGGACGCCGAAGGTGCGGTGCTGGCCCAAACCGGGCCGCAACCCATCGCCAACCATGCCGAAGCGGTGCAAAGCGCGCTGACCATGATCGAGGCGTCTGTGCCGGGTGCAAAGGTCACGGCTGTAGGTCATCGCGTCGTGCATGGCGGGGTCGATTTCGACGCGCCAATGGTGGTGGATGATGCCGTTCTTGCCAAGCTGGACAGGCTGTCGCCTTTTGCCCCGCTGCATCAGCCACATAATCTAGCCGGCATCCGCGCGGCGCAGGCGGCGTTTGTCGATGCGGTGCAGATCGCCTGTTTTGACACCGCCTTTCACCGCAACCACCCGTTTGTGAATGACACCTTCGCCTTGCCGATGCGCTATTACGAGAAAGGCGTGCGCCGCTACGGGTTTCATGGTCTGAGTTATGATTATATCGCCGGTCACATGGCCGACGCCTTCCCCGATCTTCACGACGGCCGTGTCGTGGTGGCGCATCTGGGAAATGGGGCGTCCATGTGCGGGATGCGAGCGGGGCAATCCGTTTGCTCCACCATGGGGTTTTCTGCGCTGGACGGATTGCCGATGGGCACCCGCTCAGGCCAGTTGGACCCTGGCGTTCTGCTTTATCTGATGGAGCAGGAGCAGATGAGCGCATCCGAAATCTCCGACCTGCTTTACAAGCAATCGGGCCTGTTGGGTCTGTCCGGTTTGTCCAATGACATGCGCAGGCTGGAAGCATCAGGCACAGACGCGGCGGAGCGGGCCATTGCCTATTTCACTTTCCGTATCCGGCATGAACTGGGCGCTCTTGCGGCCGTGCTGGGCGGGTTGGATGCCGTCGTCTTCACAGGCGGGATCGGCGAAAACTCGCGCCGGGTCCGGGCCGAGGTCTGCAATGGCTTTGGCTGGATGGGATTGACATTTGACGATGCCGCCAATGCAGAGGATGCAACCGAAATTTCAACGGCGGGCAGCGTGGTCAAGGCGCTGGTGATCCCGACGAATGAGGAATTGGTGATCGCTCGCGCTGCCGCCGCCGCTGCCGCCGCATAGGGAGGGACGGATGAAGACAGCCATCAAACCAGAGGCCGCAGCTGAGCTGGTGACGGACGGGCCACCGTGCATAGTGGCGGGTTCATGGGCGTGGGCTCTCCGCATCGGATCATCGACGCGCTTGTGGCGCGCGGGGCTAAGGACCTGACGGCAATCGACAATGACACGGCGATGCCGGGCGTGGGGATCGGTAAGTTGATCGAAGCGCGGGCAATCACGCGGCTCTATACCTCATACATCGGTTTGAACCCGCAAACGCAGCGTCAGATGATCATCGAAGAGATCGAGGTGAACCTTGTGCCGCAGGGTACGCTTGTCGAACGCATTCGCGCGGCGGGCGATGGGTTGGACGGGGCCGATGGCCACGGGCGTCGGCATGTCGGTGGCCGAGGGCAAGCAGGTGGTTGAGGTGGACGGAAAACCCTTCCTGCTCGAAACACCTCTGAAGGCTGATGTGGCTCTGATCGGGGCGCGGCAGGCGGGCTATGTCGGCACTCTCGAACATGCGCTGACGGCGCATAACTTCAATCCGATCCTGGCGATGGCGGCGGATGTTGTGATTGCCAAGCCGCAGATGATCGTGCCGATTGGCGTGATCTCACCCGGCGCGGTGAAGACGCCGGGCGTTATCGTGACACATCTTCTGGAAAGGGCGGCGTCATGAGCAATTCGAAAACCCTGATCGCGCAGCGCGTGGCGCAAGAGGTGAAACCCGACACATTGGTCAATCTGGGCATCGGGCTGCCGTCGCTGGTGGCCAATCATCTGCCGCCGGATGTGTATGTTTTCTTTCAGGCCGAAAACGGCGTGATCGGTCCGGGCGCGCGCCCGCCCGAAGGCATGGAAGACCCCGGATCTGACCGATGCGGGCGGCGGGGCCATCACGGCTATTCCTGGCGCGGCTTCGATCGACCCTGCGATGAGCTTTGGTCTGATCCGGGGCGGACATCTGGATTTGACGGTTCTGGGCGGCCTGCAGGTGGATGAGCGCGGCGATCTGGCCAATTGGGTCGTGCCGGGCAAGATGGTGCCGGGCATGGGCGGTGCGATGGATCTGGTTGCGGGCGCGAACCGGGTGGTCGTGGCGATGGTCCACACGCAGACAGGCGTGCCCAAAATCGTGTCGGACTGCACGCTGCCCCTGACAGCCGAACGGCGCGTCAGTCTGATCGTGACCGATATGGCCATGATTGAACCCTTTGAGGCCGATCTGATCCTGCGCGAACGCGCGCCCGGCGTGCCTGTGGAGGAGGTCAAGACCGCCACCGCTGCAACGCTGCTGATCGACGGGGACGGGCCCGAAATGCAGCTTTGACGCCTGCTCAAAAAGCAAAGAAACCTGTTTGACTCTTTTGTCGGGGGGGCGTAGATCGCGCCGCACGACACTGGCCCAGGTGGCGGAATTGGTAGACGCGCTAGCTTCAGGTGCTAGTGTCCGTATGGACGTGGAGGTTCGAGTCCTCTCCTGGGCACCATCCCGATAGTTTCCAGTCAGATCCCCGCTTTATGTTGCAGATATGCTTTAATCGGGCAAATCTGGAAGCGCTATATTCCCGATACAAGATCGGGGCAGGTCAAGGATGGGCAGAATGTCTGACGCGATACCAGACACGGCCAGCTCAGGTGTAAACCTATGGGTGCCTGATGGTTTGGCGCTGCCAGATTGGGTGCGACAGACCGATGGCTTGTGCTTTTTGTCCGCGATCCCCGAAACCTCGCAAGGTTTGGTGGCGGCCCTTTGGCCATCGGCCCAGTCTTATGTCGCACAGGCCATCACAAAGGGGCGTCTGCCAAGCGCGGCCTTGTAGGACTGGATGGAAGAGGCGCAGCGCTTGGAGCAGCGGGTCCATGATATGCGTCTGATGGATTACGACAGCGCCCTGAACGATCCGTTCTTCCTGATCGACACTCTTGGGCTCGCAGCTGCAGCGGCGCCACAAAACTATCTGCGGTCGATTTCTTTCGATGGTGTGCCCGCTCTGATCGCCGCCGAAGCCCTGCGCGATGATGCAGCTGCGGCAGAGTTGGACGCGCATCTGGAGCTGTTGACCCTGGGCCGTGGTGCGGCGCTGGACATTGATGACATGGCCCGGCGCTATGGCGCGGCGCTTCTTGATGGCAATGACGCGGCAGTTGATGCGCTTAGGGATCAGTTGGTGGCCCGCCAGTTGCGCCGCGCCGCGGAGCTGTCATCGGATCGCGTGGATATCGACGCCCCGCAGGCTCGCGCGCCGTCGATCCGACAGCCGCAGGGTGAGATCCGGACGCTCCGGCGCGACATCCTGCGCGGCCACGCAAGAGTGCAACGGCTTGAAGCCGTGTTGAACGCGCTGTTGGATGATCTGGACGCGGCGGATGAGGCATTGGTGGACACCGGTGCGGCGGCCTGGATGCCAGACCTGATTGAGCCGGTTGCGCCTCAAGCGCCGTTCCCAACATCGCCGCAGCCCGTAGCGCCGCCGCCGGGTCTACAACCGGCTTTTTTCAGCCGGTTGTTCAAGCGATGGCTCCGGCCCAGGCCCCGCAAGTGCCGGGGCCGATGCCGCCTCCGGCCTATGGGGCTGTGCCGGTAGGTCCACAGGGATACCCGCAAGCACCAACCTATCCACCCGGACATGGTTCCCCGCCCGAGATGGGGGCAGCCCCGCCGCATCCCTATGATATGGGCGCCGCGCCGCTTGGGCCGGATCGCGAAAACCAAATTGCTGCGGTGGCTCCGGAAAAACAGGGATTTTGGGGCCGGTTTCGCCGCAAATAGCTCCGGGTCAGGCCGATAAGGTTGCCTGAACCGCACGCTGCCAAGCGGCGTAACGGGTGTCGCGCTCTGCGTCGCTCATCACCGGATCAAACCGGCGTTCAAGAGCCCAGCTTTGTGTGAATTCCTGCTGTCCGGGATAGAGGCCCGTCTGCATCCCGGCGAGCCATGCGGCTCCCAAAGCTGTGGTTTCCAGAACCTTTGGCCGGTCCACAGGCGCGCCCAGAATATCTGCGAGGAATTGCATGGTCCAATCGCTCGCGCTCATCCCACCATCGACACGCAAGACGGCTTCGCCCCCGTCAGCGCCCCAGTCGGCCTGCATGGCCTCCAGCAGGTCGCGGGTCTGGAAGCCCACGCTTTCCAAAGCGGCGCGGGCAAATTCATTCGGCCCGGAGTTGCGGGTCAGCCCATAGATCGCGCCGCGACAGTCCGGCGCCCAATAAGGCGCGCCCAGACCGGTGAAGGCGGGCACAAGGATAACCTCTTGCTCATCTGCCGCGGCCTGGGCCATGCTTTGTGTCTCGGGCGCCTGGCGGATCAGCTTCAGGCCATCGCGGAGCCATTGCACCACGGCGCCCGCGATGAAGATCGACCCTTCAAGCGCGTAGGTCGGTTTGCCGTCAAGCTGATAGGCAATCGTCGTCAACAGGCGGTTTTTCGACATAACCGGCGTGTCGCCCGTGTTGAGCAGAGCAAAGCATCCGGTGCCATAGGTGGATTTCAACATGCCGGGTGCGAAACAGGCCTGCCCGACGGTGGCGGCCTGCTGGTCGCCCGCAACACCCATGATCGGGATTTCGCGCCCGAACAGATCCGGGCGGGATTGGCCGAACAGGCCTGCGCTGTCGCGCACCTCGGGCAGCATGGCCATGGGGATGTTCAGCAGGTCGCAAATCTCGGTGCTCCACGCGCCTTTGCGGATGTCATAAAGCAGCGTTCGCGCGGCGTTGGTTGCATCGGTCACATGCTGCGCCCCGCCTGTCAGACGCCAGATCAGGAAACTGTCGACTGTGCCGAAAACCAGTTCTCCGGCCTCTGCGCGGGCGCGGGCGCCGTCCACATTGTCGAGGATCCACGCCAGTTTCGTGCCCGAAAAATACGGATCGAGCAGCAGGCCGGTGGCCTGCGTAATCATCGGTTCGTGCCCGGCCTCGCGCAGGGAGCGGCACAGGTTGGCGGTGCGGCGATCTTGCCAGACGATGGCGTTGTGAATCGGCTCTCCGGTCTTGCGGTCCCAAACCAACGTGGTTTCGCGCTGGTTGGTGATGCCGATGGCCACGATATCTTCGGGCTGCGCACCGGCACGTTCGATGGCGCCGCGGCAGGTGCCTGCGGTGGTTGACCACAGATCCGCCGGGTCATGTTCAACCCAGCCCGAGGCCGGGTAGTGCTGGGGGAATTCTTCCTGCGCGACCGCCTTGATCTGCAGATTTTCGTCAAACAGGATCGCCCGGCTGGATGTGGTGCCCTGATCGATGGCCAAGGTATAGCGCATCGGTACTCCTCCCGTTTTGTCTTGCGGTTATTCCGCCGCTTGCGATGTATCAGGCGCCCCGGTCATCCAATCGTCAAGCGCCTGCGCCTGCGCCTTTGAGAGCCGAAGACCGAGCTTGCTGCGTCGCCATAGCACATCATCGGCGCCTTTCGCATATTCGCGCTGCATCAGCCAGCGTAGTTCGGCTTCGGTCAAGGTGCCGCCAAAATCGCGGCCAAGATCAGACGGGGTCTTGGCGCCTGCCAATATCTCGAATGCTTCGGTGCCATAGGCCCTGACCAGCCGCGCCGCCCATGTGTCATCAAGGAAGGGATACGCCTCTATCAGCCGCGCCTTGAGCGCTGCCGCGCCATCGACCGGAAAATCGCCACCGGGCAGCGCAACACCGGCTGTCCAGGGCGATGTCATGTGACGCAGATGCGGCGCCAGCTTTTCCAAGGCACTTTCCGCCAGCCGGCGATAGGTGGTGATTTTGCCGCCAAAGACATTCAGCACCGGTGCGCCGCGGTCTTGATCGACAGTCAGCACATAATCCCGCGTGGCGGCCGTGGCCGATCGTGCCCCATCATCATAGAGCGGGCGCACCCCGGAATAGGTCCAGACGACGTCATCGGCGGTCAGCTGGCGGTCAAAATAGTGGTTGGCAAAGTCCAGGAGGTAATCGCGTTCTTCGTCAGTGCAGTGGGGTTTGGTCGATGGATCGGAATGGTCGGCATCGGTGGTGCCGATCAGAGTGAAATCCTGCTCATAGGGAATGGCAAAAATGATCCGCCCGTCTGTGCCCTGCAGGAAATAGGCTTTGTCATGATCAAAGAGCCGCTTGACCACGACATGGCTGCCTCGCACCAGCCGGACATTTTCCTGACTATTTAGCCGAAGTACCCCGCCGATCACATCCCCCGCCCAGGGGCCTGCTGCGTTGATCAAGGTCCGGGCATAATACACGTGCAGCCCAGTTGGGGTCTCAAGTTCGATACGCCAGACTGGACCGTCCCGCTCGGCTCGCACCACGCGGCTTTGGGTCAGGATGGTTGCGCCGCGGGCTTCGGCATCACGGGCGTTCAGCACGACAAGACGCGAATCCTCGACCCAGCAATCAGAGTATTCATAAGCCTTGGCAAAGCGGTCTTGCAGCGGGGTGCCTTCGGCGGCCGTCGTCAGGTCGACCGAGGCAGTGCCGGGCAAAATCTGCCGCCCACCCAGCGTGTCATATAGGAACAGGCCCAGCCGGATCAGCCAGGCCGGGCGGCGGCCTTTCATCCACGGCATCACTGTCGATAACAGGCGCGAGGTCGGCGTCGTACCGTCGAACCGCATGTCGCGGTGATAGGGCAGCACAAAGCGCATCGGCCATGAGATATGCGGCATTGCGCGCAACAGGGTTTCGCGTTCGATCAGCGCCTCGCGCACCAGCCGAAACTCGAAATATTCCAGATAGCGCAGCCCGCCATGGAAGAGTTTGGTGGAGGCCGAAGATGTGTGCTGCGCTAGGTCGTCCTTTTCGGCTAAGACCACCGATAACCCGCGCCCAGCGGCATCCCGGGCGATGCCGCAGCCATTGATGCCGCCGCCGATGATGAAGATATCGCTGATCTGTTCTGACATATGCGTTTCCTCTGTCTGTGCGGCACAGGCCATGCGGGTCACGACGTGTCAAAACAAATGTTCGTTTTGACTGCCATGATGCGCGGTTTGCGTGCCTTGCCGAAAAAGCGAACATTGCTTAGAACGAGGCATGCCAGCACAACGCCGACAGGAGGAGATCATTCGTTTGGCCCGCCAACGCGGCCGGGTGAGTGTTGTGGCCTTGGCCCGAGATTTTGGCGTGACCGTGCAGACGATTCGTCGCGATCTGGCCGAGTTGGCGGCCAATGGGCAGCTGGAACGTGTGCATGGTGGGGCGGTGTTGCCGTCGGGCGTGTCAAACACACGCCATGCAGCCCGGGATGGGCTGAACGCCCACGCAAAGTCTGCCATCGCAGCGGCCTGCGCGGCCTCGATCCCGGACGGGGCGTCGGTGTTTCTGAATATCGGCACCACGACCGAAGCTGTGGCGCGCGCCCTTCTGGGGCATCGCGAATTGATGGTGGTGACCAATAACCTCAACATCGCGAATATCCTGTCGCAAAATGCGGGCTGCGATCTTGTTGTGGCAGGCGGGCATCTGCGACGCGCGGATGGGGCTTTGGTCGGGGCGCTGACCGCGTCGATGGTGGCGCAGTTCAAGCTTGATTATGCTGTCATCGGCTGTTCCGCTTTGGATCTTTCGGGGGATGTTCTGGATTTCGACTTGCAGGAGGTTGCCGTCAGCCGCGCCATTCTGGATCATGCGCGGACGAGCTTTCTGGTGGCAGATCAGTCGAAATTCACCCGCAATGCCCCGGTGCGCATCGCGTCCCTGACGCAGGTCGACACGTTTTTTACCGATGCGCCGTTGCCCAAGGACCTGCGGCAACGGCTGGCGGGCTGGAACACGCAGGTCGTGACCGCCGGGTTGGGGCGTTAGCCCTCGCCCTTTGAGGGCGTGCGGTGTAAGGGGCGGCATGAGCGATCACATGGATATCTTTTTTGCCTGTGCGCCGGGACTTGAGCCGACGCTCGCCGAAGAATGCCGCGCGACAGGCTTTGCCAAGCCGCGCCAGCGCCCCGGCGGGGTGGAAATTCAGGGCACGTGGCAGGATGCCTGGCGGGCCAACCTGGACCTGCGCGGGGCTGTGCGTGTTCTGGTGCGCATTGGCGGGTTTCGCGCGATGCATCTGGCGCAGCTTGACAAACGCGCGCGTCGGTTTGACTGGGGTGCGGTGTTGCGGCCGGATGTGCCGGTTCGGGTTGAGGCGACATGCAAAGCTTCGCGCATCTATCATGCGGGCGCTGCGACTCAGCGGGTGGCGCGCGCCATACACGAAGAACTGGGCGCCCCAATTGATGACAAGGCCACGCTGCGCGTGCTGACGCGGATCGAAGATGACATGGTCACCTTCTCGATCGACAGTACGGGTGCGCCGTTGCACAAACGCGGGCACAAGCAGGCGGTCAACAAGGCTCCGATGCGCGAAAATCTGGCTGCGATGTTCCTGCGTGGCTGCGGGTACTCGGGGTCTGAGCCGGTCTATGACCCGATGTGCGGATCGGGCACCTTTCCGATTGAGGCGGCCGAGATTGCACTGGGCCTGCAACCCGGGCGGTCCCGCCGGTTTGCGCTGGAAGACCTGGCCAATTTCGATGCGGACGCCTTTGCGGGGCTGCGGCGGGACGGGAGGACACAAACCGGCCTGCGGTTTTACGGATCAGATCGGGATGCGGGCGCTATTGAGATGAGCAAGGCCAATGCCGAGCGCGCTGGGGTGGGCGAGATCACAAGGTTCCACAAGGCCCCTGTCTCTGAGATCGCACCGCCGGATGGCCCGCCGGGCTTGGTCATGATCAATCCGCCCTACGGTGGGCGGATCGGCAACAAGAACATGCTTTATGCGCTGCATAGCAGTCTAGGCACGCGCCTGATGGAGCAGTTTTCCGGCTGGCGTGTCGGGCTGATCACGAATGAGGGTGGCTTGGCTCGCGCCACGGGATTGCCATTCTTGCCGACCGGCGCGCCGGTGGCGCATGGCGGGCTGAAGGTGCGTTTGTATCGCACTGATCCGTTGCCCTAATTCCAAACGCAAACCGGCCCCGCATTGCGGGGCCGGGTCGTTCCGGATGGGGCAGGTTTAGCCGCCGAAATCGTCCAGCATGATGTCTTCGCGGTCCACACCCAGATCGACCAGCATGTTGATGCAGGATGCGTTCATGATCGGGGGGCCGCACATGTAGAATTCGCAATCCTCAGGGGCCGGGTGGTCCTTGAGATATTCGTCATGCAGCACGTTGTGGATGAAGCCGGTATAGCCGTCCCAGTCATCTTCGGGCAGCGCGTCCGACAGGGCCACGTGCCATGTGAAGTTCGGGAATTCTGCGGCCAACTCGTCGAAATCTTCGACAAAGAACATCTCTTTCTTGGACCGTGCGCCATACCAGAATGTGATCTTGCGATCGCGGTTCTTCAGACGCTTGAGCTGGTCAAAGATATGGCTGCGCATGGGCGCCATGCCCGCACCACCGCCGATGAACACCATCTCTTTCTGCGTGTCGCGGGCAAAGAATTCGCCAAACGGACCCGAGATCGTGACCTTGTCGCCCGGCTTGAGGTTGAAGATGTAAGACGACATTTGCCCCGGCGGGAAGTCGGAGCCCGGCGGCGGAGAAGCCACACGCACATTCAGCATGATCAATCCCTTTTCATCGGGGTAGTTGGCCATGGAATAGGCGCGCTCAATCGGCTCTGGCACGTTTGATTTATACTGCCAGAGATTAAACTTATCCCAGTCTTCGCGATATTCGTCCTGCACGTCGAATTCGGTGTAGTCGAGATGATGCGCGGGTGCTTCGATCTGGATATAGCCGCCAGCGCGGAAGTTGACGTCTTCGCCTTCGGGCAGTTCCAGCACGAGGTTCTTGATGAAGGTCGCCACGTTTTCGTTCGACCGCACCGTGCATTCCCATTTCTTGACGCCAAAGACCTCTTCGGGAACCTCAACCTCCATATCCTGCTTCACGGCCACCTGGCAGGACAGGCGGTCGCCGCAAGACGCTTCGCGTTTGGTGATGTGGCTTTCTTCGGTCGGCAGGATCGACCCGCCGCCCGAATGGATGCGCACACGGCATTGCGCGCAGGTGCCACCGCCGCCGCAGGCTGACGGCACGAACAGTTTCTGTTCAGCCAGCGTTTGCAGAAGCTTGCCACCGGCGGGGACCGAGATCGTCTTTTCCCCGTTGATGGTGATGTTCACATTCCCGCTCGACACCAGCCGTGACCGAGCGCCGAGGATGATCGTCACAAGCGCCAGAACGATCAGCGTGAACAGCAGAATTCCAAGTCCGAATGTTGCCATATCCGTCGCCTCTTACAGTTTCACGCCAGAGAAGGACATGAAGGCCATCGCCATCAGGCCCGCGGTGATGAAGGTGATGCCCAGACCCTGAAGCCCATCGGGAATATCGGAATATTTCAGCTTTTCCCGAACCCCGGCCATGGCAGTGATCGCGAGCGCCCAGCCAAAGCCCGACGACAGACCATACGTTACACTTTCCCCGAAATCATAGCCGCGCTCCACCATGAAGAGCGACCCGCCAAGGATGGCACAGTTCACCGTGATCAGCGGCAGGAACACGCCCAAGGCGTTGTAAAGCGGGGGGAAATACTTATCCAGAACCATCTCGAGGATCTGCACCAGCGCAGCGATGACCCCGATATATGAGATCAGGCCCAGAAAGGTCAGATCGACATCCGGAAACCCGGCCCAGGACAGGGCGCCCGGCGCGAGCAGATAATTCAGGATCAGGTTGTTGGCGGGCACCGTGATCGCCTGCACAATCATCACCGAAATCCCCAGACCGATCGCGGTCGAGATCTTCTTGGACACGGCGATGAAGGTACACATGCCCAGGAAGAAGGAAAGCGCCAGATTTTCAACGAAAATCGCCTTAACGGCGAGCGCGATGTAATGTTCCATCAGTGGGCCTCCACCTTCTGGATTTCATATTCACGCTCTTCCACCTGCGACGGTTTCCAGGCGCGGAAGGCCCAGATGATCAGCCCGATGATGAAGAACGCGGAAGGCGGCAGCAGGAGCATCCCGTTGGGGACATACCAGCCGCCATTGTTGACGGTTGGCAGAATGGTGATCCCGAACAGGCTGCCCGACCCGAAAAGCTCGCGGATGAAGCCCACCAGCATCAGGATCAGGCCATAGCCCAGCCCGTTGCCGACCCCGTCGATAAAACTGTCGAGCGGTGGGTTCTTCATGGCAAAGGCTTCGGCGCGGCCCATCACGATGCAGTTGGTGATGATCAGGCCCACAAAGACCGACAGGGTCTTTGAAATCTCGTAGGCATAGGCCTTGAGCACCTGATCCACGAGAATCACCAGAGAGGCGATGATCACCATCTGCACGATGATCCGGATCGAACTGGGGATGTGATTGCGCAGCATCGAAATGAACATCGAGGCAAAGCCCGTCACGAGTGTCACGGCGATGGTCATCACCAGCGCAACCTGCATGGACGACGTCACCGCCAGCGCGGAACAGATGCCCAGCACCTGCAGCGTAATCGGGTTGTTGTCGACCAGCGGATCGACAAGCATGGCACGGCGTTTATGAGCCATCAGACGCCTCCCTCTTTGAGGTTTTCAAGAAACGGCGCATAGCCTGCTTCGCCCATCCAGAATTTGATCATGTTGTCCACACCGACCGAGGTCAGCGTCGCGCCGGCCAGAGCGTCGATGTGATATTTCTCACCCGCTGCAGGCGCTGTTTTGGCCACTGTCAGCTGCAGCGTTCCGGCGTCGTCAAACAACTGCGCGCCGTTCCAGAGGGCGCGCCAGCGCGGGTTGTCAACCTCCGCGCCCAAACCGGGGGTTTCGCCATGATCATAGAATTGCAGGCCGAACACGTCATTGCCGTTGGCTTCGAGTGCGATGAAGCCATAGAGCGTTGACCACAGCCCATAGCCATGGATCGGCAGCACGACCTTGTCGATCTCGCCAGTCTCATCCCGCAGCAGATAGACCGTCACAAAGTCAGACCGACGACCGATCCCGGCCGGGTCGTCTTGCAGGGCCTGCGAGGTCGCCGGATCGTCTGCGGCGGCACGATCATCGAATGTTATGGCATCGAACGCATCGGTGAATTCGCCCGTGTCCAGTTCCAAAACATGCGGTTCAAAGGCGCCGAAGGCCTCGATCACATCGACGCTGGGATCATAGATGCCCGCGACCTGCAGGATGTTGATCTGCTTGTCTTTCTGCGCGTTGATCGCCTGCGCCGGGCGCAAGGCCACGGCGGCAGCGGACACGACCATTGATGCCACAAGGCAGACGGCCACAGCCACAAAGATCGTCTTGGGAACCGAGTCGGCGGGAAGGGCGAGAAACCGCCCGATCGGGCCTTTGGGTTCGGGGGTCTGCGTTTCGTCAGACATATCGCTTCGCCCTCCGTTTGATATTGGCCTGGACCACGAAATGGTCGATCAGCGGTGCAAAGACGTTGCCGAACAGGATGGCCAGCATCATGCCTTCGGGGAAGGCTGGGTTGATCACCCTGATCATCACCACCATCACCCCGATCAGAGCGCCATAGATGTAGCGGCCCATATTGGTATGGGCGCCCGACACAGGCTCTGTCACCATGAAGGCCAGACCAAAGGCGTAGCCACCCAGAACCAAGTGCCAATACCAGGGCATGGCAAACATCGGGTTGGTGTCCGATCCGATCAGGTTCAGCAGCAGCGTAAAGCCGATCATGCCGCCCAGACAGCCGACCACCATCCTGTAATTTGCGATTTTCGTCGCGAGCAGAAAGATCAGGCCCAGAAGGGCTGCGAGCGTTGATGTTTCGCCCAGCGACCCCGGTACGAAGCCCAGGAAGCTGTCCCACCAGGTCATGCCGCGCGCGGCGAGTTCCTGAAACCCATCCGCCGCCGATACGGCCAAGGCCGTGGCCCCGGTGTAGCCATCAACCGGCACCCAGACGCTGTCCCCTGACATTTGCGCGGGATAGGCGAAATAAAGGAACGCCCGTCCCGTCAAAGCCGGGTTGAGGAAGTTTTTCCCTGTTCCACCAAAGACTTCCTTGCCGATCACAACGCCAAAGATAATCCCCAGCGCCACCTGCCACAGCGGCGTGGTCGCGGGCAGGATCAGCGTATAGAGCATGGAGGAGACCAGAAAGCCTTCATTCACTTCATGCTTGCGCACGGTCGCAAAAATGACTTCGAAAATCCCGCCGGCGACCAGAGTGGTGATGTAGATCGGCAGGAAATAGAGCAGGCCATGCATCATGTTGGCCAGTGGGTTGGCCGGGTTAAAGCCAATGCCCAGCGCGCCGATGATCGCCGCGCGCCAGCCCGACGGGCCGAATTCGGCAATCGCCAGATTGGTCTGAAGCCCAGTGTTATACAGCGCCATCAAGATGCAGGGAACCGTGGCAATGACCACATAGGTCATGATCCGCTTCATATCGATGTAAGACCGCGCGTGGGGCGCCACGGTCGTCACGGTTTTCGGCGTATAAAGAAAGCTTTCCACCATCTCGTAGATGGGGAAATACCGCTCCCATCTGCCGCCCTTTTCAAAGTTGGGCTCGATCCGGTCAAAGAAGTTTCGTAGACCCATTGCCTATCCTTCCTTCTCGATCTTGGTCAGGCAGTCGCGCAGGGCGATGCCGTATTCGTATTTTGCCGGGCAGGCGAAACCGACCAGTCCGAGGTCTTCTTCGTCCAGCTCCAGCGCGCCAAGCAGCTGCGCCTGATCCGTGTCCATCACCAGAAGCGCGCGCAACAGCTGTGTCGGCAGGAAATCCTGCGGCATCAGCTCTTCGAACGTGCCCAGCGGCACCATGGCGCGCCGCCCGCCATTGAGGTTCGAGGTGAAGGGGAATTTTGCCTTGGACAAGGCAGAGCCCAGCACCGGTTGGATGGCAAATTTTGATCCCATCGGACGGATCCAGCCCAGCGGGATCTGCTTCTTGTCTTCTTCAATCAGCGTGACCTGACGGGCATAGCGGCCCAGATAGGCGGTTTCACCCTGCCCCATGCGCCCGCTGAGAACCGAGCCGGAGATCATCCGCACCGGATAGTCAGGAAGATCGCCATCGCAGATATCGGTCAGTGAGGCGCCAGCAATCGTGCTGACGACGCGCGGATCGTTGCAGGCCGGACCAGTGAGCGCGATGATGCAGCGCGAGTCGTAAATCCCGGTCAGCATCAAACGGCCGATCATGATCACGTCCTGATACCCGATCGTCCAGACCGAGGTGTCAGCCGTGGGCGGTCTCAGGAAATGCATATGCGTTCCGGCCAGCCCGGACGGGTGTGGGCCGGTGAATTTCACGGCTTCGACGCCAGGCAGGTCATGGCCGGGCAGGGGGGCGTCAGCACCCTGGCACAAATAGGTCGGGCCATCGACCAGTTGCGTGACGGCTTTCACACCCGCTTCGAACGCGGCAGCGTCTTCCAGGATCGCAAGGCTGGGATCGGCGGCCAAAGGCTCAGAATCGGTGGCTGTGATATAAATCGCGGCGGGCGTGCTGTCGGGTGCCGGGATCTTGGAATAGGGGCGGGTGCGGAACGAGGTCCAAAGGCCTGCCTCACACAACCGCTCCACCAGCCCTACGCGGGTTGCGGCGTCGCCAACTGCTGAAAAATCAATCGCTTCGCCGGCCGTGGCATCGACATCTATCACAATGCTGACCAGTTTTCGGCGGGCGCCGCGATTGATCGCGCGGACGCGCCCAGCCACGGGCGACACGATCTTGGCCTCCGGCATGTTCTTGTCGAACATCACAGGCGCACCCGCCTGAACCAGATCACCTTCGGCCACCACAATTCGGGGTTTGAGATCTATATAGTCGTCACCAAGTATGCCCACCGATTGTGTATCGGCGGCCGCGTGAATGCCGGGTTTTGGCGCACCCTGCACCGGGAGGTCCATGCCCTTGCGTAGCGCGAACTGCTTCACTGTCCTTTCACCCTTTCTTCTTGGGGGGCGTGCGTGTTGCCCTTACAGGCTTTTGGTCGCATTGCAAACGCGGCGGATGTGCGCAAGTGGGTAGTTATAGGTTGAAATCCTGAAAACGGTTGATAAGGAACGTTTGCCACGAAAAATGGCTCCCTTAATGCCACGAAAAATGGCTCCGTTAAGCCGCCCGATACAAGAAAGGTGCCGCCATTGACCTCTTCGATCCGTTTCTCTCGCCGTGGAATGATGTTCATGCCGCTGGTTTTTCCGATGGCTTTGTCGGCCTGCAAGAAAAAGGCAGCACTGCTGACCTTGGCTGGCGCCACGATGGGGACGACTTTTTCGATCCGGGCCGTTGATCCAACCGGGGCAGTCACACAGGACGAGATGCAGGTGGCTGTGACCCGTGCGCTGGAAGATGTGGATCGCCGTATGTCTAACTGGCGCGCTGACTCCGAGATTTCACAATTCAACGCGATGCGCGATGGCTCTGTGATCACCATGTCGCCAGAATTGGCGGAGGTGATGAACGCCACCGTGCAGGTCAACGCGGCCAGCGAAGGGCGCTTTGACACCTCGATGGGACCGCTGATCGAGCTTTGGGGCTTTGGCGCGCCGGGCACGCCTTCGATGCCGAGCGCGAATGAGATTGCGGCACGCAAATCCCTGTCCGGACACGAAAACTCTTTGCGCATTGAGGCCGATACGATGGGCAAGACGCGCAATGATGTGCAGATTTATCTGGCCGGGATTGGTAAAGGCTATGGTGCCGATCACGTTGGCCGCGCGCTGGAAACGCTTGGTCTTGTGGATTACATGGTCGAGATCGGCGGCGATCTGGTCGCCAAGGGCCGCAACCCAGACGGCGTGCCGTGGCAGATTGGCATCGAATCGCCCAATCCGGCCGATCGCGGTGTGCTGAGCGTTGTGGGCCTGTCGGATATGGGGCTGGCAACATCTGGCGATTATCGCAACTATTTCGAGGTCGACGGAAAGCGGTATTCGCATCTGATCGACCCCAGCACAGGCTATCCGGTAGAGCATGCCACGACCTCGGCCACGGTGCTGGCGGAGAACGCCATGCTGGCAGATGCCTGGTCAACCGCGATGCTGATCCTGGGTCGTGAGCGTGGGTTGGAAGTGGCTGCGGCGCATAGCGTTGCCGTGCAGTTTGTGGACAAGGACCTCAGCTTTGCGCATCATGGCTTCAAGACCTATGAAAGCGATGCGTTCAAAACGCTGACCTCGTAAGCCCACTGTTGGCAAGGGACCAGACATGGCCACTTTCGTTCTGACGTTTGTTCTGCTGCTCCTGATTATTCTGGGGATGTCCGTTGGTGTCATCTTCATGAACAAGCGGATCAAAGGCAGTTGCGGCGGTTTGAATGCGATTGGCGATGGCGATGAATGCCTTGTTTGCAACAAGGAAATCGACCCGAACTCGCCTTTGCGGGAACGGTTGGCCTGCCCTCGGGCGCGCAAGATGCTTGAACGCGCGGGGGCGAATGACCTAAGCTGACCATAACCAGGAGGGTTATGGACATGCCGACTTCGTATCAGGCGCCCATGCGCCAAGACCGCCAAGCCGAAAGCTCCAAAAGCCAGACAGTGTCTATTTCGCGGGCCGATCCAGGTGTTTCGGATGTTCTGGCCGACAAAAATGGTGACGTGTTTTCTGTCAGGCCAGAGCAAAAAATACGCAGCGCTGTTGAAATCCTACGCGACAAGCGGATCGGCGCTTTGGTTGTGACAGGCGATGAAGGGGCGCTGGTTGGTATACTGTCCGAGCGCGACATCGTGCGCAAACTGGCCGAAATGCCGGGGGAGACGCTACCCCTGACGGTACACAGCGTGATGACCAAGGATGTCGAAACCTGCAGCCCATCCGACAGCCTTGTCTCGGTCTTGCAACGCATGACGGACGGGCGCTATCGCCATATGCCGGTGGTCGAAAAAGGCCGGTTGGTTGGTATGGTGACCATCGGCGACGTGGTCAATTACCGCCTGAGACAGCTTGAGCAAGAGGCGCTTCAGCTCAAGCAGTTGATCGTCGGTTAGGGCGCTTCGATCGGCACAAACCCCAACAGCAAAAGGCCTGAGGCCGCGATCAGGCCAAAAAGCCAGTAGTGCAGGCGCGGACCGTCGGTTTTCCAGACACGGCGATAGCTGTAGCCGGCCAGGCAGCTCACACAGAAGATGAAAGTCGCCAAAAAAGGGCTGAGGGTCAGATCGCCAAAGTTCATCATTTTTCCTTTGCCCGGTGCCGCCTGATCACAAGATGACCTGCAGTTATCGCATCTCAAGGCGCGCCAAAACCCCGCTTCCTCATCTCAATGCGCGGCGGCTGCGAAGCGGTTCGGCCGAGACGGCCTCGCGCTGCAGGAATTTGAGATGCCCGACCAGATCGGCAAAGGCGCGGTGTTGGTCGCTGTCGCCGAGATAATCAAAGATCCGCATCAGATTGACGGGGTGTTTTGCGATCAGCGCTTTGATCAGCGCGCGCGCTTCGTCTGGCGTTTTGGTATCGATGATGTGGCAGGCGGTCTGCGTGGGGGTCAGGATGTAGAAATCCTGATCGCGACGGGGTGTGTCACGCGTTGCATCGAAAGGAGAGGCGCCAAGCGCGCGGTATTTCGGGATATGCATGTGCAGATCCGATACATCATGCGCAAATACCCCACCTGAAACTTGACGAAACCCAAAAGGGGCAAGCCGGTCCAGCACGCGTCGCCGCATAGGCGCGGACAGGGCGTCTAGGTCCGAGCGATCATATTTGAGATCATCGAAAACTGAAATCAGGTTGAGCTCCGTCCGGAAGATAAAAAGATACGGGTCTGTGTTCAACGACTCGAGTTGCGCCGGATCGAATGCCTTAACCTGACCACTGCCGGACGAGAGGGCGGATTGGGATGGCAGCAGATTGCGTAAGGTTCGGAACATCTATCCTCTGCTTTCATATGCGCCATGGGCCGGGATCGGGTAATCCCGGTGAAGACGGAACTAGCTCGAATGGTCGCCAAAGCCCGGCATTTGTGAGGTCAGGACAAGTCAGACTGAAGCATTGGGACGTATCAAAGGCGCTTGACGCCGCCAATTGCATTGTATACAGATGTATACAAATAGGCGTTGCCGGGTGCAGCGCCTTTTCCTGATCACTCTCTCAGCCTCCCTACGAACGGTGAATGCCATGAGCCTGTATACAGACTATCTTGATGAAATCGAAACACGCAAAGCCGAAAATCTGCACCCCAAGCCGATCGACAGCGATGGGCTGACCCGCGAAATCATCGAGCAGATCAAGGACACGTCCAATCCGCATCGTGAGCAGTCGTTGAATTTCTTCATCTACAACACTTTGCCCGGCACGACCAAAGCCGCCGGGGTCAAGGCAGAGTTTCTTAAAGAAATCATCACGGGCGCCGCGACGGTGGCCGAAATTGATGTTGCCCGTGCGTTTGAACTGCTGTCGCATATGAAAGGCGGCCCGTCCGTGCGCGTGTTGCTGGATCTTGCGCTGGGCGATGATGCGGACACCGCCACTGCCGCGGCAGACGTTCTGAAAACGCAGGTGTTCCTGTATGAAGCCGACACCAACCGTTTGGAAGAGGCTTACAAAGCAGGCAATGCAATCGCCAAGGACATCCTGGAAAGCTATGTGCAAGCCGAATTCTTCACCAAGCTGCCAGAGGTGAATGAAGAGGTCAAAGTCGTCACCTATATCGCTGCTGAAGGCGATATCTCGACAGACCTGCTGTCGCCGGGCAATCAGGCGCATTCGCGGTCCGACCGGGAGCTGCACGGCAAGTGCATGATCTCGGAAGCCGCGCAGAAAGAGATTGAGGCCCTGAAACTTCAGCATCCCGACAAGCAGGTGATGCTGGTTGCCGAAAAAGGCACGATGGGCGTTGGCTCTTCGCGCATGTCGGGTGTGAACAATGTCGCGCTGTGGACGGGTAAGCAGGCATCGCCTTACGTTCCATTTGTGAACATTGCCCCCGTTGTGGCCGGGACCAACGGCATTTCCCCGATTTTCCTGACCACCGTTGGCGTGACCGGCGGGATCGGTGTGGACCTGAAGAACTGGGTCAAGAAACTGGATGAAGATGGCAAGCCGATCCTCAATAATGACGGCAACCCGATCCTTGAGCAGCGCTATTCAGTGGAAACCGGCACGGTGTTGACCATCAACACCAAGGAAAAGAAGCTCTATAGCGCCGATGGCGGGGAAGAACTGGTGGATATGGCCAGTTCCTTCACGCCGCAGAAGCTGGAATTCATGAAAGCGGGCGGCTCTTACGCGATTGTCTTTGGCAAGAAGCTGCAGACATTTGCCGCCGAAACGCTGGGCGTCGAAGCACCGCTGGTCTTTGCGCCGTCGAAAGAGATCAGCCATGAAGGTCAGGGCCTGACCGCCGTGGAAAAAATCTTCAACGCCAATGCACTGGGTGCGACGCCGGGCAAGACGTTGCATGCCGGCTCGGATGTGCGGGTGAAGGTCAATATCGTCGGCTCGCAGGACACGACCGGTCTGATGACCAGCCAGGAACTGGAGGCGATGGCCGCAACGGTTCTGTCTCCGTCCGTTGATGGGGCCTATCAGTCGGGCTGCCACACGGCATCGGTCTGGGATCTGAAGGCACAGGCCAACACCCCGCGCCTGATGGAGTTCATGAACAACTTTGGTCTGGTCACCGCGCGCGACCCCAAAGGCGTATATCATTCGATGACAGACGTGATCCACAAGGTGCTGAACGATATCACCGTGGATGACTGGGCGATCATCATTGGCGGCGACAGCCACACCCGTATGTCCAAAGGCGTGGCCTTTGGGGCGGATTCGGGCACGGTGGCTTTGGCACTGGCCACGGGTGAGGCCGCGATGCCGATCCCGGAATCGGTCAAGGTGACCTTCAAAGGTAAGATGGCCGATCACATGGATTTCCGCGATGTTGTCCACGCGACGCAGGCGCAGATGCTCGCGCAGCATGGCGACAACGTCTTCCAGGGCCGCATCATCGAAGTGCATATCGGCACGCTGCTGGCGGATCAGGCCTTTACCTTCACTGATTGGACGGCCGAGATGAAGGCCAAGGCGTCGATCTGTATCTCGAATGACGAGACGCTGATCGAAAGCCTTGAGATTGCGAAATCGCGCATTCAGGTCATGATCGACAAAGGGATGGAGCATGAGAACGGCATGCTTCAGAAGCTGATCAACATTGCCGAAACCCGGATCGAGGAGATCCGCTCGGGTGCAAAGCCTGCGCTGCGTCCGGATGACAATGCTAAATACTTCGCCGAAGTGGTTGTCGATCTCGACGAAATCATCGAACCGATGATTGCCGATCCGGATGTGAACAACGCGGACGTTTCCAAGCGCTACACCCATGACACGATCCGCCCGATCTCTTATTACGGCGCGGAAAAGAAGGTTGATCTGGGCTTTGTCGGGTCCTGCATGGTGCATAAGGGCGATGTGAAGATCGTGGCGCAGATGCTGCGCAACATCGAAGAGGATCAGGGCCAGGTCGAATTCAAGGCGCCTCTGGTTCTGGCCGCGCCGACCTACAACATCATTGATGAGTTGAAGGAAGAAGGCGACTGGGAAGTGCTCCAGAAATACTCGGGCTTTGAGTTCGATGATTCTGCACCGAAACAGACCGCGCGGACCGAGTATGAGAATATTCTCTATCTCGAGCGTCCGGGCTGTAACCTGTGCATGGGCAACCAGGAAAAAGCAGCCAAGGGGGACACCGTTCTGGCGACCTCGACCCGCCTGTTCCAGGGCCGCGTTGTGGCCGATAGTGAAACCAAGAAAGGCGAATCTCTGCTGGGCTCGACCCCGGTTGTGGTGCTCTCGGCCATTCTGGGCCGAACGCCGACGCTGGATGAATACAAAACCGCCGTCGCAGGCATCGACCTGACGAAGTTTGCGCCGCCGGTGCAGAAACCCGGGCTGGCACGATCGGTTCACTTCTGATCATGGGATAAATCCCGGCGGCCCGCCGCCCCCGACTTCTCGCCCGGCGCATGGCCTTCCATGCGCCGGGTTTTTTGGTTTTCCACAGGCGTCTAGGCATCAGCCAAAGTCAGGCTATGATCGGGTAAGACGGATCAGTTTCCGGGACCAGGCACATGACTCAGACCGTTTTGGACGGGCAATATGATTACATCATCATTGGCGCAGGCACCGCGGGATGCGTGCTGGCCAATCGGCTGAGCGCCGATCCCTCCAAACGGGTGCTGCTGCTGGAGGCTGGTGGACGGGACAATTACCACTGGGTGCATATCCCGGTGGGGTATCTCTATTGCATCGGCAATCCGCGCACCGACTGGATGATGAAAACGGCCGAAGAGCCGGGGTTGAACGGGCGAGCACTGGTCTATCCGCGTGGCAAGGTTTTAGGCGGCTGCACCGCTGTGAATGGCATGATCTATATGCGTGGGCAGGCCGCAGATTATGATGGCTGGCGGCAATTGGGCAATCCTGGCTGGGGTTGGGATGATGTGCTGCCCTATTTCCAGCGCTCTGAGGACCATCATGCAGGCGATAGCGAGATGCATCGCGCAGGCGGCGAATGGAAGGTACAGACCCAGCGGGTTGGTTGGGACATTCTGCGGGCGGTGCAAGACGGTGCGCAGGAATTCGGGATCATGCCACGGGCCGATTTCAACGATGGCAACAATGAAGGCTCGGGCTTTTTTGAGGTCAACCAATCCGGCGGCGTGCGCTGGACCACGGCCAAAGGGTTCCTGCGGCCGGCGATGAGCCGCAGCAATCTGCGGGTTTTGACCGGTGCACAGGTGAGCGCCGTGGTTTTGGAAAATGGCCGCGCTTCTGGCGTGCGGTTTGTGAAAGACGGAGATCTGCGCCTCGCGCAATGTGAAGGGGAGGTCATCATGGCCTCCGGCGCGGTGAATACACCGAAACTGCTGGAGCTTTCGGGCATTGGACAGCCAGACAGGATTGCCGCGCTGGGCGTGACGCCACGTGTTGACGCGCCAGGCGTTGGTGAAAACCTGCAAGACCATCTGCAAATCCGCACAGTGTTCAAAGTGCAGAATGCCCAGACATTGAACACGCTGGCGAACTCCTTTTGGGGGAAGGCACGGATGGGGCTGGAATATGCGGTTAAGCGGTCAGGGCCGTTGTCGATGGCGCCCAGCCAGTTCGGGATGTTCACAAAATCCGACCCATCGCTGGCCACGCCCGATCTGGAATATCACGTGCAGCCGCTATCGACCGACCGGCTGGGCGATCCGCTGCATCCGTTTCCGGCGATCACCATGTCGGTCTGCAATCTGCGCCCGCAAAGCATTGGCACCTGCCACGCGACCAGCCCAGACCCCTCTGTTCAGCCTGAGATCAAACCGAATTACCTGTCGACCCATGCCGACAGGCAGGTGGCGCTGGCCTCGGTCCGGCAGGCGCGGCAGATCATGACCGCGCAGGCGCTGGCGCTCTATGAGCCCGAAGAAATGCTGCCCGGACCTCAGGTCACATCCGATGAGGACATGCTGCACGCGATTGGCGATATTGCCACCACGATTTTCCATCCCGTGGGCACCTGCCGCATGGGATCGGATCCGGCATCGGTTGTGACACCGGATCTGCGGTTGCGTGGGGTAGATGGGTTGCGGGTCGTGGATGCGTCGATCATGCCGCGCATCACATCTGGCAACACCGCGTCACCCGTGATCATGATTGCAGAAAAAGCCGCTGATTTGATCCGCGAGGCGGCGAAGGCGGGCAGTCTTCAGGCTGTTTGAACTACCATGAAGCACTGAGTTTTGCCCCGCAAAGACGGTCTTTGCGGGGCAAACAGAGGTCAGGCGAAGGACACGCCCTGTTCGACCATCGGCAGTTCCGCCACACGCAGATCAAGCCGCGCAATGGCATTGGCCAATGCCGGAGCGGCCGGAGGCGTTCCGGGTTCGCCAACGCCAGTGGGTGCTTCGGCCGAGGGCACGATATGCGTCTCGATCGCCTTGATATCGGAAATGCGCAGCGGTTCGTAATCCGGGAAGTTGGATTGTTCGACCGCCCCGCCATCCAGCGTGATCTTTTCGCGCATCGCGTGGCCGATGCCATAGCCGATCGCGCCTTCGGTCTGGGCGCGCACAATGTCGGGGTTCACGGCAATGCCGCAATCGATGGCGGCCACGATCTTTTCGATCTGGATGCCATCTTCGGGAGTGCCTGATACCTCGACCACTTCGGCGACGTAAGAGCCAAAGGATTTGTGCACCGCCAGACCTTGAACATTGCCCGGCGCCGGGTTGCCCCAGTTGGCCTTTTCGGCAACCAATTTCAGCACGCCTGCCTTGCGCTGTGAATCCGCGTCATCGCCGGACAGATAGGCCAAGCGGAATTCCAACGGATCACGTCCGCTGGCCTGCGCGGCCATGTCCATCATGACTTCCATGACATAGGCCGTATGCGTATGCCCGACCGAGCGCCACCACAGGACCGATGTCGCCTTTTCGGTGTCGGTCAGACCGACCGACATGTTCGGGATAGCATAGGGATTGTCGGCCAGACCTTCGACCGTGGAATTGTCGATCCCGTCCCGCACCGCGACAGCTTCGAACGGAGTGCCTTTCATGATTGACTGGCCGGCGACCTGATGCTCCCACGCGGCGATATTGCCATCAGCATCCAAACCCACGCGGACTTTGTGGCCCGTGGCCGGGCGGTAATATCCGCCGCGAATGTCATCTTCGCGATCCCACACCAGCTTCACCGGGCGGGACCGATCCGTCATTACAAAGGCCAGAGCGGCTTCGACCTGATAATCGGCCTCGGGCGTGGCGCGACGGCCAAAAGACCCACCCGCCAGCAGCGTTTTGATATGGATCTTATCGGCCGGCAGATTGAAAATCTGCTGGAAAGCCATGTGCGGGCCGGTCGGCATCTGAGCACCGTCATGCAGAACGATGTCGCCCTCGGCGGTCTGTTCGATGGTGCAGTTCATCGGCTCCATCGGTGCATGGGCCAGTAGCGGGAAGTAGAAGGTTTTTTCCAACACCTTGGCAGAGGCATCCACCGCCGATGTGATCGCAGCCTGATCAGCTTTGTTCACGTTGTAGACCGGCGCGGTATTCAGCGCGGCCATGACCCCCTCGCGGATCTCAGCGGAGGAGCGGGCTTCGGCCCCGGACATGTCCCAGTCCACCTCGATCGCGGCGCGGGCCTGCATCGCGGCCCAGGTGTTTTCGGCATAAACCGCCACGCCATGATTGGTCGGCAGCGGCATGGCCATGATAAAGCCTTTGACCTCTTTCGCGGCGCTGTCGTCGAAACCGGCGACCAGACCGCCACGCTGTGGCGTGCGTTTGATCATCACGACCATCTGGTTGGGCAGGTGGATGTCCATGCCAAACTGGGCCTGACCATTTACCTTGATCGGGCTATCCAGGCGACGCGTGGCCTCATTCCCAATGATCTTCCACTCCGATGGATCGCGCAGGCGCGGGGTTTCCGACGGCGCAAAACTGGCGGCGGCTTCGACGAAGGTCCCGAGCGGAGCAGACTGCCCAGCGCCAGTGACCATGCCGTTCTGGATATCCAGACCACTGGCATCGACACCCCAGGCTTCGGCTGCGGCTTTGATCAGCATCTCGCGCGCATTGGCGCCTGCAGTGCGATATTGCATCCAGGAATTCGCCATGGCTGTCGAACCGCCTGTGCCCTGGAACGGCCCGAAGAAGAGGTTGTTGTAAACTTCGGGGTTGGACGGCGCGAACTCATAACCGATCTGGTCCATCGAAACGCCCAGCTCTTCTGCGATGAGGGTGGACAGGCCGGTGGCTGGGCCCTGGCCCTTTTCGAAATGCTTGATCATCGCGATGACCTGACCGTCGCTGCCAATTTTGACAAAGGGGTTCAGCATCGCATCGGTATTGCCAGCGGCTACGGCCACGCCATCGGCAGTGGCGCCAACGTAAAGAACTGCGGTGGCAGAGGCGGCGGTTTTCAGAAAGCCGCGGCGGGACAGATTTGCAGTCATCTCTCTTATGCCTCCAGGATCTCGGCCGCGCGCAGAACGCCTGTACGGATACGCTGATAGGTCGCACAACGACAGGCGTTGCCATACATGTAGTCATCCACATCCTGCTCAGTCGGCGCAGGGTTTTCGCGCAGCAGCCCGACTGCGTTCATGATCTGACCAGACTGGCAATAGCCACACTGGACCACGTCCAGCTCAAGCCAGGCCTGTTGCACCGCGGCACCGACCTTGTCGTTTTCCATATTTTCAATGGTGGTGATCTCGCTGCCTTCGACATCTTCGATATAAGTCTGGCAGGAGCGGACGGGCATCCCGTCCATATGCACCGTGCAGGCCCCGCAGGAGGCGACTCCGCAGCCGAATTTTGTCCCGGTGAGTTTCAGTTCATCACGGATCACCCACAGAAGCGGTGTGCCCGGTTCGGCTTCTACATTGTGTGTCTTGCCGTTGAGTTTCAGCTCAATTGCCATCGCTAATCAGGTCTCCCGTTTGGCTCGTGGACAGATTGATGCGATCGACAGCCTCGCAATATCTCTATGGCTAGGCGCGGCGCATACAACCTACCGGGTGACACATAGTGCGCGTTTGCCCGCTGTCGCGCTACGACAGCATGGCAGCTATCATTTTCTGGTGAAGGCTCTCTACCAGGCGGCTCAAAGAAAAGGGTGTGGCGTGATATGGTCGGTTACTGGCACCCGTTGGAAAAGGTCATGACCGGCCATTCATTCTGTCGAATGGCGGTTTTGCTGACCCATCCACTGGCTTCGCCAAACCGCGCACGACACCACAGCCCGTCC
>JABSSB010000125.1 GCA_013214715.1 Paracoccaceae bacterium | reverse complement strand
AGCGAAAGGGGTTTCATGCTGTTCACAATTATTGTTTTCCTGCTGCTGTTTGTCGGCAGTATCGTGTTGGGCCCAATCCTGTGGACGCGCAGCATCGCCAAACGAGCCGAGGCCGCTCTGCCCGCTGTGGGACAGCATCTGGATGTGCCGGGAGGGTCGATCCATTACGTCGATCTGGGCCCGCGCGATGCGCCGGTTGTGGTGATGATCCACGGGCTTTCGGGTCAGTTACAGCATTTCACCTTTGCAGTGACCGACCAGTTGTCCGACGAATACCGCCTGATCGTCGTGGACCGCCCCGGATGCGGATATTCCACCCGCCTGGGTCCGGCGCAGGCCGATCTGCTGGAACAGGGGCGGATGATCCATTCGGCGCTGGAGCAGATAGGCGTCGACAAGGCGATGATCGTGGGCCATTCGCTGGGCGGTGCCGTGGCGCTGGGTATGGCACTGAACCAGCCAGAGCGTGTGACGGGGCTGGCTTTAATCGCGCCTTTGACGCATCGGCCCAAAGCGCCCTCACAGGCGTTTTCTGGTCTTGTCGTGCAAAACGACCTGCACCGCCGCATCCTGTCACGCACGGTGGCCGTGCCGATGGCGCAGATGGCCGGGGCAACGGTACTGGCCGAGGTGTTCCGCCCCGACCCGGTCGCCGAAGGCTTCATCTCCCGTGCCGGGGGCGTGCTGGGCCTGCGCCCAAAGGCGTTTGTGACCGCCAGTCAGGACTATGAGGCGTCGGGCGGGGTGCATCGCCTGTCAAAACGCTATGCTGACCTCACTGTGCCGGGGGCGGTTTTGTTCGGAGAGCAGGACGTGATCCTCAACGCCGAAGAACAGGGCAAGCCCATGGTGCAATACGGGCTCACCTATCACGAATTGAAGGGCCGCGGTCACATGCTGCCGATGGTCACGCCGGGCGATTGCGCCAATCTGGTGCGCGAAGTGGCCGCCATGACCAAGACGAGCGCCTAGCCCTCTTTGCCAACATTCTCGGCAAAAGAGGTCTTGAATTCGGCCTGCTGTTCGGCGCTGACCTCGGTCTGATAGGTTGCCTTCCACGCGTCCATCGTCATGCCATAGAAATGCTCGCGCGCGGCGTCCTTGCCGATCTCGATCCCTTTCTCGGCGGCTGCTTCCTGATACCAGCGGCTCAGGCAGTTCCGGCAGAACCCAGCCAGGTTCATCATGTCGATATTCTGCACATCGGTGCGGTCTTCCATCAGGTGCTTTTGCAATCGACGAAAGGCCGCGGCCTGAAGTTCAATCTCGGTCTGCGGGTCGATCTGGGATGTCATGAATGCCTCCGGTCTGTCGCGTCTGAAGCTAGCCGCGTTCGGGCGGAAGAAAACCCCGCCCGGTGCCGGGATGCAAGCCGATCACGTCACAATGACCAGCGCCAGCCACGGCGCGAAGTTCAGGAAGATCCACAGCAGCTTGAACTGCGAGAGATAGCTGAAATAAGCGCGGTTCAACGCGGATGCATCAAGATCGGCAACGCTTTGATGGATCGGAATGATCTTCGGTCGCATCGCATACAGCGCCAGCGTCGCCAGAAGCAGCAAGCCGCCATTGATCAGGGTCATCCAGCCAAAAACAGAAACAAGCATATCGAGAGTCATATCGTGACCCCTTTCCTTTTACTTCGGCTCCCTTCCTAGCTTAAATATGGGGTGCCGTCGCCTCGATTTTAAGACATATGCGCCGGATCTTGGTCGAAATCCTCCAGCGCCCCGCGCAACAAAGGCGCCAGTCTTTCGGCCCATGCTCTTTGCTGCGCTTCACTGGCGATCAGATCATTGCGCAGCTCGATCAGGACATTGGGCAGACCCTGCGCCGTTGCGTGGCGGTCGACTGCATCTCCGGGCAGATAGCCGATATAGGGTTCATTATCCCCCACGGTCAGATCGCCTTTGGCCTCAAGACGCGCGATGAAGGGACGGGCAAAGCGGTCATCGGTCGGGTAAAGCACGCCGATTTCCCACGGACGGGGCGGGCGTCCGCGCAGCTGTGGTGTGAAGGAATGCACCGCCACCAACGCCTTGCCGGGCGTGATCTTTTCGGCGAGCGCGCAATCATAGGGGCGGTAAAATGCCTCCAGCCGCCGTGTGCGTTCGGCAGCATCGACATGGCGATTGCCCGGAATAATCGACCCGTCATAGATCTGCATGATCAGGGTCGGATCATCCTCTCCTCGGTTCGGGTCGATCACAAGCCGCGAGAAATTGCTCCCGATCGCCGGCGCCTCCAGCAGCTTTGCAAGATGTTTTGACACACCCCACGCCCCCGGATCCCAGGCGATATGGCGCGCCATATCCTCGGGCGGCAGGCCAAGATCGCCCCCACCTACACTGGGCGGCACCACATTGGAGGCATGGTCGCAGCTTACCACAAAGCGCCCGCTACGTTCGGCGCCATCGATCAGGATCGGAGTATATTTCATCGTCTTGTCATGTCTGTTTTCCATCCCATAGGACAGTTGCCCGCCAATGGGAATTGCGCCATAAGGACGACAACGATGTTTGCGGTAACATGGGCCGCTAAGGACGAAGCGGAGAGAGAGACGATGAAACGCGACCGCAAGGTTAAGATAGTGGCCACACTGGGCCCGGCTTCCAGCACCTATGAAATGATCCGCGACCTGCATGAGGCCGGGGCCGACGTGTTCCGCCTGAACATGAGCCATGGCTCGCATGACGAGATCGCCGAACGCCACCGCATCATCCGTCAGGTCGAAGAAGAATATAATAGCCCCATCGCCATTCTGGCCGACCTTCAGGGGCCAAAGCTGCGCGTCGGTGTCTTTGCCAATGACGCCGAAGACCTGATTGAAGGCGCGGGCTTCCGCCTTGATCTGGACGAGGCCGCGGGCACCGCCACCCGCGTGAATTTGCCCCATCCCGAAATCTTTCAGGCGCTCGAGCCGGGATCGACCCTGCTGGTGAATGACGGCAAGATCCGCTTGCGCGTCGAAGAGTGCGGCCCGGATTTCGCGAATTGTATCGTGGTGACGGGCGGCACGATTTCGAACCGCAAAGGTGTGAACGTGCCGGACGTGCTGCTGCCCTTGGCCGCGTTGTCGGAAAAGGACCGCGCCGATCTGGAATTTGTCTGCGACCTTGGCGTCGATTGGCTGGCGCTGTCCTTTGTCCAGCGTCCCGAAGATGTCGAAGAGGCGCGCGCATTGGCCCGCGACCGTGCCTTCATCCTGTCAAAAATCGAAAAACCTGCGGCGGTAGAGCGGTTTGACCAGATTCTTGCCGCCTCCGACGGGATCATGGTCGCGCGGGGCGATCTGGGGGTGGAACTGCCGGTGCAAGCCGTGCCCCCGATCCAGAAACAGCTGGTGCGCAAGACACGTCGCGCGGCCAAACCTGTGATCGTGGCGACCCAGATGATGGAAAGCATGATCGAAAGCCCGGTGCCCACCCGCGCCGAAGTCTCTGACGTGGCCGGCGCGATCTATGAAGGCGCCGATGCGGTCATGCTCAGCGCCGAATCCGCCGCAGGCAGTTACCCTACAGAAGCCGTGAGCATGATGGACCGCGTTGCGGCTGAAATCGAAACCGATCCAACCTATCGCCAGATCATCGCGGCCTCGCGCCAGACCACGGGCGCCTCTGTGGCCGATGCGATCGTGGCCGCGGCGCGCGAGATTGCCGAAACCACGGATATCAAGGCGATCTGCTGCTACAGCCAATCGGGCACCACCGCTCTGCTGACCGCGCGCGAACGGCCCAATGTGCCGATCATCGCAATCACGTCCGAGCTGAATACCGCGCGGGCACTGGCCTTGGTCTGGGGCTGCACGACGGTGCGGACCGGTAAGTTGGACCGGTTCAAAATGGCCGTGATCAACGCGGCCCGCGCCGCGCGGGCGGGCGGCTTTGCGACGGAAGAGGATCAGATCGTGGTGACCGCAGGCGTGCCCTTCAACATCCCCGGCACGACCAACATCCTGCGCGTCGCCCCCTGCGATGAGCGGCGGATCGTCAAGACCGATCCGGAATAAGCGCCTGCCAAAACGGCAGTGCTGTGCCCCAAATCCAAAATGCCCCGCCGCGTGATTGACAGCGCGGCGGCGGCCCTGGCCCCATCACCGCACTCAAAGCCGGAGCTGCCTGATGGCCCTGACCCACCTCGTCGCCTTCAACATCGCCTTGCTCGCCGCCATTGCCAGCCCTGGTCCGGCCTTGCTGATGGCGATCAAGACAACGCTGGGCGCCGGGCGGCGCGCGGGCATCGCCGTGGGCGCGGGGCTGGGGCTGGTCGCGGCGCTCTGGACGCGCTGTTGGGGCTCAAGGCGGTGTTTGTCCTTTTTCCCTGGGCCTATACGCTCGTGAAAACGCTTGGCGCAGCCTATCTGATGTATGTTGCCATCGGCATGTGGCGCAGCGCGCGCGCCGGTCACCACCGAGCCACAGCCCGCCCAACATGCGTTTCGGCAGGGCGTCGCAGTGAACCTGCTCAACCCGAAATCGGTGCTTTTTGCCGCCGCCGTGCTGGTGGTGATCTTTCCGCCCGAGATGACGCTGACACAAAGCCTGCTGGTGGTGGCCAATCATTTTGTCGTCGAACTGCTGTTCTATTCTACTTTGGCTTTGGCCATGGGCAGCGCGGCCGTCTCGCGTCGCTCTATGGCGGCCAAGCTCTGGCTCGACCGGGTGGCAGCGCTGGTGCTGGGCGGATCGGGCCTGCGCCTGTTGTTGAGCCGCTGACAGGTTGCTATGGCTGGGGCGTAGCTGCCCCGAGTATCCGATGCTAAGCAAATCTCAACTGCGCACACGGCTGGAATTCATCGGCCTTGTGATGGCGACCTCCTCCATCGTCGGGATGATCATCGCGGCGTCGGTGACCGATGGGCCATTGACGGCTTTGGTCCTTGTGATGGGCGCGGCGCAGGGCGTGGTGATCGGGCTGGGTTGTTCCGGCAGCGAGGTTCTGATCCTGTCCAACCCCTCGCTGCGTCTGGCGCGACGCTTTCCGCCCCTTGTGATCGTTCTGCTGCGCGCCCTGCTTTACAGTGCGGCGATCCTGCTGGGGCTGAGCCTGCCGGGTTTGGTGATGGATGTGCCGCGCCCCTGGGACGAACCCAATTTTGCCTGGGTGTTTGCGATGTCGATCACCGTGGCGGGCGGGTTTGCCTTTCTGACAGAGACGCTCAGGCTGCTGGGGATCGAAGCGGCGCAATCGCTGTTGTCCGGGCGCTATCATCGTCCCCGGCTGGAAGAACGCGTTGTCCTTGTCGCCGATATCGCCGGGTCAACCGAATTGGGCGAGGCTTTGGGGGAATTGCGCTTTCACAGCTTTCTGGCGGATGTGGCGCAGGAACTCTCTCCGGCGATTGACCGCACTGGCGGCGCCGTGCATCGCTATGTCGGGGATGCGGTCTTTGTGACATGGCCCCATCGGCATGGAGATGAAGCGGTTCGGGCTCTGGACTGTGCGCGGCGGATGCATCACGCGCTGGCGCGGCGCGACCGGGCCTATCAAAAAGCCTATTTCCATAGCCCGCGCCTGCGCGTGGCGATTCACCGGGGTGTTCTGGCCGCTGGGGTCATTGGCGATTGGAAAAAGGAAATCGCCCTGTTGGGGGACACGATGAACACCGCCGCACGGATCGAAACGGCCGCGGGCAAGATGGATGAGGCCATCGTCCTGTCAGATGCGGCGGCGCAGGCGCTGCCCGATCCCCTGCGCGCGGATCTGCGCAGCCTGCCGCCCTATGAGGCCGCCGGGAAACGCGCACCGCTGGTCCTTTGGGCGGCCAGCGTCACCTGATCTGCGAAAAGCCCCTTGCCAAGCTGACCCCGCTGGCGTAAAGCGCCGCCTCATGCGCGCGACCGGCCAATAGAGGCATGCCGAGTCGCGTTAACACCTGTCCGACTAAAGGAGACGGAAATGCCCAAGATGAAGACCAAGTCGAGCGCCAAGAAGCGCTTCAAGGTCAGCGCCACTGGCAAAGTGATCTCGGCCCAGGCCGGCAAGCGCCACGGCATGATCAAACGCCACAAGAAATTCATCCGCAACGCCCGCGGCACGACCACGCTGAGCGCCCCCGACGCACGTATCGTCAAGGGCTACATGCCCTACGACCGCTGATCAGGAGGCTCTGAGATATGTCCCGAGTAAAAGGTGGAACCACCACCCACGCCCGCCACAAGAAGGTGATCAAGGCCGCCAAGGGTTACTATGGCCGCCGCAAGAACACGTTCAAGGTTGCCCGCCAGGCCGTTGACAAGGCCAACCAGTACGCAACCCGCGACCGCAAGAACCGCAAGCGGAATTTCCGCGCGCTGTGGATCCAGCGGATCAACGCCGCCGTGCGCAGCCATGACGAAGCGCTGACCTATTCGCGTTTCATCAACGGCCTGACCCTGGCCGGGATCGAAGTGGACCGCAAGGTCTTGGCCGATCTCGCCGTGCATGAGCCCGAAGCCTTCGGTGCCATCGTGGCCAAAGCGCAGGCCGCTCTCGCCGCCTGACCTGATCGCGTCACAGCACCAGAATTTGCACCTGTCCCTGGTATCAGGGGCGGGTGTTTTTTATATGCAGACAAGGCGGTTGGGGGATCGGTTGGGGCCAGGGCATAGCCGCTACCCATCCCTCCCGATCCGGCCGGGGGACCATAGGTTGCACCTCATCACTCCTGGGAATGGCAGCCGTGTATCTGATCGCTCTGTTCCATCAAATTCTGTCGGAATATGTGCTGATCTATGGCCTGCTGGGTGCAGGTCTTTATTTTACGCTGCGGCTGGGTTTCTTGCAGATCACCGGGTTCAAAGAGATGCTGCGCTGCACCTTGGGGGCTGATGCCGCGGACAAAGAGGGGATTTCGGCCTGTGTTTCATTGCCATTGTGATCCTGCTCTTTGCTTTCACAACGATCATTGCCTCCTATCCCTATGCAGAAAGCGGGATGATCTATCTGGGTCTTGGCAGCGCGCGCCGGTGGGCCGTATTGCGCGGCGCGGTCATGGTGATCTTGCTATGGGGCGCGGTGCAGGCCGTGGCCGTGGTGTTCAATATCGCGGCTCTTGCGATCGGGATCATGGCGGTGACCAATCTGGTGGCGATCCTTGCGCTGTCGAGCATCGTGGTCACGCTGGCGCGCGATTTCATGGCGCATCGCAAGGCCGCAACCGTGCCGGAGTTTCAGATCCGCGCGCATCCGAGCATGGCCAAAGGCGTCGAAGCGGATATCCGGGCCTGACACAGCGCAAGCGAGAACTGCGCCTGCTCAGCGAGACTCCCTGATCGCGGCAAAGGCAGCCATGCATGGGAAATCTGCGATCCTTTGTCATTGCATCGCCGCTATGCGCAGTTGAACGCCTGACGATGAATGAGGCCAAGTAAACCTCAGGGCGCGTCGGTCATCTGGCGCGCCTGTTGCAGCAGGGCCTCAAGCAGGGGCACATCGCCAATCTGATTGGCCATCATCAGCACAAGCCGGGCATTCAACGCCCGGCTTTCGTCATCTGACAACCCCTCATGCGCGGCCATGAGCGCTGCGTAAAATCGGTCCTGGTCGGGGCTGAGATTATCCTGCGTCATGCCGCGCTCTCGCTTTCGGTGATGTGCTGACCCAGCGCGCGATCCCGCGCGGCCGCGATCCCGGCCCGCGTCGGCGCGGTGAAGCTGGCGCAGACATGCCCGTCCGGGCGGATCAGATAGGCGCGGTCGCAGCCATAACGGGCGCTGGCCAGCCCGTCGGGATCGGCGAAACAAGGGTAATCGCCTGTTTGATCAATACCGATGCGGGTGATCCCTTCAACTGTGGGCAGGCTGACATTGCCAAGCCCCAGCAGCGTGAAGCCACGCAGTAGGTCGATGAGCCAGACGGGGTTATTATCACCGTCCTTCAACGGCGCATCCGGGCAGGCCGCGCCCGGTGGCACTGGCGCATCTGACGGCGTTTGCAATGCCATCCCGGCGTAAGAGGCAGGCAGAGACAGCCTTCCCGAATTCAGCAGTTTCCGCGCAAAGTGTTCGCAGCGCGCAAGGCGCAGGGTTTCGGCCCTAAATTCAGCCTCTGCCGGGCTTTTCGGCGTCATGAAATTCGTCGCGCGGGCGGAATTGAGGATGTTTTCATCCGCCGCGTGCCCGCGTTCGGAATCATAGCTCTCCAGCAGCGCCATCGGCGCATCGCCGTTCAGAATGGCGGCCAGTTTCCAACCCAGATTGTCGACATCCTGAATGCCGCCATTACCACCGCGCGCGCCAAAGGGGCTGACCACATGCGCGCTATCGCCGACAAAGATCACCCGGTCATGTACGAACCGCTCTAGCCGCGCACAACGGAAGCTGTAGACGCTGACCCAATCCAGTCGGAAGTCCTTGTCGCCCAGCATCGCCTTGATGCGTGGCATCACGCGGTCGGGCTGTGCCTCGGCTTTGGGATCGGCCCCGGCGGCCAGTTGCAGGTCGATGCGATAGATATTGTCGGGCTGCATATGCAGCAGCGCCGATTTGCCGGGATGAAAGGCTGGATCGAACCAGAACCAACGTTCGGGTACGTCCGTATCGCCAAAGGGGCTGGCATGCATTTCGATATCGGCAATGAGGAATTGTTCCTCAAAGCTTTGCCCGTCAAAGCCCAGCCCCATCCGCGCCCGCGTTGGTGATTTCGCCCCGTCGCAGGCCAGCAGATAGTGCGCGTCGATCTCATAGGGTCCGTCTGGCGTGTCGATCCTCAGGCGCACATGATCGCCCTGATCTTGGTGGCCCGTGACTGTGTTCTTGAAGCGCAGGTCAATCAGGTCGGGAAAATCCCGCGCGCGGTCGATCAGATAATCTTCGACGTAATATTGCTGAAGGTTCACAAAGGCCGGCATCTTATGCCCCGGCTCGGGCAGGAGGTCGAAATTGAAAAGCTCGGCCTCCCCGTGAAACTGCCGCCCGACCTGCCATGTCACACCCTTGTCGGTGATGCGTTGACCAACCCCCAGCCGGTCGTAAATCTCCAGCGTGCGCTTGGCCCAGCACAGGCCCCGCGATCCGATCGACACCACATCATTGTCATCCAGCACCACGCAAGCCACGCCGTGCAAGGCCAGATCAATGGCCATGGCCAAACCCACCGGCCCCGCCCCGATGATCGCCACGGGATGGCGCGGCTCGGATGCTGTGATCCCCGGCGGGGTCACATAGGGTTGGCGTTTGTAGTCATAGGCCATCGGCGTCCTCCCCCTGTTGCCGCTGGTGCGTTCAGCCCTGCAACGCCTCCCACATTTTCATGTCTCGTTCGGCGGTCCAGATGCGGGGCGTATCGATATCCAGCGCCTCGTCATAGGCACGCGCGACGTTGAAAGGCAGGCAGTGTTCATAGATCGCATAATCGCTGAATTTCGGATCGCAGGCGGCGCGGACGGCGTCCCAGGCCTCTTTCAGCGTGCCGCCGCGCAGCGCTACCCGCGCCGCCGGACGGTAGGTTGAGGTCACGAAATCCGCCGTGCTGTCCAGCGCGGCATTGACCATATCGGCCCCCACCAGCGCATCGCCGCGCCCCGGTGCAACCGCGTCCAAGTCAAAGCGGCGGATCGCCTCAAGCGTTTTGGGCCAGTCATGGAAATGCCCGTCGCCGCAATAACAGGCGGAGTGATATTCGACGATATCGCCGGTGAACATCACATTGGCATCCGGCACATATGCCACCGCATCGCCCGCTGTATGCGCCCGGCCCAGCTGCATCAGATCGACCCGGCGCTGGCCTAGATAGACCGACATTCGCCCGTGGAACGTGGTTGTGGGCCAGGTCAGGCCTGGGATGCTCTCATGCCCCTGAAACAGGCGCGGGAAGCGCTGAAACTCGCTGTCCCAGTCTTCCTGGCCTCGCTCGGCCACCATGGCGCGGGCCTTTTCCGACATGATCACCTGACCCGCCCCATAGGCCGACGCGCCCAGCACCCGCACTGCGTGATAATGGGTCAGCACCACATGGCTGATTGGCTTTTCGGTGACGGACCGCACGCATTCGATCACTTTGGAGGCCAGCCGCGGCGTCGCCTGCGCGTCGATGATCATCACGCTGTCATCGCCGATGATCACGCCGGTATTCGGGTCCCCTTCGGCGGTAAAGGCATAAAGCCCCGGCCCGATCTGAGAAAAACTGATCTGCTTGTCCGCCATATCGCCTTGAGAGGCAAAGCGCTTGCTCATGTCTCTATCCTTTTGTCTCTGCAAACGGGTCGGGCTGGGCGGGCAGGATCACGCCCGTGCACCTGCCAAACCCGATGGAATACCCATCGCCCTGGGCCGCCCCCGACAGCGTCAAGCGGTCGCCATCTTCCAGAAAGCTGCGCGTCGCCTCACCGATCTGCATCGGCTCTTGTCCACCCCAGCTGAGTTCAAGCATCGACCCACGGCTGTCCGGCTCCGTCCCCGACACCGTGCCCGAACCCAGAAGATCGCCCGGAGTCATCGGACAGCCCGATGAGGCATGATGCGCAAGCTGCTGCGCGGCGGAGTAATACATGGTGGCATAATTCGTGCGGCTGATCTGCTGCGCTGCGCCGCCAGCCGGGGTCAGCGTCACAGTCAGGTCGATATCATAGAGCATTGGCCCACAGTCTTTCAAATGGTCCAGCAGCGCAAACTCTCGCGGGGGCGTATCGGTGCGAAACGGCTCCAACGCGGCTTTGGTCACGATCCATGGGCTGATCGACGTGGCCGTTGCCTTGCCCTGAAACGGACCAAGCGGCACATATTCCCAGCCCTGGATATCGCGCGCGGACCAGTCATTCAGCAGCACATAGCCAAAGATCATGTCATCGGCCTGCTGAACCGTGACCGGCCCTTCCGACGGCGTGCCCACGATGGCGCCCATCTCAAGTTCGAAATCGAACCGCCGCGAAGGTTGGAACGCGGGCAGATCATGTTTGGGGGATTTCACCTGACCCCAGGGGCGACGGATATCGGTGCCTGACACCACCACCGATGAGGCGCGGCCATTATAGCCGATGGGCATATGCAGCCAGTTTGGCGGCAGCGCATTGTCTGGGCCGCGAAACATCGTGCCGACATTGAAGGCGTGGTTCCGCGAGGCATAGAAATCGGTGTATTCCGACACCACGATAGGCATATGCATCTGCGCATCGGATTGCGGCACCATGCAGGCATGCAGTGCGGCCTGCGCAGGGCTGCCCTCGCCCAGCAGATCGGTCAGCCGGTTGCGCAGCGCGGTCCAGACGGCGGGGCCTTGCTCCATCAGATCATTCCAATAGGGCGCTTCAAAAAGCGGCTCCTCCATCAAGACAACCAGGCCGTTTTCCTCGGCGGCGCGCAGGTCAAGGATCATGTCCCCGATCGCCACGCCGCAGCGCGGATCGTCATCGCCTTGCGAGAAAACGCCATAGGGCAGGTTGTTGAGCGGGAATGGATGATCGGCGCTATTGGCGCTTGTCACCCAGCTTGTCTTCAATGGCACTCTGCGTCCTTTCCTAAGCGGGGGAGGGCGATTTGGCGCCCAAAAGCGCCGCCGCCCCGATCATGAAGCCCCCGCCGATGCGGTCAAGCCAAAGCCGCGCCCGCCTCGTCAGCTTCCTGGCCTTTTGGGCGGTGGCAACGGCTTGCCTATCGCGCGCCCGCCAGATCATTCGCGCGCCAAGCCAGATCAGATAGGCCACGTCCGCGCCGCCCCACGGGCGGGCGCTTTCGCGCCTGGGTCATTCTGACCATGCTCTGTTGAAACGCCCCCCAGGAGCGTTTCTGCCGCTCTCGCGGCACCACGGTGCATCCCCGTGGCGGGCGCCGGCCTCTTGCAGCGCTGCATCACTTCACCCCCGGCGTGCCGTCGAATTTCTTTTCCAGATCGCTCCAGCAGTCGATGTAATCCTCCTGCATCGGCGCCTCTTGCCCGGCAAAGCGCGTCAGATGCTGGGGAAAGCGGGTTTCAAACATGAAAGACATCGTCCGATCCAGCTTGTCCGGCCCCAGATTGGCATTGGACGCCTTGTCAAAGGCCTCCCGATCCGGGCCATGCGGCAGCATCATGTTATGCAGGCTCATCCCGCCCGGCACAAAGCCCTGTGGCTTGGCATCATATTGCCCGTAAATATTGCCCATAAGCTCGGACATGATGTTCTTGTGGTACCAGGGCGGGCGGAAGGTGTTTTCCGCCACCATCCAGCGTTCGCGGAACAGCACGAAATCGATATTCGCTGTCCCCGGCACGCCCGACGGCGCGGTCAGGACAGTAAAGATCGACGGGTCGGGATGATCAAACAGCACGGCGCCGACCGGGCAATAGGTCCGCAGATCGTATTTGTAAGGCGCGTAATTGCCGTGCCATGCCACCACATCCAAGGGGCTTTGCCCGATCTGCGTTTGATGAAACTGCCCGCACCATTTCACGGTGACGGTCGACGGCACATCCCGATCCTCATAGGCCGCCACAGGCGCCTTGAAATCGCGCGGATTGGCCATGCAATTGGCGCCAATCGGACCTCGGCCGGGCAGATCGAATTTCTGGCCATAGTTTTCGCAGACAAAGCCGCGCGCCGGGCCTTCGAGCACTTCGACCCGATAGAGCAACCCACGCGGCAGGATCGCGATCTCTTTAGGCTCCAGATCGATGATCCCCAACTCGGTCGCAAAGCGCAGCTGACCTTCCTGCGGCACGACCAGCAATTCGCTGTCGGCAGAAAAGAAATAGCTGTCGACCATCGAGTCTGTGACCAGATAGATATGGCTCGCCATGCCGACCTGCGTGTTCACATCACCTGCCGTGGTCATGGTGCGCATCCCCGTCAGCCATGTCAGCGGCGCGTCGCTATGGGGCAGCGGATCCCAGCGATACTGCCCCAGCGAGGTTACATCCTCGACCACATGCGGGGCGGATTTCCAATAGGGCAGATCAATGCGGTCATACCGATGCGAATGCTTCACCGAAGGCCGGATCCGATAGCACCATGTCCGCTCGGGCCGTTCGGCGGTAAAGGCCGTGCCTGAAAGTTGCTCTCCATACAGGCCGTAATTGCAGCGCTGGGGCGAATTCATGCCCTGTGGCAGCGCACCGGGCAGGGCTTCGGTTTCGAAATCATTGCCAAAGCCGGGCATATAGCCTTCATGCGGGCCACTCAGCGACGGGGCCTGCACCATGGGCTGGGGGTCACTCGGTCTGTTCATGATGGCTCTCCCTGATGATCCATCCGAGTTATTGGTTGATTTTGTAACTAACAAGCCTCAGCGTGAACGCATGGCCGATTTTGATCCCGAAGCCTTTTTGCCCTATCTGCTCAACCGCGCGGCCGAGGCGGCGTCGCTGCGCTTTGCGCAGGTTTACAAGGATCGCTTTGGTCTGCTGCGCACCGATTGGCGGGTCTTGTTCCATCTGGGCCATTACGGCCCGATGACGGCGCGCGACATCGGCGCGCGGGCGGGTATCCACAAGACCAAGATCAGCCGCGCCGTGTCGCGGCTGGAGGAGCGGCGCTTTCTCGCGCGGGAAAAAAGCCCGGACGACCGGCGTGTCGATCACCTGAGCCTGACGCGGGCAGGGCGCGCCGCCTATGCCGAGTTGAGCCAGACCGCCGCCGATTATGACGCGCAGCTGACCCGCGACATGACCCCTGCGCAGGCCGAGGCCTTGCGCGGCGCATTGAAACAGCTGGCCGCGATGCGGCCCGCCCTGACAGGAAAGCCGTCCCGTGGTCTATGAAACACTCGCCATCGTGGCGGCGCTGATCGGGCTTTATGCGCTGGTGGCCGGCAAACTCAGCACCACGCCGATCAACGGGGCGCTTGTCTTTGCCCTCATGGGGCTGTGCCTTGGGCCGGCCGGGCTGGGCTGGGTCACGTTCGAGCTGGAGGCTTCGCATCTGCGTCTGGTCGCGGAAATGGCGCTGGCGCTGGTTCTGTTCATCGACGCGTCCAAAGCTGATCTGGGCGTGCTGCGCCAATCCGAAGCCATTCCTCGACGGCTGATCCTGCGCTCCCTGCCTTTGGTGATGGTGCTGGGCTGGCTTTTTGGGATCGTGTTGTTGCCCGGCCTCAGCTGGGTCGAGGTGGCCTTGCTGGCCGCTCTTTTGGCACCCACCGATGCGGCCCTTGGGCAGGCGGTGGTGTCCAACAAATCCGTGCCAGCGCATCTGCGCGAGGGCCTGAGTTTCGAAAGCGGGTTGAATGATGGGGTCTGTGTCCCCTTTTTCCTGACCTTTCTGGCCGTTGCGACAGGCGTGGCCACAGATGATGTGGGGCGCTTTGCGCTTAAATTGCTGATCGAAGAGGTCGGGCGCGGCGCGCTCATGGGGGGGGCTGTCGCCGTTTTGGGCGCTTTGGCGCTGCGCGTGGCGCTGCCGCGCGGTTGGGTGGGGCATGGCTGGTCGCAGATCCTGATTGCGGCCATGGCCGTCACCGCCTTTTCCGGGGCCATGGCAATCCATGGCTCGGGCTTTATCGCGGCGTTTGTCGGCGGGCTGGTCTTCGGTCAGATGGCGCGCGATGAGATCGCGGCGCTCAAGGACGCATCAGAAAGCCTCAGCGACGGGCTATCGCTGATCACATGGGTGATCTTCGGCGCGGCGGTGATGCCAATCGCCTTGCAGAATTTCACCTGGATGGATCTTGTCTATGCGCTGATGAGCCTGACGGTGGTGCGGATGCTGCCCGTGCTGGTCACGCTTGGTGGCCTAGGGCTTAGCCTCAAGGAACGGCTGTTTATCGGCTGGTTCGGGCCGCGGGGGCTGGCCTCGGTCGTGTTTCTGGTGATGGTGTCCAATGAAAATCTGCCCGGTGGTCCACAAATCATGACGGTGGGGATTTTGACGATCTCGCTCAGCGTGCTGTTGCACGGCATCACGGCGCGGCCTTTTTCGCAAAGAATGGCATGACCGGGCCTAAAGGGTGATCCTTTGGGTTGCCATGCGCCCGGCCAGCCAGATCACCAGCACACCGCCCAGCCAGAACCCGGCCCCCAAAGCCAGCACCCATAGGCCCAGCCCGCCCCAGCCGCTTTTGACCGGGTCGAGGAAGAAATAGGGATAGACCCCGTCCGCCGCCCCGCGCAGCAGGACATAGACGACATAGAGACTGGGAAAGGCCAGCCAATAGGCCGCCTGCCGCATCCGCAACCCGAATTTCGGCGCATAGGCCACCCACCATAGCGCCACCGCAATGGGCACAATCGTGTGCATCCCGTGATCGGTCCACCAGCGCAGGCCGGTATGCTCTTCAAACAGCAGCGTGTGATAGACAATCGCGACGATCCCGATCCACAGGGTCAATGCTGCGCCGGTTGTGGCTCGCATCTTCCCCGTCAGTGCCGCCGCGGCAAAGCCCAGCACCACCAGCAGATTGGTCAGGATGGTGAAGTATCGCAACCGCCTCCAGATTTCCTCGCCCAGGCTGCGCTCGGGGTGGCGCATCAGCGCCTCATAGGTATCAAGCCCGACACTGGTCAGCGCAAGCAGGGCGACCAAGGCAGCGGTCAGGCGATAGGCGGGAAGGGTGTGCGATGTCATGGGCGCAGTCTTTCGCAAAGCGCGTGCAGGCGCAAGAACCGGTTGCAGCGCCCCGGCGCTCGCGCCACTCTGCCGGCTATGGACTGGACTGATCACGGCATATTGCTCAGCACCCGCCGGCATGGGGAAAACGCCGCGATCATCGAGGTGTTCACCGAAGCCCATGGGCGCCATGCCGGGGTTGTGCGCGGCGGGGCAAGCCGCAAGATCGCGCCGATCCTGCAACCGGGCGCACAGCTGCATGTGGCCTGGCGCGCGCGGCTGGAAGAGCATATCGGCGCTTTCACGGTGGAACCTTTACGCTCGCGCGCGGCCGTGGCCCTGTCGGGGCGGATGACGCTGGCCGGGTTGAATGCCGTCTGTGGGTTGCTGCGCTTCTGTCTGGCCGAGCGTGACCCGCATCCGGGCTTTTACAAGCGCAGCGAGGCGCTTCTGGATTTGCTGGGGCAGGATGAGATCTGGCCGCTGGCCTATCTGCAATGGGAACTTGCACTGCTCGAGGAAACCGGGTTCGGCCTTGATCTGACCAGCTGCGCCGTCACCGGCCGCGACGCCGGGCTGGTCTATGTCTCTCCCAAGACCGGGCGGGCCGTGTCGCGGGACGGTGCGGGCGATTGGGCCGACCGCCTGCTGCCCCTGCCGCCCGTGCTGCGCGGGGACGGTGAGGCCAGCGATACCGAGATCGTCGCCGCGCTGGGCGTCACGGGCTATTTTCTGGACAATAAGCTGGCCCCGCAGCTGGGCCGCAACCCTGTGCCGGATGCGCGTGGACGGTTGGTCGATCTGCTGGCCCGCCGCGCTCAGACCAGTTTGTGATCGATCAGCGCCTGCGCGGTCTCACGGATCGTGGCGTCGGTGTCGCGATACTGGATGCCCAGAACGCGCGTGGCTTTGGACCCGTCGACCTCTTCCCGCGTGCCCAGCAGCGGCACCAACCCACGCAGCGGTTTGACAAATCTGGCCAGCAGGCGAAACACCCAATCCGGCATCACGCGGGTCGGAATACGCCGCGCGGGGAAGGCGGCCGACAGGTCGCGGGCGATCTGCCCATGCCAATAGAATTTGTTGGATGCAATGAAGCGTTCGCCTTCGGCCTCAGGCCGCTCCAGCGCGCGCAGATGCATCGCGGCCACGTCGCGCACATCGACCAGCGGGTAGCCCAGCCGCGGCAGGAAGGCATCCTTGCCCTGCATCAGCCGCCGCAGAATATAGACCGAGGCGCCGATCTCGGGCCCGACAGGCGGGCCGATGACAACCGCCGGGTTGATCATCGTCACGCGCATCTCGGGCGCCTCTGCCGCCTGCCAGTCCCAGACCGCGCGTTCCGCCAGCGTTTTGGAGGCCAGATACGGTGACAGGCCGGGCCGGGTCAGGTCTGACCAGTCCTGCTCGTCATGGGCCTGGTGTCCTGGTCGTATCGGGCAGGATGTCACCGCCGCGATGGAGGAGGTCATCACCATCCGCCGCAGGCCCGCCGCATAGGCCGCCTTGGCCGCGCGCAGGGCGCCGTCCACCGCGGGGCGGATCACCTCTTCGGGGTCGTCCGGCTGGCGCACCGGGACCGGAGAGGCGGTGTGAATCAGAGCCTCGACCCCGTCAAATGCCTCGGCCCAGCCGGTATCATCGGTGTTGTCCAGCGCCATCAGGCGCAGATTGTCCAGCTTGGCCGGATCGCTCAGATTTGCGCGCAACGCGTCGCGCAACGCCGCCTCGCGCGACAGGTCGCGTGTCGAGCCGATGACCCGGTCCCCGGCCTCAAGCGCCTGCAACGCAATGTGGCGTGCGATATAGCCCGTCACCCCGGTGATCAGAATGGTTTTGGATGTCATGGCTGCGCCTCCCCTCATGAGAAGGAGCCTAGACCGTCCCATGCCGGGCGCAATGGGTGACGCATGGGTAGGGCGGGGTTTACCCCGCTATGGCTTGGGGCAGAGGCGGGGTAAACCCCGCCCTACGCATGGACCACACGCAGTGGTTTGAGCGCAAACCGGTCTGGGTCATGCGGGTGTCCCGATGTGCATTTTGGACCTGCGTGACCGGCTAACCGTCGGGCGCGTCCCCAAGATCGGTTGCGCGGTAGGATGGGAAGAACCTGAGGCCCGCCTCTTTCAGCGCGGCGACAAAATCATCCGACCCAAGCAAGCTGCCTTGAAACCGGGCCTCGCGCCAAAAATGGATATCCGGAGATTGCCGGGACGGATCGACCACAACGTCTTTTGTACTCGAAGTCACCCGAAAGCTGTTTAACTTGTCTGGACGTCGCTCGCTTCTTATGACCCGCGATTTCTCCATCACAATCGAATCCTGGCGCACCGTGACATTCATCATGAACCACGGCCCCTCGATCTCCACCCCGCGTTTGGTACGCAGGGGCACGGGGCAGAACTGGTGCAGATCAGGGTCGAAGCGCTCGATCACCTCTTTGGCGCAGCCAGAGACCACATGGATGCCGTTGACGCCTGTGAACGCATCGCGCCAGCTTTTGCGCGGTTTGTCCGCGACAAGCAGGGTCGGCATTTCCTCAAGCACGGATCTGCGGAGACCGTCGCGCCATGCACTAGCAGCGCTGGCCCCTTCCGCACCCCGTTCTGGATTGTGGTATGTCTTATGCCACTCGGGCATATCGACCGGTATCTGCACTTTGTGAAGTTGCATATCAAAAATATAGGTCATCGCCAGACAGCCTGTCCGCGCTTTTTGACCTAAGCGAGGCAAAGCCATGGCATGGGGTGGCGAGGGTTGCCCCCCTGCCGGGCAGAGGAGAGCGTCGCGCCCCAAGCGCAATGGGTGACGCGTGGGTAGGGCGGGGTTTACCCCGCCGTCTGGCCAACAAGAAAGGGCGGGGTCACCCCCGCCCTACATTTGCACTCTGGAAAGGCGATCAGCCCAGCAAACGCCGTGCAATCACCTGCGCCTGAATTTCGGCAGCGCCTTCAAAGATGTTCAGGATCCGCGCATCACACAGCACGCGGCTGATCTTGTATTCCAGCGCAAAGCCGTTGCCGCCGTGGATTTGCAAGCCGTTATCCGCCGCCGCCCAGGCCACACGCGCACCCAGCAGCTTGGCCATGCCGGCCTCCACATCGCAGCGGCGCCCATCGTCTTTCTCATAGGCCGAGAAATAGGTCAGCTGCCGCGCCACCATGATCTCCACCGCCATCATCGCCAGTTTCGACGCGACACGGGGGAAGTGGATCAGCGATTTGCCGAATTGCTTGCGGTCATTGGCATATTGCATCGAGATATCCAGTGCCGATTGCGCCACGCCGATGGCGCGGGCGGCGGTCTGGATACGGGCGCTTTCAAAGGTCTCCATCAGCTGCTTGAAGCCTTTGCCCTCTTCGCCGCCCAGAAGGTTTTCGCCTTTGACCTCAAACCCGTCGAAGCCCAGCTCATATTCCTTCATGCCGCGATAACCGAGCACTTCGATTTCTCCGCCGGTCATGCCGGGGGTGGGGAAGGGGGCCTCATCCGTGCCGGGGGTCTTCTCGGCCAGGAACATGGACAGACCGCGGTAATCACTGGTCTCGGGATCAGTGCGCGCCAGCAGCGTCATCACATGCGTGCGGGCGGCATGGGTGATCCAGGTCTTGTTGCCGGTGATGGTGTAATTGCCATCTTCGCCCTTCACCGCGCGGGTGCGCAGGGAGCCAAGGTCCGATCCGGTATTCGGCTCGGTGAACACAGCGGTGGGCAATGTCTCAGCCGAAGCCAGTTGCGGCAGCCATTTCTGCTTTTGCTCTTCGGTGCCGCCCGCGATGATCAGCTCGGCCGCGATCTCGGACCGGGTGCCCAAAGAGCCAACGCCGATATAGCCGCGTGACAATTCCTCAGACACAACGCACATCGACGCTTTGGACAGGCCGAACCCGCCATATTCTTCGGGGATGGTCAGACCAAAGACACCCATCTCGGCCAGCTCCTCGATGACCTCCATCGGGATCAACTCATCCTTGAGGTGCCACTCGTGGGCGAAGGGCTCGACCTTGTCCACAGCATAGCGGCGGAACTGCTCGCGGATCATCTCCAGCTCTTCATCCAGACCGGAAGCACCCACGGTGATATTGGCTGCCTGCTCCTGCATCAGCTCAACCAGCCGCATCCGCGCGGCTTGACTGTTGCCTTCCTGCGTCAGGGTCATGATCTCGGGGATCATCATCGCGCGCTGGTCATCTTGCGTCAGGCCCAGATCCTGCGGGCGCAGAATTTCTGTCTGGCTCATCGGAATGCCGCCATAGACCTGCCAGAGATATTCGCCAAACGCGATCTGGTGGATCAGTTGCTCGATCTCGCCAAACTTGTTCTCGGCCTGCAATCTCTCGGCCCAGGCCTGCATCTGTTTGAGGCTTTGAGCATAGGTCGCCAGCCAGGCCAGCCCGTGGGCCGCCGTCTGGTTCTGCTCCACCAGTTTGGAGGACACGCGGCCATCCATACTCAGCATTTCTTTCAACCGCGCGGTCGCGGTGTTCACCAGCGTCTCGACCGGGGCCACGGCCGCACCGGTGAGTGTCAGAAGGTCCGCCAGGACCGGGCTGGTATCCGCAGTCGTCATTTGTCCATCATGCGCCATGAATCATACCCTTTCCAGTTCGAATGCCGGTCTAGTCATTTTGCACCTGCAGCGCAATAAGATTACGCGGGACGTACCGTCACGGTTTAAAAATTACCTCGTGCTTTAACGCTCGCACCTTCCGCGTCAAGACGTTAGATCGACGCGCATGATGATCTTTGACCTTTTCACACCGCTTGATCTGACCCTCGCCCTAGGCGTTGCAGTTCTCGCCGGGCTGATCAAGGGCGTGGTGGGCTTTGCCATGCCAATGGTACTGATTTCAGGGCTGTCGAGCTTCATTTCGCCGGAATTGGCGCTGGCTGGCCTGATCTTGCCCACCTTGGTCACAAACGGGATGCAGGCTCTGCGGCAGGGCTGGCGTGCGGCCTGGGCCTCGACCCGCAAATTTGGCCTGTTTCTGGGCGTCGGGCTGGTATTCCTGTTGGGCTCGGCCCAGTTGGTGCGCGTCCTGCCCGGAGAGGTCATGCTGCTGGCGCTGGGCGCGCTGGTCAGCCTTTTTGCTGCGATGCAGCTTTTGGGCTGGCAGCCGAAACTGGGTCGCCCCTCCAAACGGATGGAGGCCGGGGTCGGCGCCTTTGCCGGGCTGATCGGCGGGTTTTCCGGCGTCTGGGGGCCGCCCACAGTGGCCTATCTGACCGCTTTGAACACGCCCAAATCCGATCAGATGAGGATACAGGGCGTGATCTATGGGCTGGGCGCGGCGGCGCTTGTGGGCGCGCATATCGGGTCGGGCGTGTTTCGGGCGGAAACAGCACCGTTTTCGGCTTTGCTGGTTCTGCCCGCGATGTTTGGCATGTGGCTGGGCACGAAGATCTCGGACCGGATCGATCAGGCGACCTTCAAGACCGCGACGCTGGTGGTCCTGCTGGTGGCGGGGCTGAACCTTGTGCGGCGCGGGCTGCTGGGGTGAGGCACATCCTGCTGATCCGCTATCCCGGCGCGCAGTAGGCGACGCTGCTGGGGCTGCGCATATGGTCGACATGGCGGCCTGAATGGCAGGTGACCCGACCCGCGCAACAGTCATGACCCTGCAAGACCTGGCCGGAACGGCGTCTCGATCAGATGTGCTGCTGATCCTGCCGCCTGCGCTGAGCCTGACGCCGCCAAGCTTCCCTGATGCCTTGCCAGAAGCTTTGCGCGGATATCATCAAGCCGGGGCGTTTGCCATTGCCGAAGCCGGACTGGCCACGGGGCGGCGGATGACCACGCATTGGCAGCACCGCGCCAGTTTCGCAGCGCGCTTTCCATGTGTCGATCTGGATGTGGACTGGCTGCTGGTGGATGAGGGGGATATCCTGTCTGCGGCTGGCATCATGGCCTGGACCAATCTGGCGCTGCATCTGATCGAAAACCTGCACGGGCGGCCCATCATGCTGGAGGTCGCGCGCGCTTTTGTCGTGGATCCCAAGGGGCGCGAGCCGCAATCTTTCCGACCCTTCCGCCCGTCCTATGCGCATGGGGACACCGCCATAGCCGATGTGCAAAAGGCGCTTCAGGCCGCGCCGGGGCGCGATTGGACGGTGATGGCGCTGGCAGACCGCGCGGCCATGTCGGATCGCAGTTTCCTGCGCCGGTTCCGCGCGGCAACCGGGCTGACACCTACCGCCTATCTGCGTCGTCTGCGGGTAGCGCGGGCGCGGGCCCTTTTGGAAACCACGCGCGACGCGGTGGATCAGGTGGCCTTTGCGGTGGGCTATGATGATGCAGGCGGGTTCCGCCGCGCCTTCCGCGAGATCGTGGGGCTTTCCCCGACCGAATATCGCCACCGCTTTGGCCCGCAGCGCCACACCGACGGGTAAACACCACCCCGCGACCAGATGCCCCGCATTTGAAAATACTCTCAACTGGGACAGGCTGTGCTAGGATGCCATTGCCTCTGGTTCTGGGAGGAAACCACATAATGACAACTTATGACTTCATCGTCGTGGGCGGTGGGTCTGCGGGGGCCGTGATGGCCACGCGGCTCAGCGAAGATCCGACAAAAATCGTGGCCTTGGTCGAAGCGGGCGAAGCGCCCCCGATCACGAATTGATGCCCGCCGCCGTGGCGAGCCTGCAGCTCGACCCCAATACTGACTGGATGTATACGGCTGATCCCGGCAATGCTGGGCTGGGGCTGGTCGGCAATGTGATGCCGGTGCCGCGGGGCAAGATGCTGGGCGGGTCGTCGGCGTTGACCTACATGGCCTATGTGCGCGGCCATCCCGGCGATTTCGACAAATGGGCCGAGATGGGCGCAACCGGCTGGTCGTTCGAGGATGTGCTGCCCTATTTCATCAAATCCGAAGACCTGACCCCGTCGAACGAAGTGTCGATCGACAGCGACGCGCATGGCACGGGCGGGCCTTTGGGGGTGTCTGTCCGCTCTCCCGTGATTCCGGCGGCGCGCAGTTTTGTCACTGCGTCCGAGGCGACGGGCATGGCACGCGGCGATTACAATGGCCGTGACCGCGGCGGGCCGGAGGGGGTGACATCGCTCTTCCAGACAACAACACGGAACGGGATGCGCTCAAGCACCTATCGCGCCTTCCTGCAGGGCGAGACCGAAGCGCGCGAGAACCTGACCATCGTCACCGGCGCGCAGGTGACCCGCGTGCTGCTGACCGAAGGCGACGCGCCGACCGCGACCGGCATTGAATATCGGGATGCCGATGGTGCCCTGCACGCGCTGCATGCCAGCGGCGAAGTGATCCTGAGCGCGGGTGCCGTGGGCTCTCCGCAGATCCTGATGCTGTCGGGGATTGGTCCTCGCCGCGAATTGGAAGAGGTCGGCGTGACCTGTCAGGTCGAATTGCCCGGCGTGGGCAAGAACCTCAAGGACCATCTGCATTGCGCTTTGTTCTTTCCGGCCCCCGGCATCGGCGTGCCGGTGGCAGAGGTCGGTGTTTCGGCCGGGCCGGATGCCCTGCGTGCGCCTGCCGGTCCGCTGCCCGCCGATCCTGCAGAGGATGCCAACCTGCCGCCCGAACTGGCCGGTTTGAAGGCCGAGGCCGAACGCCGCGTGGGCGAATGGATGGAAACGGGCGAAAGCCTTGTCTCGTCATCGCTTTATGATGCGGTGGCGTTTTTCTCGACCGGGTTGGGCGATCATCACAGCCATGACGCGCAAATCGGCTATGTCCCCTGCGGCTATGATGCCGGGCTACTGGGCGACCGGCTGCGCATTGATCTGTCGCGCTTCTTTGCCGATCCCGAGGCGAGTTTGGCTGCGACGGCGGAAAACATGTTCCTGCTTGCCAACCCGGTTCTGCCCCATTCCAGCGGAGAGATCGTTCTGGCCAGCAAGGATGCCGCCGATGCGCCGATCATCCGGATGAATTATTTCACCGATCCGCATGATCTGAAGGTCATGGTCGCGGTGATGCGCAAATGCCTTGAGATCGTCGAAAACTGGCCCGGCGATGTGAAACCCGGCCCGCTGAACGTGCCGCCGGAACTGGCCGAGAAGCATGGCTATGTGGCTGGTGAGCCGCCCAGCGACGCGCTGTTGGAGAATATGGCGCTGCATTTCTCGACGACCGTCTATCACCTCGTCTCGACCTGCCGGATGGGGGATGTGGTCGATGCCGAATTGCGGGTGAACGGCGTGGGCAATCTGCGTGTGGCCGATGCCAGCGTGTTGCCCGACATCATCAGCGGCAACACCAATGCGGCCTCGATCATGATCGGCGAAAAAGGGGCCGATATCATTTCCGCCGCCCATCGCGTGAAGCGCGCCGCCTGATCTTTGACGCCCGCCGGGACCGTCCCGGCGGGTGTCTTCAAGACCCAGACCCGACCGCTGCCTGCATGATCTCGACGGGCGCTTTGTGGCCGGAAAACAGCTCAAACGCGAAAACACCCCGCAAGACCAGCATCCGAATACCGCCGATGGGCATGGCCCTGACGGCTTTGGCGTCGATCAGAAGCTGCGTGGGGGCTTTGTGGATGTTGATATCCATCACTGTGTCGATCCCGGTCAGGGTGGCGGGGTCGATCAGCCGCGCCGTGGGATCGTTGCGGTTTGTGGAAAGGTGTTGACCGGAATATCGCAACTGCCTGCTGCCAATGCGCCCATGTCGCCGCCATAGGTTGCGCCAAGATCATCTGCCAAAGCACGGCCTTGGCGTCCGAGCAGTTCAGAACCGTCACCTGCGCCCCGCGTGTGATCAGCCCATAGACCACGGCCCGCGCGGCCCAACCTGCGCCCAGAACGGGGGCGCGTGTGCCAGCCACGGGGGCGTGGTCTTCCAGCGCATCCATCGCGCCGATCCAGTCGGAATTATGGCCCACCAGAATGATGCACCACATTCACCGCCCCAATGGCGCGGGCGGTGTCGTCAATGGCGTCGAGATGCGCCATCACATCCTGCGTGAACGGCTGCGACATCGTGACCCCGGCAAAATCCAATGCCTGGATCGCGGCGATGGCCGCGCCGATCAATTCCGGTTGAAAGGCGGTATAGCGCAGATCCGCCCCCACCATGCCAAAGCCCGCATTATGCATGCCCGGCGCCTTGGTGGCCTTGTTCGGGTTCGCAATCGACGCGCAAAGCCGGGTGGTGGCGCTGATTTTGGTCATCTGCTGCTCCCCAACCAGTGTCTTGGCATGGGGGAGATCAAATGCGGCAGGGCAACAATGCAGCGGGCATGCCGCCAAGGAAAAAGGCACGCACAGGATGTCCCGTGCATGCCCCGAATTCTGTCGCAGCAGCGGTCGGCTCAGCCGATGGCCGCCGCTTTCACATCATCATCGATATGCGGCAGATACTGCTGGAAGTTCTCCGAGAACATCGTGACCAGCTTGGCGGCCTGCGCGTCATAGGCAGCTTTGTCTTCCCAGGTCTTGCGCGGCTCAAGCAGCAGATCTGGCACGCCGGCCACGCCCATCGGCACCTCGAAACCGAAGTTTTCATCCTTGCGGAACTCCGCCTGCGCCAGCGAGCCATCCAGCGCCGCCGTCAGCAGGGCGCGGGTCGCCTTGATCGGCATACGGGAGCCCGTGCCATAGGCACCACCGGTCCAGCCCGTGTTCACCAGCCAGCAGGTCGCGCCATGCTGGGCAATCTTGTTGCGCAGCAGTTGGCCGTAAACCTCGGGGCGACGCGGCATGAAGGGCGCGCCGAAGCAGGTGGAGAAGGTCGGCTCAGGTTCGGTCACGCCGCGTTCTGTGCCTGCTACCTTTGACGTGAAACCCGACAGGAAGTGATACATCGCCTGTGCGGGCGTCAGCCGGGCAATCGGGGGCAGCACGCCAAAGGCGTCGCAAGTTAGCATAATGATATTCTTGGGGTGCCCACCCAACGCCGATTTCGACGCGTTGGAAATGTAATCCAGCGGATAGGCGCAGCGCATATTCGCCGTCAGGCTGTCATCGTTGAAATCCAGATCGAAGGTCTCTTCGTCAAAGATCATGTTTTCGATGATCGTGCCGAATTTTTCGGTCGTGGCGTAAATCTCGGGCTCGGCCTCGGGGCTGAGATTGATCGTCTTGGCATAGCAGCCGCCTTCAAAGTTGAAGGTGCCGCGATCCGACCATCCATGTTCGTCATCACCGATCAGCGTGCGGCCCGGATCAGCTGACAGCGTGGTCTTGCCGGTGCCCGACAGGCCAAAGAACACCGCCGCATCCACCGGGTTGCCAATCGCGTGATTGGCCGAGCAATGCATCGGCATGATGCCTTTTTCCGGCAGCAGGTAATTCAGCAGCGTAAAGACCGATTTCTTGTTTTCACCCGCATATTCGGTGCCGCCGATCAAGATCAGCTTTTGGTCGAAATTCATCGCGATGACGGTTTCGCTGCGGCAGTCATGCTTGGCCGGGTCAGCCTGAAAGCTGGGGCAGTTGATCACGGTGAAATCGGCAGTGAACTCATCCAGATCTTCGCGATCCGGGCGGCGCAGCAGATGGCGGATGAACAGCCCGTGCCAGGCCAGTTCCGTCACCATGCGCACATTGATCGAATGCGCGGGGTCGGCCCCGCCCACCAGATCCTGAACGAAATAGTCGCGGCCCTTCATATGGGCCAGCATGTCTTCATACAGCGCGTCAAAGCCTTCGGGCGACATGGCGGCGTTGTTGTCCCACCAGATTGTGTCGGCGACGCTGTCGGTTTTCACGACATGCTTGTCCTTGGGCGACCGGCCGGTAAACTTGCCGGTGGTCACCAGGAACGCGCCGCCCTTGCCCAGGCTGCCTTCACCGCGCGCCAAAGCGGTTGAGACAAGCGCCGGTTCCATCAAGTTATAATAGACCTGACCCAACCCTTCGATGCCTTGATCTTCGAGGCGGAAGTTCGGGTTTACCCGTCCGGTGGTCATGTCTGATCTCTCCTGTCACACAAGCGCCTAAGCTTTTTGGCGCAAGGACGATTCGCAATAACCCTCCGTCCGGGACGCGCCCGGCCGGAGGTCGTGAGCGGGTCATAACATGACGTTTCCGGGAGTGAACAGGAGCGTTTTTCGTCGTTAGCGCAATCTATTGGCCTTTAGCGCAATCAATTGCGTGGCGAAACTGTGACACCGCTCAAGAGAATGACATATTCGTGCCAAAGTCTAAATGAATAACCCCTGACAGCAGGCAGATTTTTTGCTTTCACAATAGAGAGCAAGTAAAACCAGCTATGGTAAAAATCGATTCGGCTCAAAACGGGCCCCCGGTGCTGGTGACAAAGAAGGCAAGAAGAACCTACAGCAAGGGGCAACAGGCATGTCGCGTATCGCACTTGTAGATGATGATCGGAATATTCTGACATCGGTCGCAATGACTCTCGAAAATGAAGGCTTTGAAGTCGAAACCTTCAATGATGGCCAATCCGCTTTGGACGCCTTTAACAAAAGCATGCCGGATATGGCCGTGCTGGACATCAAGATGCCGCGCATGGACGGCATGGACCTGCTGCAGCGGCTGCGGCAGAAGACCAACCAGTTGCCGGTGATTTTCCTGACCTCGAAAGATGATGAGATCGACGAGGTGCTGGGCCTGCGCATGGGCGCGGATGATTATGTGAAAAAGCCGTTTTCACAGCGCCTGCTGGTCGAACGTATTCGCGCGCTGCTGCGCCGTCAGGATGCGATTGAAACCGTCAGCACCGAAGAACGCAATGATGGCAAGGTGATGGAGCGCGGCCACCTGCGCATGGACCCGCTGCGCCATGCGGTCAGCTGGAAGGGCACGGATGTGTCCCTGACGGTCACCGAATTCCTGCTGCTTCAGGCATTGGCGCAGCGCCCCGGCTTTGTCAAAAGCCGCGATCAACTGATGGATGTGGCCTATGATGATCAGGTCTATGTCGATGACCGCACCATCGACAGCCATATCAAACGTCTGCGCAAGAAGATGCGCGGGGCTGATGAAAACTTCGCAGCCATCGAAACGCTCTATGGCATCGGTTACAGGTATAACGAAGACTGAGGGGCGGATGCGGGTGGCGCCGCAGGCGTGGCGCTGCCAGTTTGGTGAGTGGTAAGAGCATGCGAGATTTCACATCCAAATCAGAGACCAGGGAGGCAGATATTGTCCTTGGCGATGATTGGGTGAAGATGGATCAAGGCCCATCCCCGGAGCTGCGAGAGCGGCGCCGGGGTTTTCGTTTGCGCAATTCGCCGCTGACCAGCAAGATCATCAAATTCAACTTGATTGCGTTGAATATTCTTGTCGCCTGCATCCTGTTTCTGAACCATTCCCGCGATGGCGTGCTGGTCGAACATGCCAAGGGCATGGTGGCACAATCCACACTGATTGCCGATGTCTTTCGCGGCTATACCGAATTGTCGGACCCCTCGCGCATTGATCCGGTCGAAGTGGATGCCACGCTCAACCGTCTGACCCTACGCGAAGGGCTGGATGTCTATGTTTTCGACGCCAATGGGGCGGTGCTGGGCCATGTCCGGGGCCGCCACGTGCCCTCCGGGTTTGACGGTGATCTGTCTACGGCGGAACAGCCGACAAGCTTTTTTGTCGATGCGCTGATCGATCTGTGGCTGGCGGTGTCCGCCCCGTTCCGGTCCGATCCGAGCGACGGGCAAAGCGGGTTGGGGCAGCAATTGGCCAACCTTGTGCCTTTGGCGCTGAATGAGGGCACGCAGTTTTCATCCGGCCTCGACCGCAACGGGGCCAAGGTCTATCTGGCGCTGACCCCGATCACGGCCGATGGCACCGTTTTGGGCGCGGTGGCGATGACCAGCCCGTCCGGCGAGGTTGACGCTCTGTCACGCGCCGAGCAGGAGCAGATTCTGCTGCTGTTCCTGGTAGCCATTCTTGTGTCCATCGGGCTGAGCTTTGTGCTGGCCTCGACCATTGCGAACCCGCTGGCCGATCTGGCCGCAGCGGCCGAAATTGGCCACGAACATAACCGCCGCCGGGTCAATCCGGGGCGCATCCGTATCCCGGACCTGTCGGCCCGCCCGGACGAGATCGGGCGTCTAAGCGCCGCGCTGCGCGGGATGGTCTCGGCGCTCTATGATCGCATCGATGGCAATGAACAATTCGCCGCCGATGTGGCGCATGAGATCAAGAACCCGCTGGCCTCGCTACAATCGGCGGTGGGCACGCTGCGCGTGGTCAAGCGCGACGATCAGCGCGAAAAGCTGCTGGAAGTGATCGAACATGATGTGCGCCGGCTCGATCGCCTTGTCAGCGATATTTCCAATGCCTCGCGGCTGGATGCCGAGTTGGTCAAAGAGGTCGAGGAAGAGTTCGACCTGCGCATCATGCTGCAAAATCTGAGTCAGTATCTGGGCGAAGACGCGCGCGACAAGGGGATCGATCTCCTGGTCGATCTGCCATCCCAGCCCGTGATGATCCAGGGTTTGGAGGCACGTCTGGCGCAGGTCTTTGTCAACCTTCTGGGCAATGCGATTTCCTTTTGCGAAGAGGGCGATGCAATCCGCGTCTGGGCGCGGCGGCGGGATCGTCATGTGCTGATCGCGGTGGAAGATACCGGGCCGGGCATCCCGGAACAGGCGCTGACCAAGATTTTCAAACGCTTCTATTCGCAGCGCCCTCAGGCGCATTTCGGCAATAATTCCGGCCTTGGGCTGGCGATTTCAAAACAGATCGTCGAAGCCCATGGCGGCGTGATCTGGGCCGAAAACATCCGCCGCACCAAGGATGCACCGAGCGCGGGGCCCTTGGGTGCGCGATTTGTGGTGGGCCTGCCGCTGTGAGCCTTCGCCTGTGAGCCTGCCGTCTGACGGGTCGGGCGGTGACCTGGTTCATGCCACTTGCGTGGCTGTCGACGGGCGGGGACTTTTGATCCTTGGGTCCTCCGGGTCGGGCAAATCCAGCCTCGCCATCCAGATGATCGCCCTTGGGGCTGAGTTGGTGGGCGATGACCTGATCCGGCTGACGCCCACAGCGGGTCGCCCGGTCGCTCAGGTCGCCAATCCCGACATCGCCGCGATCGAGGCGCGCGGCATCGGCCTGTTGCCCGTGCTGCTGCGCGACAGCGTGCCGCTTTGGGCGGTCTTGGACCTGAACCACAGCGAAAGCGATCGCTATCCGTCGCAGGATCGCAAATACCTTTGCATGGGACATTCGCTCCCCTTGCTATTTCGTGTCGAAGGGGCACAGTTCGCGGCGTCGCTTCTGCTTTATCTGCGGGGGCTGTCTGACTGAAAGCCAATGCCCATGTCCAAGATGCCTCAGCGTGTTGTGCTTGTGACCGGACCATCCGGGGCCGGGCGGTCCACCGCGATCAATGCGCTGGAGGATGCGGGCTTTGAGGCGGTAGACAATATCCCGCTGAGCTTTGTGCCACGCCTGACCGACAGCGCCGCCCCCGCGACGGAACGACCGCTGGCTGTGGGCATCGACGCGCGGAACCGCGAGTTTTCAACCACCCGGCTGGTCGATCTGATCGGCACGCAGCGCGCGCGGCCCGATCTGAAAGTGACGGTTCTCTATCTCGATTGCGCGCCCGATGTGCTGCAGCGGCGCTTTTCCGAAACCCGCCGCCGGCATCCGATGGCCGCCAGCGAAGATCCGATGACCGGCATCGCGCTGGAGATGGATCTGCTGAGCCAGGTGCGCGATCTGGCCGATGTGGTGATCGACACGACCAGCCTGACGGTGCATGACACGCGCGCCGCAATCCGGGCGTGGTTCGCAAAGGGCAGTGCGGCGCAGGGATTGTCGGTGGTGCTGCATTCGTTTTCTTACAAACGCGGTATGCCGCCGGGGCTGGACATGGTGTTTGACGTGCGGTTTTTGAGAAATCCATATTGGGTGCCCGAACTGCGCGGCCTGACCGGGCAGGATCAGGCGGTGCAGGATCACGTCATGGCCGATGCGCGCTTTGCGCCGTTTTTTGATCGGGTCTCCGACATGACCCGATTTCTGTTGCCGGCTTATGGCGAAGAGGGCAAATCACACCTGTCGATCGGCTTTGGCTGCACCGGCGGGCAACACAGATCGGTGACGCTGGCCGAAAGACTTGCATCTGTGCTTGCGGAAGAGGATGTGCAGGTGTCAATTAGGCATCACGAAATGGAACGGAAGACAGCAGCGCGCGGGACCTGACCAGTGATCGGCATCGTGATTGTGGCCCATGGCGGGTTGGCTCGAGAGTATCTCTCGGCGGTGGAGCATGTGCTGGGACGCCAGCAGGGCATTCGCGCCATTACCATCGAAGCGGATCATGACCGCGACGACAAGAAAGCCGAAATCAGCGCCGCCGCGGATGCGGTGGATGACGGGGACGGGGTGGTCGTGGTGACCGATCTGTTTGGCGGCTCTCCGTCGAATCTGTCTTTACCGGCCTGTATGGCAGAAAACCGGCTGATCCTTTACGGTGCCAACCTGCCCTTGCTGCTGAAATTGGCGAAATCCCGCCGTCTGCCACTTGAGCGGGCCGTAGATGTCGCGATGGATGCTGGACGAAAATACATTGATGCCCGCCGCATTCCGCGGGCCTGACGGACTTGGAACAACGACACGATGACCATTAAAACGTTGAAGATTGTGAATGAAAAAGGTCTGCATGCGCGGGCTTCGGCCAAGCTTGTGGAGCTGGCCGAAGGCTATGCGGCGCAGGTCACGGTGTCCCGCGATGGCATGAGCGCCTCGGGTGACAGCATCATGGGACTTTTGATGTTGGCAGCGGCCAAGGGAACGACTATTGACATCGAAACGGCGGGGGATGATGCCGACGCATTGGCCGATGCGATCGAGGAATTGGTCGCGGACAAGTTTGGCGAAGGGTTCTGAACGCCCCGCGTGACAGGACAGAACGGAACGGCCACGTGGTAGACAGCTTTCAAAATACCTCGCCTGCACGCGCCAAGGTCGATGAGGATCTGGGCACGGTCGATTTCAGAAGCTACGATCGGCGACGGCTGTCTTATGCGACGACCTTTGAAGACCCGCGCAAATCGGCGCTGATCCGCGTGATCGAAGCGCTGACCGGCAAGTTGACGGTGCTGCGGTTGATCAAGGAATTCGAACGCCAAGGCGCGCCGCGGGGGCAGAAATTCTGGCGCGCGGCGCTGGATGTGATGGGGATCGACCTGACCACCCCGGCCGAGCAATTGGCGCGCATCCCGGCGACTGGCCCGGTCATCGTGGTGGCCAATCACCCGCATGGTATGGTCGATGGCATGATCTTTGCCGATCTGATTGGGCGGGTGCGCGATGATTACCGCATTCTGACCCGGTCGCTTCTGACCGATCTGGACGAGGTCGCGGGCTCTTACATGATCCCGGTTCCGTTTCCGCATGATCCCGAGGCGCAGCGCAAAGGCGTGAAGATGCGCGCCGAGGCGATGGCGCATCTCAAAGCCGGAGGTGTCGTGGCGCTGTTTCCGTCGGGTGTGGTGGCTCATTCCGAGACATGGTTCGGCCCCGCAATCGAGGCGGAGTGGAATGTGTTCACGGCCAAGATGATCCGTAAATCCGGCGCGACCGTGGTGCCGATGAAATTCCCCGGCGCCAATTCGCGGTTGTATCAGATTGCCAATCAGGTCTCTCCGGTGTTGCGGCAGGGCTTGCTGTTGCATGAGATCGTGCATGCGCTCAACAAGCCGCAGGGGCCGATTGTGGGGCATCCGCTGGATCCGGCCAAGGTGGATGAGATGGGCAATGACCCGCGCCAGTTCATGGCCTGGCTACGTGACCACACGCTGTCCCTGACCGATTGACCGGTCCTTTCAGCATTTGGTGCGACCTGAGTACGCCGATGTGATACGCGCTGCCTCTGCGGCGGCGCGGGCAAGCGTCCTTGCAGCAGCTGGCCTCCGGCGGGGGTATTTTTCAAGAGAAGAAATTGGGGATGTGCCCAGTTTTGAGCGGTGCAGCGCCGCAGCCCGCAGGGATGCGGCGCCCGGCCCAAGGGCCCCGGCGACCGCCGCAGGCGGCGCAAAGGGGCGCGCGGGAGTGTTTCCTTTCTACCGGGTCGGAACCGGTACGTCGCCGCGGTAATCATAGAAGCCGCGTTGCGATTTGCGGCCCAGCCATCCGGCTTCGACATATTTGGTCAGCAGCGGGCAGGGGCGGTATTTCGTGTCGGCCAGCCCGTCATGCAGCACATTCATGATCGCCAGGCAGGTGTCGAGCCCGATGAAATCCGCCAGTTGCAGCGGGCCCATCGGGTGGTTTGCCCCAAGTTTCATCGCGCTGTCGATGGATTCGACATTTCCGACCCCTTCATAAAGCGTGTAGACCGCTTCGTTGATCATCGGCATCAGGATGCGGTTCACGATGAAGGCGGGAAAGTCTTCGGCGCTGGCGGAGGTCTTGCCAAGCTTGTCCACCACGGTCTGGCAGGCGTCAAAGGTGGGTTGGTCCGTCGCAATGCCCCGGATCAGTTCAACCAGCGGCATGACCGGGACCGGGTTCATGAAGTGAAACCCCATGAAGCGTTCGGGCCGGTCGGTGCGCGAGGCCAGTCGCGTGATCGAGATCGACGAGGTGTTGGAGGTCAGGATCGTGGTCGGTTTCAGATGTGGCTGAACATCCTCGAAGATCGCCTGTTTGATCGTCTCACGCTCGGTCGCGGATTCGATCACAAGATCGGTTTGTCCCACCACGGCCATATCCTGCGAGGTGACAATGCGGCCCAGAGCGGTGTCCATCGTGGCCTCATCGATCTTGCCGCGACTGACCTGCCGGACCATGTTCGTGCGGATCGTATCCACCGCACGGGTCAGGGCGTCGGCGCTGACATCGCTGAGCACAACGTCATATTCGGCAAGGGCCAGCACATGCGCAATCCCGTTGCCCATTTGCCCGGCGCCGATCACACCTACGCTTTTGATGTCTGCCATGGGATCCAAGCCTTTCCTGTCTGTCGCTCACATGCTTTAGCGTTTGCGCGCGATTTGTCTATGACTCAGACGCCGCGACGCAGCAGGGCCAGGCCGAAAACCCGGCATCGCCGCGCGGCTACCATGTGGGGCAGGCTGTGCATATGTGATGACACACGCGGCTGTACGCCGCAGGCCTGCGGCGAAACACAGTCAAAAAAACCTTGCTTTGCGATGACCGGCTGGAAAAACTGACGACCGATCGCGCGCGTGCAGGGAGGCAGCGGGGCACGTCATGAGGCAGCAGCGCAAGGAACCCAAGCTTCGCACGGGGCTGTTGCGAGAGGTGCATCGCGTTGCCAAAATTGGCACTTGGGAAGTGACCGAAGACGAAGAACTGCTGTGGTCAGCGGAAACGCTTGAGCTGTTTGGCGTCTCGCCTGACGACTTCACCGGCAGCATTGACGCGTTTTTTGACCTTGTGCATCCTGACGACATCGAGGGGCTGAAGCGCCTTGAGGATTTCGAGGGCTCGCAAGACGACTATTTCAACGCCGAATACCGTGTTCTGCATCCCGATGGGAACCTGCGTCATATGCGTCAAACGGCGATTGTGCTGCGCGATCCGCATGGCAATCCCTGCGGGTTCAGCGGCATGGTGCAGGATGTCTCGGATCAGATCGAGACAGAGGCCAAGCTGCGGCAGGCGCAGAAAATGGAAACCATCGGGCATCTCAGCGGTGGGGTGGCGCATGATTTCAACAATATTCTGGCGGCCATCATGGGGGCTGCGGAATTGCTGCAATATGACAAGCGCAGCGATCGGGAATTGGTCGAAAGCATTATCGCCGCGGCCAAGCGGGGGGGCGAGTTGACACATCGGCTGTTGGCTTTTGCCCGCAAACAGCCGCTGCGCTCGACGCAGGTGAATGTGGTGGATACGATCTGCGGGATCGCGTCCATGTTGGATCGCCTGACCGGGGCAGATATCCGCCTTGATCTTGATCTGGCGGTGGATACCTGGCTGATCGATGCCGATCCGGCGCCGTTGGAAGAGGCGTTGGTGAACCTGACCGTGAACGCGCGCGATGCGATTGACGGAGCAGGGCGGATTACCCTGTCTTGCCGCAATCGATCCGCTGGCCATAACCACGACACCGGCCCGGACTATGTCGAAATCGCCCTGCGCGACACGGGCAGCGGCATGACAGACCCCGTGATGCGCCAGGCGCGCGATCCGTTCTTTACGACCAAACCGGTTGGGAAAGGCTCAGGGCTTGGTTTGTCGATGGTGGATGGCTTCGTCAAACAATCCGGCGGAGAACTGCGTATCGATTCCATCAAAGGCAAAGGCACCACCGTGTCCCTGCTGATGCCGCGGAGCAAGACGCGTGCGTCCTTTGCGACGCAAACTCCGGGCTATGTCTGGCAGGCCACCACGGAAAGCGTTTTGGTGATCGAGGACAATCACGAGCTTGCCGGTTTGTTGCAAAAACAGCTTCTCAGTCTGAATTTCCAGGCCGTCATTGCCACCAGCCGGGACGAAGCCTTTCGGGCCGCGCGCGAGAATGACGGGTTTGACATTGTCCTGTGCGATATCGTTCTGGCCGATGGAGATCGTGGCCCCAGCGTGGTCACAGATCTGCTGGCGCTTTACCCAAAGATTTGTCCGGTCTTCATGACCGGCTTTGCGCCAGAGACCTATGGCAGTCTGACCGGGGCTTTGGCGCAGCAGGCGATTTTACGAAAGCCGTTCACCTTGCGAGAACTTGCCGCGACATTGCATCAGGCCCAAAGCGCCAGAACGGCCTGAAACATCCTACGACGGGGCCAAGGCATAAAAAAACCCTTGTCGACCGCGATCGGCAAGGGCGTGATCTGATCCCCTGTGCGCGCAGGCGAGGCCTGCGCGGGTGGGGCGCGTTACGGGGTTTAGCCCAGCTTGCTAGTCAGGTCCGGGACCGCGTCGAAGAGGTCAGCGACCAGACCATAGTCGGCCACCTGAAAGATCGGGGCCTCTTCGTCCTTGTTGATCGCGACGATGATCTTGCTGTCTTTCATACCGGCCAGGTGCTGGATCGCACCGGAAATGCCGACGGCAACATAGAGATCAGGCGCGACGACCTTGCCGGTCTGGCCCACCTGCCAATCGTTCGGGGCATAGCCCGAATCAACCGCTGCACGCGAGGCGCCCACAGCCGCGCCCAGCTTGTCTGCGAGGGTTTCGATCAGCTTGAAATCGTCTTCGGAGCCAACGCCACGGCCGCCCGAGACAACCACGCCAGCCGAAGTCAGTTCAGGACGATCGCTTTCGGCGACCTTGTCTTCGACCCATTCCGACAGCCCATCTGCCGCACCGACCGAGATGGCTTCGACCGCTGCCGCGCCGCCTTCGCCTGCCGCATCAAAGTTCGCGGTGCGGAAGGTCACGACTTTTGTCGCGTCCGAGGATTTCACCGTCTGGATCGCGTTGCCGGCATAGATCGGACGCTCGAACGTGGCGCCGTCGATCACGGCAGTGGCGTCCGAGATCACCATCACGTCCAGCAGCGCGGCCACGCGGGGCATCACGTTTTTGGCGTCGGTCGTGGCAGGGGCCACGATATGCTCATAGCCATCGGCCAGACCGGCGATCAGCGCAGCAGTGCTTTCGGCCAGACGGTGGCCCAGCGTTTCGTCTTCGGCCACGAGAACCTTGGACACACCGTCGATCTTGGCAGCGGCTTCGCCCGCAGCGGCAGCAGAGCCGCCCGCGGCCAGAACCGTCACATCGCCCAGAGCTTTGGCGGCGGTCACGGCCTTTGCGGTCGCGTCCATCGCCAGTTCACCATTGTTGACTTCAGCCAGCAGAAGAACAGCCATTATACAGCCCCCGCTTCTTTGAGTTTCTCGACCAGCTCGTCGACCGAGCCCACTTTGATTCCGGCAGCGCGTTCGGCCGGTTCGGCTGTGCCGACGATTTCCAGACGCGGGGTGACATCGACGCCGTAATCGGCGGCGGTTTTTTCATCCAGCGGCTTTTTCTTGGCTTTCATGATGTTGGGCAGCGAGGCATAGCGCGGCTCATTCAGGCGCAGATCGACCGAGATGATCGCGGGCATCTTGACCTTGATGGTCTGCAGACCGCCATCGACTTCGCGGGTCACGGTGGCGGTGTCGCCATCCACGTCCACCTCGGAGGCAAAGGTCGCCTGAGACCAGCCCAGCAGAGCCGACAGCATCTGCCCAGTGGCGTTCATGTCATTGTCGATCGCCTGCTTGCCACAGAGCACAAGGCCCGGCTGCTCTTCATCGATCACAGCTTTGAGGATCTTGGCAACGGCGAGCGGTTCGATATCGGCATGCACGTCATCGGCGGCCACGACCAGGATCGCGCGGTCGGCGCCCATGGCCAGCGCGGTGCGCAGGGTTTCCTGCGCCTGCTTCACGCCGATCGACACGGCGATGATTTCATCAGCCTTGCCAGCTTCTTTCAGGCGGATGGCCTCTTCGACGGCAATCTCGTCAAAGGGGTTCATCGACATTTTCACATTGGCCAGATCGACGCCGGAACCGTCCGCTTTGACGCGAACCTTCACGTTATAGTCGATCACGCGCTTGACGGGCACGAGCACCTTCATCGGCGTTTTCTCCTCACTATGGGCTGGGCGACTTTGCCCGCCTTTCGAATTCCATGTCCCGCTTGATATAAGCGAAGCGGGGCGGGAGACAGGGCAAAATCGTCACGTCTTGAGCTTGGGACGTCGCGTTTTGGAAATCTCTGGGGCCAATTGGCGCATGTTAACGGTATCGGCCGCTTCTCAGGCGTGGTCGTGCCAGACATCCTGTGTCGGCCATCCGCAGCGATTGGCTGCCCCGTCATAGAGGCTGTGCAAAAAGGACAGAATCGCTTGGGACGGATCTTCAGCCGGCCGGGCGTCGTCATATGTCAGGATCGCCAGCGCGCCGCCATTCTTTTCGGCCCAGACGGCGGTATCGGGCGCCAGCAGGATTTGCGCCATGCCGTCGGGTTCGGGATAGGCATAGCTAAAAAGGCAGCTTCGGGGCAGCTGTCATCGCCGGGTCAGAACCCGACCGAGATCACGGCGTGGGAATAGGCCTACCGATCCGATTGCGTGCCGCCTTGCAGCGGGTGTGCCTCTCGGGAAAAGCGCGTCACGACCAGATCGAAGCTGTGCCAACAAGGCTGGACGAGGGTCTGTTTGCCCACGAAGGTGGTACGTTAGGTTTCAAAAACGCCTGAAATCACGCAAAGCGCGCGCCAGAACTGCGTCACGGCCTGCGCATCATAGGCGCGGGGGCGGTATCTTTGGCAAAAGGTGTCTTGGATTTGGTGTCATAGGGTTCGGCCTTGATCTGGATGTCGAGATCAAATGCGTTGAGCCGCGAAAAGAGGGCATCGTAAAACTCGACCACCGTCAGGCCGGGCACGGAAAACCCGCTTTGCCGCCCGTCATGCCGAGACAGCGTGACCTCGTGATCGACCCTGTCATAGAGAATTTCGAACCCGCCAGTGCCATAGGGGATGCGCCCGGTGGTCAGGCCGCGCACATGCGGATAAAGCGTCACATGCCACCAATGGTTCAGCTTGGGATGCGTTTCCAGGCGGATTTTGCCGATGATCTGCAAAAACAGATGCAGGGTGTCCTTGGTATCGACCCAATCAGCGTCAGGTAGCGGGGGCAGGGGCATGGCGGGCTCCGGTCTGGCAATCAGCCAAACGCATGCCCGCAGGCACCA